>NZ_JOGP01000180.1:0-200 GCF_000719505.1 Streptomyces sp. NRRL B-3229 | reverse complement strand
GGTGGGGGCGGGCGTTTTGCGCAGTTCCCCGCGCCCCTGGAGGCCTGCGGCGGCCCGTTGCGGTCCGGTGGGGGCCTGTGTAGCGCGTGCGGGTGCGTTGTGGGTCGGTGCCGGGGTGGGGGGTGTCCGTCCTCGGTCCGGCGGCTCGGTCTCTCGGTCAGTTCTCGGTTCCGGACGCCGGCCGCTGCGGGCGGACACCC
>NZ_JOGP01000179.1:0-200 GCF_000719505.1 Streptomyces sp. NRRL B-3229 | reverse complement strand
TCCGTTCCTTGAGAACTCAACAGCGTGCCAAAAATCAACGCCAGATATGTTGATACCCCGTCTCCGGCCGGTCATCGGTTGGGGCGAGGTTCCTTTGAAATAAACACAGCGAGGACGCTGTGAGCGACCGCCTTATTCCGGTGGTCGCTCCGCTCTCGTGATGTGTGCACCCGATTACGGGTAAACATTCACGGAGAGTT
>NZ_JOGP01000178.1:0-201 GCF_000719505.1 Streptomyces sp. NRRL B-3229 | reverse complement strand
GAAGTACTGCTTGCGGACCGGGTCGAAGGTCCAGTTGGAGGCCTCGGTGTCGACGAAGATGATCCGGGCGTCCTGGTACTGCTTGTCGTCGTCGGCCCAGACGTAGTAGTCGCCGTAGGGGCCGTCGGGGTTGGCGCGGGACTCCTGGAACCACGGGTGCTGGTCGCTGGTGTGGTTCATGACGAAGTCGATGATGACGCG
>NZ_JOGP01000177.1:0-201 GCF_000719505.1 Streptomyces sp. NRRL B-3229 | reverse complement strand
GAAGTACTGCTTGCGGACCGGGTCGAAGGTCCAGTTGGAGGCCTCGGTGTCGACGAAGATGATCCGGGCGTCCTGGTACTGCTTGTCGTCGTCGGCCCACATGTAGTAGTCGCCGTAGGGGCCGTCGGGGTTGGCGCGGGACTCCTGGAACCACGGGTGCTGGTCGCTGGTGTGGTTCATGACGAAGTCGATGATGACGCG
>NZ_JOGP01000176.1:0-202 GCF_000719505.1 Streptomyces sp. NRRL B-3229 | reverse complement strand
GGTGAGCAGGTCCAGGTGGCCGGGGGTGAGTTTGACGAAGGAGAACGGTCCGGCAGCCGAGAGAGCAGAACCCAGCTCGGCGGTGTCCAGATCGTCGGGGAGCAGGGTGACGGGCTGTCCGCAGATGAGCGGGGTGAACAGGTCGGGGATGCCCAGGTCGAAGGAGATCGACGAGAACAGCGGGGCACCGCCGTCGCCGTGC
>NZ_JOGP01000175.1:0-203 GCF_000719505.1 Streptomyces sp. NRRL B-3229 | reverse complement strand
CTTCTACGAGGTGCTGGTCCGCTCCTTCCAGGACAGCAACGGCGACGGTGTCGGCGACCTCAAGGGCCTGACCGCCAAACTGGACTACCTCCAGTGGCTCGGTGTCGACTGCCTGTGGCTGCCGCCGTTCTTCAAGTCACCGCTCCGGGACGGCGGTTACGACGTCTCCGACTACACCGCCGTCCTGCCCGAGTTCGGTGACC
>NZ_JOGP01000174.1:0-203 GCF_000719505.1 Streptomyces sp. NRRL B-3229 | reverse complement strand
GTAGTTGGCCAGACCGGCGTGGTGGATCATCACGCCCTTGGGGCGGCCGGTGGAGCCGGAGGTGTAGATGACGTAGGCCAGCTGCGCCGGATCCGGCACTCTCGCCGGGGCGGTGATGGGGCGGCGGGCGATGCGGGCGGCGTGTGCGTCGGTGAGGATGAGGGTGCCCTGGTGGGCGGCGGCGAGGGTGGCGGTGTGGGTGG
>NZ_JOGP01000173.1:0-203 GCF_000719505.1 Streptomyces sp. NRRL B-3229 | reverse complement strand
CTTCTACGAGGTGCTGGTCCGCTCCTTCCAGGACAGCAACGGCGACGGTGTCGGCGACCTCAAGGGCCTGACCGCCAAACTGGACTACCTCCAGTGGCTGGGCATCGACTGCCTGTGGCTGCCGCCGTTCTTCAAGTCACCGCTCCGGGACGGCGGTTACGACGTCTCCGACTACACCGCCGTCCTGCCCGAGTTCGGTGACC
>NZ_JOGP01000172.1:0-203 GCF_000719505.1 Streptomyces sp. NRRL B-3229 | reverse complement strand
GTAGTTGGCCAGACCGGCGTGGTGGATCATCACGCCCTTGGGGCGGCCGGTGGAGCCGGAGGTGTAGATGACGTAGGCCAGCTGCGCCGGATCCGGCACCCGCACCGGGGCGGTGATGGGGCGGCGGGCGATGCGGGCGGCGTGTGCGTCGGTGAGGATGAGGGTGCCCTGGTGGGCGGCGGCGAGGGTGGCGGTGTGGGTGG
>NZ_JOGP01000171.1:0-205 GCF_000719505.1 Streptomyces sp. NRRL B-3229 | reverse complement strand
CCTGAGCTGAGCTGAGTTGAGCGGCTAAATGACTACCGACACAACCTCCCCCCAGAGCCCGGAGGCGGCCGTGGTGCCGCCTTCGGGCCCTGCCCCGTCGCGCGTTGCGCAGGGCCACAAGCGTCTGCTGACCCGCCGGGACCGCATCACGCTCGCCTTCATGGCGGGCGTGCCGACCGTGCTGCACGTGCTGCTGGTGTGGGTG
>NZ_JOGP01000170.1:0-206 GCF_000719505.1 Streptomyces sp. NRRL B-3229 | reverse complement strand
GACCAAGTACGTCCGCACCCAGCGCTTCCAGCTCGAACGCGCCGCCCGCCAGGCCCTGTTCGGCGCCTACCGCAACCCCTACACCGACGACCCGTCCGTAGCCGGCATCGACGACGGCAACGCCAACACCTCGATCATCTGGCACGCCGGCAAGCTGCTCGCCCTCAAGGAGGCGGCGCTCCCGTACGAGCTGGACCCGCTGACGC
>NZ_JOGP01000169.1:0-206 GCF_000719505.1 Streptomyces sp. NRRL B-3229 | reverse complement strand
GCGTCAGCGGGTCCAGCTCGTACGGGAGCGCCGCCTCCTTGAGGGCGAGCAGCTTGCCGGCGTGCCAGATGATCGAGGTGTTGGCGTTGCCGTCGTCGACGCCGGCCACGGACGGGTCGTCGGTGTAGGGGTTGCGGTAGGCGCCGAACAGGGCCTGGCGGGCGGCGCGTTCGAGCTGGAAGCGCTGGGTGCGGACGTACTTGGTC
>NZ_JOGP01000168.1:0-208 GCF_000719505.1 Streptomyces sp. NRRL B-3229 | reverse complement strand
CACCCACACCAGCAGCACGTGCAGCACGGTCGGCACGCCCGCCATGAAGGCGAGCGTGATGCGGTCCCGGCGGGTCAGCAGACGCTTGTGGCCCTGCGCCATGCGCGGGGACGGGGCAGGGCCCGAAGGCGGCACCACGGCCGCCTCCGGGCTCTGGGGGGAGGTTGTGTCGGTAGTCATTTAGCCGCTCAACTCAGCTCAGCTCAGG
>NZ_JOGP01000167.1:0-210 GCF_000719505.1 Streptomyces sp. NRRL B-3229 | reverse complement strand
GTGCCGGATCCGGCGCAGCTGGCCTACGTCATCTACACCTCCGGCTCCACCGGCCGCCCCAAGGGCGTGATGATCCACCACGCCGGTCTGGCCAACTACCTCGCCTGGACCGTGCAGTCGTACGCCTCGCACGGCGACGGCGGTGCCCCGCTGTTCTCGTCGATCTCCTTCGACCTGGGCATCCCCGACCTGTTCACCCCGCTCATCTGC
>NZ_JOGP01000166.1:0-218 GCF_000719505.1 Streptomyces sp. NRRL B-3229 | reverse complement strand
GCGAGGATGCCGGAGTCGTCACCCGAGCCGGTGTCGTCGAGGACCTTGCCGTTGAGGATCTTGGCACCGGGCGCGACGCCCTTGTACTTGCCGCCCGACTTGGCGCCGGTGCCCGCCGCGATGGACGCGACATGCGTGCCGTGACCGAACTTGTCCGTCGCGTCAGCCGCGGCGGAGAAGTTCTTGGACTCGATCACCTGCGTCTTGAGGTCCGGGTG
>NZ_JOGP01000165.1:0-228 GCF_000719505.1 Streptomyces sp. NRRL B-3229 | reverse complement strand
CCGGTGCGGTAGAGGCGTGAGCCCGCCTCGCCGTGGGGGTTGGGGAGGAACTTCTCGGCGGTGAGGTCGGGGCGGCCGAGGTAGCCGCGGGCCAGGCCGGTGCCGGCGATGTAGACCTCACCGGCCACGCCGACCGGGGCCGGCTCCAGCTCCTGGGTGAGGACGTACATCTGGGTGTTCGGGATCGGCGCGCCCAGCGGGATCGCCTCCGTCGCCGGGAGTTTGTCG
>NZ_JOGP01000164.1:0-230 GCF_000719505.1 Streptomyces sp. NRRL B-3229 | reverse complement strand
CGGGCAGTGAGGGTGTTGCTGCTTTGGAGGCTTTGTGTGCGGAGGGGGAGAGGGCCGTTGCTGCGGATGATGTGGATGCGGCGGTGGGTTTGAATGCGCTTTTTCATGCGAAGGTGATGGAGTTGGCGGGTAATGCGGTGTTGGCGGAGTTGGCGGGGCAGGTGGATCGTCGGGTGCGGTGGTATTACACGCCGATCGCCCGGCAGCGTGGTCGGCAGTCCTGGATCGAG
>NZ_JOGP01000163.1:0-230 GCF_000719505.1 Streptomyces sp. NRRL B-3229 | reverse complement strand
CTCGATCCAGGACTGCCGACCACGCTGCCGGGCGATCGGCGTGTAATACCACCGCACCCGACGATCCACCTGCCCCGCCAACTCCGCCAACACCGCATTGCCCGCCAACTCCATCACCTTCGCGTGAAAACGCGCATTCAAACCCACCGCCGCATCCACATCATCCGCAGCAACGGCCCTCTCCCCCTCCGCACACAAAGCCTCCAAAGCAGCAACACCCTCACTGCCCG
>NZ_JOGP01000162.1:0-235 GCF_000719505.1 Streptomyces sp. NRRL B-3229 | reverse complement strand
GTCGGGCGGCAAGTACAAGGGCGTCGCGCCCGGTGCCAAGATCCTCAACGGCAAGGTCCTCGACGACACCGGCTCGGGTGACGACTCCGGCATCCTCGCGGGCATGGAGTGGGCGGCCGCGCAGGGTGCCGACGTTGTCAACCTCAGCCTGGGCGGCGGCGACACCCCGGAGATCGACCCGCTCGAGGCGGAGGTCAACAAGCTCTCGGCCGAGAAGGGCATCCTGTTCGCCATC
>NZ_JOGP01000161.1:0-235 GCF_000719505.1 Streptomyces sp. NRRL B-3229 | reverse complement strand
GTCGGGCGGCAAGTACAAGGGCGTCGCGCCCGGTGCCAAGATCCTCAACGGCAAGGTCCTCGACGACACCGGCTCGGGTGACGACTCCGGCATCCTCGCCGGCATGGAGTGGGCGGCCGCGCAGGGCGCCGACGTCGTCAACCTCAGCCTGGGCGGCGGCGACACCCCGGAGATCGACCCGCTCGAGGCGGAGGTCAACAAGCTCTCGGCCGAGAAGGGCATCCTGTTCGCCATC
>NZ_JOGP01000160.1:0-241 GCF_000719505.1 Streptomyces sp. NRRL B-3229 | reverse complement strand
ACCCAGGTGCCGTGGAAGCCGTACCGGAGCCGGAAGGGGATCTTCACGGTGGCGATCGGGCCGGCCGCGATGTCGAGGGCGTCGAGGATGGCCAGGTCGTGGCGGTTCTGGTCGCGGCGGCCGACCAGCGAGAGCAGGTAGCCCTCGCCCTCGGCGGCGTCCGCCGACTTCGGCACGAACACCGGCTCCTCCGGCGCGGCGTGCTCACCGGGGGCCCAGAAGGCCGTCTCGCCGGTGTCGT
>NZ_JOGP01000159.1:0-241 GCF_000719505.1 Streptomyces sp. NRRL B-3229 | reverse complement strand
GGGCGGTGACTCGATCCGTGCGGTGCGGCTGGTGGGTGCGCTGCGGGCGGCCGGCTATGACGTGTCGATACCGGATGTCTTCCGGCTGAAGACGGTCGCCGTGCTGGCGGGGCTGGTGGCCGGTCAGGGGTCCGGCGAGTCCCTGATCGCGGCGGTCGAGCCGTTCGCGCTGATCGGCGAGGAGGACCGGGCTGCTCTTCCGGCGGGTGTGGTGGATGCGTATCCGCTGTCGCTGGTGCAG
>NZ_JOGP01000158.1:0-244 GCF_000719505.1 Streptomyces sp. NRRL B-3229 | reverse complement strand
GAGCTGTCGAAGGTGGGACTGGCGATTGGGACGAAGTCGTAACAAGGTAGCCGTACCGGAAGGTGCGGCTGGATCACCTCCTTTCTAAGGAGCACTTCTTACCGAGTTCGCTCGGTCAGAGGCCACTACGCAGGCAAACGTTCTGCGGTGGTTGCTCATGGGTGGAACGTTGATTATTCGGCACTTTCAGTCATCTCGGGCTGCCAGTACTGCTCTTCGGAGCGTGGAACGCTGATCACGAGTG
>NZ_JOGP01000157.1:0-399 GCF_000719505.1 Streptomyces sp. NRRL B-3229 | reverse complement strand
TCGACTGCCTGTGGCTGCCGCCGTTCTTCAAGTCACCGCTCCGGGACGGCGGTTACGACGTCTCCGACTACACCGCCGTCCTGCCCGAGTTCGGTGACCTCGCCGACTTCGTGGAGTTCGTCGACGCCGCCCACCAGCGCGGCATGCGCGTCATCATCGACTTGGGCCGACGACGACAAGCAGTACCAGGACGCCCGGATCATCTTCGTCGACACCGAGGCCTCCAACTGGACCTTCGACCCGGTCCGCAAGCAGTACTTCTGGCACCGCTTCTTCTCCCACCAGCCGGACCTCAACTACGAGAACCCGGCCGTGCAGGAGGAGATGATCTCCGCGCTGCGGTTCTGGCTGGACCTGGGCATCGACGGCTTCCGCCTCGACGCCGTGCCGTACCTGTAC
>NZ_JOGP01000156.1:0-254 GCF_000719505.1 Streptomyces sp. NRRL B-3229 | reverse complement strand
CACTCGTGATCAGCGTTCCACGCTCCGAAGAGCAGTACTGGCAGCCCGAGATGACTGAAAGTGCCGAATAATCAACGTTCCACCCATGAGCAACCACCGTCGAACGTTTGCCGACGTAATGGCCCTGGACCACCAAGCACGCTTGGCGGCCTAGATGCTCCTTAGAAAGGAGGTGATCCAGCCGCACCTTCCGGTACGGCTACCTTGTTACGACTTCGTCCCAATCGCCAGTCCCACCTTCGACAGCTCCCTCC
>NZ_JOGP01000155.1:0-265 GCF_000719505.1 Streptomyces sp. NRRL B-3229 | reverse complement strand
CACGCTGTTCACCGGTCAGTGGGCCGATCTGCCGCTGGAGGAGGTCTGCCGTCTGGCCCGGGACTTCGGCTTCGACGGACTCGAACTCGCCTGCTGGGGAGATCATTTCGCGGTGGACAAGGCGAGGACACGGCGCGGGCGGCGGCCGCCTTCGGTGTCCGGACCATCATCGGCTTCACCGGCTCGGCGATCTGGCACCTGGTGGCGATGTTCCCGCCCGCATCCCAGGCGATGATCGACCGCGGGTACGAGGACTTCGCCGAGC
>NZ_JOGP01000154.1:0-265 GCF_000719505.1 Streptomyces sp. NRRL B-3229 | reverse complement strand
GCCGGTGGTGGGGGGTGGTCGTCTGGCGGTGTTGTTCACCGGTCAGGGGGCTCAGCGGGTCGGTATGGGCCGGGAGTTGTATGCGGCTTATCCGGTGTTCGCGGAGGCTTTTGATGCGGTGGTGGCGGAGCTGGATGGGCATCTGCCGCGGCCGTTGAAGGAGGTCGTCTTCGACGATGCGGGCTCGGGGGTGTTGAACCGTACGGAGTTCACGCAGCCGGCTCTGTTCGCGGTTGAGGTGGCGTTGTTCCGGTTGGCGCAGTCG
>NZ_JOGP01000153.1:0-265 GCF_000719505.1 Streptomyces sp. NRRL B-3229 | reverse complement strand
GCCGGTGGTGGGGGGTGGTCGTCTGGCGGTGTTGTTCACCGGTCAGGGGGCTCAGCGGGTCGGTATGGGCCGGGAGTTGTATGCGGCTTATCCGGTGTTTGCGGAGGCTTTTGATGCGGTGGTGGCGGAGCTGGATGGGCATCTGCCGCGGCCGTTGAAGGAGGTTGTCTTCGACGATGCGGGCTCGGGGGTGTTGAACCGTACGGAGTTCACGCAGCCGGCTCTGTTCGCGGTTGAGGTGGCGTTGTTCCGGTTGGCGCAGTCG
>NZ_JOGP01000152.1:0-270 GCF_000719505.1 Streptomyces sp. NRRL B-3229 | reverse complement strand
CCCACAGGGTCCCCCCTGCAGTACCATCGGCGCTGTAAGGCTTAGCTTCCGGGTTCGGAATGTAACCGGGCGTTTCCCTCACGCTATGACCACCGAAACCCTAATGGTTTCGAGCGAACAAGCACACTCTTCTGTTGTGTGGTTCAGCTCTAGCCGACAACCGTTCGTTGTCTCAGAACTAACACAGTGGACGCGAGCAAATATGGACAAGCCCTCGGCCTATTAGTACCGGTCACCTCCACCCATTACTGGGCTTCCAGATCCGGCCTA
>NZ_JOGP01000151.1:0-279 GCF_000719505.1 Streptomyces sp. NRRL B-3229 | reverse complement strand
TGGGGGTGTCGCGGCAGCCGGTGCGGGAGGCGTTG
The DNA here is from genome assembly GCF_000719505.1 of Streptomyces sp. NRRL B-3229. NCBI lineage: Bacteria > Bacillati > Actinomycetota > Actinomycetes > Kitasatosporales > Streptomycetaceae > Streptomyces > Streptomyces sp. NRRL B-3229. The sequence continues at coordinate 244 of NZ_JOGP01000151.1, read as the reverse complement.
CAGCGGTTGAACACGGAGGGGTGGGTGGATCTGCGGCCGGCTCAGGGTGCGTTTGTGCATGAGCCGACGGATGCGGAGGCGGATCAGCTTCTGACGGTGCGGACGTTGTTGGAGGCGGAGGCGGCGCGGTTGGCTGCGGTGCATGCGGGCAGTGAGGGTGTTGCTGCTTTGGAGGCTTTGTGTGCGGAGGGGGAGAGGGCCGTTGCTGCGGATGATGTGGATGCGGCGGTGGGTTTGAATGCGC
>NZ_JOGP01000150.1:0-287 GCF_000719505.1 Streptomyces sp. NRRL B-3229 | reverse complement strand
TGGTGTCGGCCCGCTCCGGTCAGGCGCTGAAGGCGCAGGCCGAGCGGCTGGCCGACCACCTGGAGGGCGGGCAGGCCGACCTGACGGACGTCGCCCATTCGCTGGTCGTCTCTCGTGCGGCTCTGGAGCACAGGGCTGTGGTGGTGGCCTCCGATCGTGAGGAGGCGGTTGCCGGTCTGCGGGCGGTGCCCGCAGAGGTCCCGTCGGTGGGGGGTGGTCGTCTGGCGGTGTTGTTCACCGGTCAGGGGGCTCAGCGGGTCGGTATGGGCCGGGAGTTGTATGCGGCT
>NZ_JOGP01000149.1:0-288 GCF_000719505.1 Streptomyces sp. NRRL B-3229 | reverse complement strand
GGGCGGTGACTCGATCCGTGCGGTGCGGCTGGTGGGTGCGCTGCGGGCGGCCGGCTATGACGTGTCGATACCGGATGTCTTCCGGCTGAAGACGGTCGCTGCTCTCGCGGGTCTGGTGGCTGGTCAGGAGCACGGTGGCGGTCCGTCGCTGGTGGTGGCCGTGGAGCCGTTCGCGCTGATCGGCGAGGGGGACCGGGCTGCTCTTCCGGCGGGTGTGGTGGATGCGTATCCGCTGTCGCTGGTGCAGACCGGCATGCTGGTGGAGATGCTCGCCTCCGAGGGCGAGCA
>NZ_JOGP01000148.1:0-385 GCF_000719505.1 Streptomyces sp. NRRL B-3229 | reverse complement strand
TTCGAGGCGCAGGTCGCCGCGACACCGGACGCCGTGGCCGTCGTGTCCGGTGACGTGCGGATGTCGTACGGCGAGGTGGAGGAGCGGGCCAACCGCATCGCCCACCATCTGATCGCCGCCGGTGCCGGAGCGGACAGCCTGGTCGGTGTGTGCCTTCAGCGCGGCCCGGACCTGGTGCCCATCTGGAAGGCGGGCGCGGCTTATCTTCCGCTGGATCCGACTCTGCCGGCCGAACGTCTCGCCTTCATCCTGGCCGACACCAAGGCTTCGGTCGTGGTCACCAGCACCACCCACACCGCCACCCTCGCCGCCGCCCACCAGGGCACCCTCATCCTCACCGACGCACACGCCGCCCGCATCGCCCGCCGCCCCATCACCGCCCCGG
>NZ_JOGP01000147.1:0-294 GCF_000719505.1 Streptomyces sp. NRRL B-3229 | reverse complement strand
CAGTCGTGGACCATCGAGGAGTAGGGCACCTCGAAGGTCTGGGAGCGGGTGACCTTGCCGTCGGATGCGATCTCGTGGATGTGGATCTGCTTGTCCGGCCTGCCGCTGGCGTTGTACGCGAAGGCGATCAGCTCGCCGGTGCGCGGGTCGTGCTTGGGGTGGGCGGTGAAGGTACGGCCGGGGATCTGCCCGGAAAAGTCGCAGACGCCCTTCGTCTCCAGCGTCAGCGGGTCCAGCTCGTACGGGAGCGCCGCCTCCTTGAGGGCGAGCAGCTTGCCGGCGTGCCAGATGATC
>NZ_JOGP01000146.1:0-294 GCF_000719505.1 Streptomyces sp. NRRL B-3229 | reverse complement strand
CAGTCGTGGACCATCGAGGAGTAGGGCACCTCGAAGGTCTGGGAGCGGGTGACCTTGCCGTCGGATGCGATCTCGTGGATGTGGATCTGCTTGTCCGGCAGGCCGCTGGCGTTGTACGCGAAGGCGATCAGCTCGCCGGTGCGCGGGTCGTGCTTGGGGTGGGCGGTGAAGGTACGGCCGGGGATCTGCCCGGAGAAGTCGCAGACGCCCTTCGTCTCCAGCGTCAGCGGGTCCAGCTCGTACGGGAGCGCCGCCTCCTTGAGGGCGAGCAGCTTGCCGGCGTGCCAGATGATC
>NZ_JOGP01000145.1:0-311 GCF_000719505.1 Streptomyces sp. NRRL B-3229 | reverse complement strand
CACCGGCAAGATGCTCGACGAGCGCCTCGGCAAGATCACGTTCTGGACGCTGTTCGTCGGCTTCCACGGCACCTTCCTGGTCCAGCACTGGCTGGGCGCGAACGGGATGCAGCGCCGGATTCCGGACTACCTCGCGGTCGAGGGGCTCACCACGCTCAACACGGTCTCGACGATCTCCTCGTTCCTGCTCGGGTCATCCCTCCTGCCGTTCTTCTACAACGTGTGGAAGACGGCCAAGTACGGCAAGCCGGTCGGCGTCGACGACCCGTGGGGCTACGGCCGCTCCCTGGAGTGGGCGACCTCCTGCCCGC
>NZ_JOGP01000144.1:0-311 GCF_000719505.1 Streptomyces sp. NRRL B-3229 | reverse complement strand
CCGAAGTTCCGGGGCTTCTTCGCCCCCTCGCGGATCGAGGCGGACGTCTACGACCTGGAGGTCGAGGGCCGCATCCCGCCCGAGCTGAACGGCGCCTTCTACCGTGCCGCCGCCGACACCCAGTACCCGCCGCGTTTCCCGAACGACGTGTACATCAACGGCGACGGCATGATCCACATGGTCCGGTTCGACAACGGGCACGCCGATCTGAAGACCAAGTACGTCCGCACCCAGCGCTTCCAGCTCGAACGCGCCGCCCGCCAGGCCCTGTTCGGCGCCTACCGCAACCCCTACACCGACGACCCGTCCGT
>NZ_JOGP01000143.1:0-314 GCF_000719505.1 Streptomyces sp. NRRL B-3229 | reverse complement strand
TACTCGTTGGGGGTGTCCAGCTCGGGCGCGTAGGTGGCCGGCTTGGAGGCGTTGTAGAAGGAGTTGGTCGGCTGGTCGGCGTGGGTGGGGATCATGTACTTCTCCATGATCTCCCAGGCGCCGTTGAACTTGGACCAGTCGCCGGTCACCTTGCCGTACATGGCCTGGAGCCACAGGAGGTAGCTGTACGCCTCCGAGGTGGTCTCGTGACCGTGGTCCGGCGCCTCGACGATCAGCGTCTCCACCGAGTGGTAGGGGATGCCCTCGGGGGAGAAGTAGCCGTTCGCCGGGTTGGTGATCTTGCCGTACAGATC
>NZ_JOGP01000142.1:0-315 GCF_000719505.1 Streptomyces sp. NRRL B-3229 | reverse complement strand
GTGTTCTTGATGTCCTCGGGCAGGTCGTCCCAGGTCTGGGCCTGCTTCTCGGTGGAGCGGACGAAGTACTTGATGTTGTCGAAGTCGATGCCCGACAGGTCCGAGCCCCAGTTCGGCATCGGCTTCTTCTCGAAGAGCTTGTGCCCCTTGAGCCGGAGCTTGAGCATCCACTCGGGCTCGTTCTTCTTGGCGGAGATGTCGCGGACGACCTCTTCGGAGAGGCCGCGCTTGGCGGCTGCGCCCGCGGCGTCCGGGTCGGCCCAGCCGTACTCGTACTTGCCCAGCCCCTCGAGCTCGGGGTGGGCAGTGTCCGTA
>NZ_JOGP01000141.1:0-317 GCF_000719505.1 Streptomyces sp. NRRL B-3229 | reverse complement strand
GACGGGGCAGGGCCCGAAGGCGGCACCACGGCCGCCTCCGGGCTCTGGGGGGAGGTTGTGTCGGTAGTCATTTAGCCGCTCAACTCAGCTCAGCTCAGGAAGAGGCGAAGATCGTCTTCTTCTGGCGTTCGATCGAGGACAGCAGACTGTCGACGCCCTTGGGGTTCTGGAGGAACTTCTGGAGCGAAGGCTGCATCACCGTCGAGGTGAAGTCCGGACGCGAGTCACGGTCCATGAACTGCGTCAGACTCTTCGCCCCCGAGATCATCTCGTACGCCTTCTTCTGCAACGGCGAATACGACGCCGTCGACGCCTTG
>NZ_JOGP01000140.1:0-318 GCF_000719505.1 Streptomyces sp. NRRL B-3229 | reverse complement strand
CCTCTACACGGACGGGCTGGTCGAACGCCGTACCGAGGACATCGACATCGGTCTCACCCGTCTGGCCCGCTCCCTCGGCGCCCACCGGGAGGCCGGCCCCGAGGACCTGGCGGACGCGCTGCTGACCGATCTGCTGCCGCCCACGGGCAACGCCGACGACACCGCTCTCGTGGTCATCCGCCTGTGACGCGGCGGGCCCGCCGACGCCCCGGGGTGGTGGTGCCGCCCCTGTGCCGGGTCGACGCGAGGGCCCGGAGCAGCGGGCCGCGGCTGCCGTCGGGGACGGTCCACAGGGGGTGGCCCCGTACCGCCCAGGTC
>NZ_JOGP01000139.1:0-319 GCF_000719505.1 Streptomyces sp. NRRL B-3229 | reverse complement strand
GCGGTAGAGCGCGGAGTTCTCGTCGCCGTTGAAGTAGCCGGTGCCGTAGTCGAGGACGTAGAGCGCGCCGTCGGGGCCGAAGTCCATGTCCATGACCTGGGTACCGGTCCAGGGGAAGTCGTTGATCTTGGTGACCTCGCCGTTGCGGTCCTGCTCGATCCGCTTGATCCACTTGCGGCCGAACTCGCCCGCGAAGAAGTCGCCGTCGTACTCCTTCGGGAACTTGGCCGGGTTGTCGTTGCGGGCGTCGTAGCGGTAGACCGGGCCGCCCATCGGGGACTCCGAGCCGTCACCGAACTCGGGCACCGAGGCCCCGTCG
>NZ_JOGP01000138.1:0-320 GCF_000719505.1 Streptomyces sp. NRRL B-3229 | reverse complement strand
GTCCTGGACCATCTCCCGCTGGGCGTCGGTGCCCCGCATCATGGTCATCAGCAGTTCGTAGCCCTGCCGCTGGTGGAAGGACTCCTCCTTGCAGATCCGCACCATCGCGCGCGCGTAGGGGCCGTAGGAACTGCGGCACAGCGGCACCTGGTTGCAGATGGCCGCGCCGTCCACGAACCAGCCGATCACGCCGACGTCGGCGAAGGTCGGCGTCGGGTAGTTGAAGATCGACGAGTACTTCTGACGGCCCGCGATCAGCCGCTCGGTGAGGTCCGCGCGGTCCGCGCCGAGGGTCTCGGCGGCCGAGTACAGGTACAGGC
>NZ_JOGP01000137.1:0-328 GCF_000719505.1 Streptomyces sp. NRRL B-3229 | reverse complement strand
CGCGCTCCCCGAGGCCGACATCACGGCCGTGGACGCCTCGGCCGGGATGCTGGACCGCGCCCTGGCCAAGCCGTGGCCCGGCAGGGTCAGGTTCGTGTGCGCCCCCGCGGAGGCCCTGGCCGAGGCGGGCGTGGAAGGACCGTTCGACGCGGTGTTCGCCGCCTACCTCTTCCGCAACGTCGCCGACCCCGACGCGGTGCTGCGCGCCGTCCACGGACTGCTGGCCCCGCACGGACGGCTCGCCGTCCACGAGTACACCCTCAGCGGCCGCCCGCTGGACCGTGCGGTGTGGACGGCCGTCTCCCGGGGCGTGGTCCTGCCTGTCGCC
>NZ_JOGP01000136.1:0-328 GCF_000719505.1 Streptomyces sp. NRRL B-3229 | reverse complement strand
GTCGGGGGTGGGGAGGGCTCGGTGGTCGATCTTGCCGTTGGTGGTGAGGGGGATGCGGTCGATGGCCACGAACGCGGCCGGGAGCATGTAGTCGGGGAGGGTGGTGGCCAGGTGGGCGCGCAGGGTTGCCGTGTCGAGGGGCTGGTGGGTGACGATGTAGGCGGTCAGGCGTTTGTGGCCGGGCTGGGGTTCACGGACGGTGGTGACGGCGTCCTTGATGTGGGGGTGTTCGCGCAGGCGGGCTTCGATTTCGCCGAGTTCGATGCGGTAGCCGCGGATCTTGACCTGGTGGTCGATGCGGCCGAGGGTTTCCAGGGTGCCGTCGGGC
>NZ_JOGP01000135.1:0-329 GCF_000719505.1 Streptomyces sp. NRRL B-3229 | reverse complement strand
GCCCGCCCGCCCCCCCGTCGGGGGACGAGGGTCCGGGACCCGCCGGGCCGATCCAGCCCGCGTCGGCCTGGGGCGGGATCGTGTAACCGAGGTGCTGGAGACTGTAGAGAACGTTCATCGCACAGTGCTTCACGCCGTCCTCGTTGCCGGTGATCAGACATCCGCCGACCCGGCCGTAATAGGCGTACTGGCCCTGCGGGTTGAGCAGACTGGAGCAGGCGTAGAGGCGCTCGATGACCTTCTTGGTCACCGAGCTGTTGTCGCCGAGCCAGATCGGACCGGCGACGACCAGGATGTCAGCGGCCATCACCCGCTCGTACAGCGCGGGC
>NZ_JOGP01000134.1:0-333 GCF_000719505.1 Streptomyces sp. NRRL B-3229 | reverse complement strand
GCCAGGGACAGCCCCGCTGCCCCCGCGCCGATGATGGCGACGTCCGCCTCGTGCACGACCGGTTCCCTCCCTGCGCGGTGTCGCTGTCCCTGCGGCAGCATTCCGGTCGCAGTACCCGTCCGGATGCGGTTCCTCACCTGGTGTGCGCCGGACGCATGATCAACGGCATCCGAAACGCATCGTTTTTGCGTCGATTTCACACAGCGCACATGCTGTCACGCGGCACCCGCGTTTTCCTGCAAGGCGACGCTTTCACGCCGCGCATTCGACGGCGTCGGCGTCCTGGAGCCGGCAGGCCAGACGGCGCAGGCCGCGGCGGGCGTGGCTCTTGAC
>NZ_JOGP01000133.1:0-338 GCF_000719505.1 Streptomyces sp. NRRL B-3229 | reverse complement strand
GGGTCTGTCCGTGACGGTGTGGGCCCACCACATGTACGTCACCGGCGGTGTACTGCTCCCGTTCTTCTCCTTCATGACGTTCCTCATCGCCGTACCGACGGGCGTGAAGTTCTTCAACTGGATCGGAACGATGTGGAAGGGGTCCCTGAGTTTCGAGACCCCGATGCTGTGGGCCACCGGCTTCCTGATCACCTTCACCTTCGGTGGTCTGACCGGTGTCATCCTGGCCTCGCCCCCGATGGACTTCCACGTCTCGGACTCGTACTTCGTGGTGGCGCACTTCCACTACGTCGTCTTCGGCACCGTCGTCTTCGCGATGTTCTCCGGCTTCCACTTCT
>NZ_JOGP01000132.1:0-338 GCF_000719505.1 Streptomyces sp. NRRL B-3229 | reverse complement strand
AGAAGTGGAAGCCGGAGAACATCGCGAAGACGACGGTGCCGAAGACGACGTAGTGGAAGTGCGCCACCACGAAGTACGAGTCCGAGACGTGGAAGTCCAGCGGCGGCGAGGCCAGGATGACACCGGTCAGACCACCGAAGGTGAAGGTGATCAGGAAGCCGGTGGCCCAGAGCATCGGGGTCTCGAAGCTCAGGGACCCCTTCCACATCGTTCCGATCCAGTTGAAGAACTTCACGCCGGTCGGTACGGCGATGAGGAACGTCATGAAGGAGAAGAACGGGAGCAGTACACCGCCGGTGACGTACATGTGGTGGGCCCACACCGTCACGGACAGACCC
>NZ_JOGP01000131.1:0-343 GCF_000719505.1 Streptomyces sp. NRRL B-3229 | reverse complement strand
GTATGTGGCGCCGAGGACTCCGGTGGAGGAGCGGCTGGCGGCGGTCTGGTCGCAGGTGCTCGGGCTGGAGCGGGTCGGTGTCGAGGACAGCTTCTTCGATCTGGGCGGTGACTCGATCCGTGCGGTGCGGTTGGTGGGTGCGCTGCGGGCGGCCGGCTATGACGTGTCGATACCGGATGTCTTCCGGTTGAAGACGGTCGCCGGGCTGGCCGCGTCTGTCGGCGGCCGGGGGTCTGGCGAGTCGCTGATCGCGGCGGTCGAGCCGTTCGCGCTGATCGGCGAGGAGGACCGGGCTGCTCTTCCGGCGGGTGTGGTGGATGCGTATCCGCTGTCGCTGGTGCAG
>NZ_JOGP01000130.1:0-344 GCF_000719505.1 Streptomyces sp. NRRL B-3229 | reverse complement strand
GTACTCGTACACGTCCTCGATCGGGGCGTTCCAGATGTCCTCCAGGAAGCCCGTCTCCACGGCGCGGCCGAAGACGTTCTGGTCGATGGAGTAGGGCGACTTCTTGGTGGTCGCGATCGGGAGGCCCTTCTCCTCGCAGAAGGCGATGGCCTTGTCCCGCGTCATCGCGTAGTCGCGGACGGGCGCGATGCACTTGAGGTCGGGGGCCAGCGAGGAGATGCCCGCCTCGAACCGCACCTGGTCGTTGCCCTTGCCGGTGCAGCCGTGGGCGACCGTGTCGGCGCCGTGCTTCTCGGCGGCGGCCACCAGGTGCTTGACGATGGTGGGGCGGGACAGTGCGGAGA
>NZ_JOGP01000129.1:0-347 GCF_000719505.1 Streptomyces sp. NRRL B-3229 | reverse complement strand
GTCCTGGGCCTCGTGTCCCAGGCTGCCCGTCGATCCGGGGTACGCGCCGCTGGTCTGGGCGCCGGTGCGATCGCCCGGCACCTGGTAGATGCCGAACTTCAGGCCCTTGCCGTGGATGTAGTCCCCGAGCGCCTTCATCCCGCCGGGGAACTTGGTCGCGTTGGCCCGCAGGTTGCCCGACGCGTCACGCTGCGGGTCGAACCAGCAGTCGTCGACGACGATGTACCGGTAGCCGGCGTCCCGCATGCCCGAGGACACCATCGCGTCGGCGGCCTGGCGGACCTGGGCCTCGGTGACTCCGCACCCGAAGCTGTTCCAGCTGTTCCAGCCCAGGGGCGGGGTGAGGG
>NZ_JOGP01000128.1:0-353 GCF_000719505.1 Streptomyces sp. NRRL B-3229 | reverse complement strand
GCCTCGTGGTCCTGGATCGACACGTTGGCGATGCCGCCCGCGGAGGTGAACGACTTCAGCCGCAGGTAGCTCTCGCCCCACTGCGTCTCCAGCATCATCTCGACCTGGCTGAGGTTGCTCCAGTTGGAGATCTGCGAGCTGAGCACCTTCAGCAGCTTGTTGGGCTTGTCGCTGCCCTGGAGCTGGAAGTCCGTGCCGAGGTCGGGGAAGCGGGCCCGGGTGGCGCGGACCCCGTTGACGTACAGCTGCCGGAAGTTCAGGCTGCCCACGGACGCCTTGTACTCGCCGTTGGTCGCCGCGGTCCATCCGGTGATCGCCTTGCCACCGGTGATGACGGGCGTCTCCCCGTTGTA
>NZ_JOGP01000127.1:0-368 GCF_000719505.1 Streptomyces sp. NRRL B-3229 | reverse complement strand
GATCTGCACCTGGCGCGCGGTCATCCCGCCCGAGGCGGGGATCACCGTGCAGCCGGCCCGCTCGGCCCCGTCGTGGGCGCCCAGGCCGCCGGTGAACAGACCGTAGCCGTAGGAGATGTGCACCTTGTGGCCGGGACGGCCGCCGGCGGCGCGGATCGAGCGGGCGACCATGTCGGCCCTCATCGACAGGTCGTTCTCGGTGTAACCGACCACCGTGGGGCGCCCGGTGGTGCCGCTGGAGGCGTGGACGCGGCGGACCTGGTCCATGGGGACGGCGAACATGCCGAACGGGTAGGTGTCGCGCAGATCGGCCTTCGTGGTGAAGGGGAAGCGGGCCAGGTCGTCGAGCGTCCGGCAGTCGTCGGGGG
>NZ_JOGP01000126.1:0-376 GCF_000719505.1 Streptomyces sp. NRRL B-3229 | reverse complement strand
GACCGAGGCCCTCACCCGGCGTCTCGAGACACTCGGTGGGCGGGTCCGGTGCGGGCAACGGGTGGCGGAGGTCGTCGTCCGCGCCGGACGGGCCGTCGGTGTCCGTACGGCGGCGGGCGACGCGGTGCCGGCCCACAGGGCGGTGCTGGCGGACGTGTCGGTGCCCGCGCTGTACGGCGGCCTCGTGGACCCCGAGCACCTGCCCGCGCAGCTCCTGGACGACCTGCGCCGGTTCCAGTGGGACTTCGCCACCTTCAAGGTCGACTGGGCGCTCGACGGACCCGTGCCCTGGCAGGCCGAGGCGGCGTCCCGGGCCGGCACCGTGCACCTCGCCGACGGGGTCGACGAGCTGACGCGCTTCGCCGCGCAGATCGCC
>NZ_JOGP01000125.1:0-567 GCF_000719505.1 Streptomyces sp. NRRL B-3229 | reverse complement strand
CCTGCGCCTCGAAACGGTCCACCACCAGACCACCCGGCCAGCCGACAGACGAACCGTCGGCCCACTCCCCGAGCAGCACCCCCCGCTCGGCGCTGGACAGCAACACACCACGTGCGTCCCCGTCCGCATCCGCAGCCATCGCCTCCAGCACCGACCGGTACATCCCCGCCAGCCGGTCCAGGCTCTCCCGGCTCATCAGCGAGCTGGTGCTGAAGAGGCTGAAGCGTCCGTTGCGGGCGATGACGTTGAGCCCGAACTCGTTGGTCGAGGTACTCGAACAGGATGCTCAGCAAGTCACCGCCGCTGCCTCCTGCGGCACGCTGGATGGCCGGGAGCGGATAGCGGCGGTGGGACCAGATCTCGGTCTCCTGCCGGTACACCTCCCGCACCAGCTCACGCCACGTACCCGCACCCTTGGCCGACGGGAAGGGCAGGGTGTTGAGGTGCATGCCCAGCACGCGGTCGGCACCCGGGGCCTCCAGACGGCCGTGATAGACCACGCCCGTGTGGAAGGCGTCCTCCGCCGTCAGCATGCCCAGCACCTTCAGATGCGCGGCCAGCAACACA
>NZ_JOGP01000124.1:0-389 GCF_000719505.1 Streptomyces sp. NRRL B-3229 | reverse complement strand
GAACACCATCAGTCGCGCGAATCCCCATCATTCGCTTACATGAGCGGTTTCCGCTCGCACCCCCACCGCCCCGGAACCGGAGCCGAGCATGACGACCTTCCACTGACTCTTCGGTGACCAGCTCGGACCGCACTTCCTCACCCCGGGCCCCCACGGACCGGACCGGGACGCCCCGGTCGTGATGATCGAGGCCCGGTCGGTCTTCCGGCGCCGCCGGTTCCACCGGGCCAAGGCGCACCTGATCCTGTCCGCGATGCGGCACCGCGCCGCGGAACTCGGCGACCGGGTCCGCTACGTCAGGGCGGACACCTACCGCGAGGGCCTGCGCCAGGCGGTCGGCTCCGCGCCGGTGACCGTCCACCACCCCACCTCCCGCGCCGCCCTCAGCC
>NZ_JOGP01000123.1:0-562 GCF_000719505.1 Streptomyces sp. NRRL B-3229 | reverse complement strand
CTCGTCGATCTCCTTCGACCTGGGCATCCCCGACCTGTTCACCCCGCTCATCTGCGGACAGCCCGTCACCCTCCTGCCCGACGATCTGGACACCGCCGACCTCGGCGCGACTCTTGCCGCCGCCGGACCGTTCTCCTTCGTCAAGCTCACCCCCGGCCACCTGGACCTGCTCACCCACCAACTGGACACCGAACAGGCCCGCACCCTGGCCGGTGTGGTGATCGCGGCCGGTGACAACTTCCCGCTCTCGCTGGCTCGCCGGCCCCCAGGGCACCAAGCTCGCCACCGAGTACGGCCCCACCGAGATCACCATCGGCAACTCCGGCCTGGTGATCGACAAACTCCCGGCGACCGAGGCCATCCCGCTGGGCGCGCCGATCCCGAACACCCAGATGTACGTCCTCACCCAGGAGTTGGAACCGGCCCCGGTCGGGGTGGCCGGTGAGGTCTACATCGCCGGCATCGGCCTGGCCCGCGGCTACCTCGGCCGCCCCGACCTCACCGCCGAGAAGTTCCTCCCCAACCCCCACGGCGAGGCGGGCTCACGCCTCTACCGCACCGG
>NZ_JOGP01000122.1:0-393 GCF_000719505.1 Streptomyces sp. NRRL B-3229 | reverse complement strand
CGTGCCGGCAAGGCTCAGAACGACCAGCACGGCGACCATGGCGGGCCATAACAGGGTTCTTGACCTGGGCATCGTGCACCTGCCTTTCCGGTCAGGGGTGTTGGGGGTGGGCGACCGCGAAACGGTTCACACACGACTCCACTTCTGGCCGGCCTGCCCGTTGCAGGTCCGTAGCTGGAGCGCTGTGCCGTTGGCGGTGCCGGAGCGGTCGGTGTCGAGGCACAGGCCGGCGGCGTTGACGTTGCGGATCGTGCCGTCGGAACCGACGGTCCATTTCTGGTTGTTCTGGCCGTTGCAGGTCCAGATGATCACCCGGGTGCCGTCGGTGGTGCCCTGGTTGTAGGCGTCCAGGCACTTGTCGCCGTAGACGCGGATCTCGCCGCCGGCCCAGGT
>NZ_JOGP01000121.1:0-401 GCF_000719505.1 Streptomyces sp. NRRL B-3229 | reverse complement strand
CGATCGCGACGTCCACGGTGATCCCCACCCCGTCCTTGACGCCCCGGGCGATCGAGCGTGCGGCGGCCTCCCGTACGTCGTCGGCGGTGCCGGGGCGGGCCTCGACGCGTACGGTCATGTGGTCCAGCCGCTCGCGCCGGGACAGTTCGATCTGGAAGTGCGGGGCGACCCCCGGGACGCGCAGCACGATCTCCTCGATCTGGCTCGGGAAGACGTTCACCCCGCGCAGGATGACCATGTCGTCGCTGCGACCGGTGATCTTCTCGATACGGCGGAACGCGGGCCGTGCGGTGCCGGGCAGCAGCCGGGTCAGGTCCCGGGTGCGGTACCGGATGATCGGCAGCGCCTCCTTGGTGAGCGAGGTGAAGACCAGCTCGCCCTCCTCGCCCTCGGGCAGGCTC
>NZ_JOGP01000120.1:0-421 GCF_000719505.1 Streptomyces sp. NRRL B-3229 | reverse complement strand
ATCCTGGGTGGCGTCAAACGGGCCCGCGCCACCCTCGACGGCCGGCGCCGGGTGCTCCTGGCCGACGAGCAACGAGCCGCTTTCGCAGCGGAGTTCGCCCTGCTGGGTGCGTCGGTCACGGGCTCGCTGGCGTCCGCCGACAGCCCGGACGCCTGCGACGACCAGCTCGCCCGGATGCTCGTACAGGTGGAGGACCTGGAGTCCCGGTTCTCCGAGTTCGAGGACTTCCTCGGGCACCTCGCGGATCTGCGCGAGGAGATCCACGAGGCGTTCTCCGCCCGCAGACAGACCCTCGCCGACGACCGTGCCCGACGCTGCGAACGCCTCGCCGACTCGGCGCTGCGCGTGCTGGAGACGGTCACCCGCCGGGCCGTCACCCTCGCCGACGCGGACGCCGTCGCCACCTACTTCACCTCCGACC
>NZ_JOGP01000119.1:0-425 GCF_000719505.1 Streptomyces sp. NRRL B-3229 | reverse complement strand
TAGGCGGCCAGGGCGCGTTCGGGTGCGACGCCCGCGTACAGGGACTGGAAGGAGAACACGCGTCGCAGCCGCTCGTCGCCGAGGAACCGTCCGATGCGCGCGTCCAGCCGCCCGAAGCCGCCGAGGGCGGCCAGCCGGGCCAGGTCGGGGTGGAGCAGTTGCAGGGGCGAGTCGAAGTCGGCGTCGATGAAGCGCCGCATCTGCACCCGGTAGAGCTTCTCCAGCCAGACGCGCAACTTGCGGTATCCGTCGGCCTCGCGCGCACCGGCGAAGCGCTCGATCTCCGCCTCCATGGCCCCGGCGTCGGTGTGCACGTCCAGGGAGCTGCCGTCGGCGAACTGCGCCCGGTAGGCCGGGTGCAGGGGCAGGAGGTCGACGCGTGCGTGCAGGCTGTCGCCGACGGCGGCGAACGCCTCGTCGGCGAG
>NZ_JOGP01000118.1:0-440 GCF_000719505.1 Streptomyces sp. NRRL B-3229 | reverse complement strand
GAGCTGTCGAAGGTGGGACTGGCGATTGGGACGAAGTCGTAACAAGGTAGCCGTACCGGAAGGTGCGGCTGGATCACCTCCTTTCTAAGGAGCACTTCTAAGCCTGTCCTTCGGGACTGGTTCAGAGGCCATTACGCAGGCAAACGTTCTGCGGTGGTTGCTCATGGGTGGAACGTTGATTATTCGGCACACTTGATTGTCTTCTCCTTCCAGTACTGCTCTTCGGAGCGTGGAACGTTGAGGGAAGCAGGGAGTGTGTCGGGCACGTTGTTGGGTGTCTGAGGGCACGGCCGTTTGGTCTGTCTTCGGATGCCGGCCCCAGTGAACTCGCCTGTGAGGGCGGGGTGATGGGTGGCTGGTCGTTGTTTGAGAACTGCACAGTGGACGCGAGCATCTGTGGCCAAGTTTTTAAGGGCGCACGGTGGATGCCTTGGCACCAG
>NZ_JOGP01000117.1:0-440 GCF_000719505.1 Streptomyces sp. NRRL B-3229 | reverse complement strand
GAACGACGCCCTGGTCAAGCGGTACCCGGACAACGGCATGCTGATCGCCGCCCAGATCGGCTCGAAGGTCGCCAAGGGCGAGATGAAGTGGGGCTGACCATGAGCGAGTTCGACTCGTCGACGGCTCCCGCCGACGTCGTACGGCGTCAGTACCTGGCCTCCGCCGCCGGTGACCTGGACGCCCTGCGCGCCACCCTCGCCCCGGACGTGGAGTGGACGGAGATGGCCGGCTTCCCGCTGGCCGGGACCTATCGCACACCCGAGGGCGTCACCTCGAACGTCATGGAGCAGCTCGGCAAGGAGTGGGAGGGCTGGGCCGCCCACGACGACACCTACGTCGCCGACGGCGAGAACGTCGTCGTCCTCGCCCGCTACACCGCCGTCAACAAGGCCACCGGCAAAGCCATCGACGTGCGCGTGGCCCACCACTTCGTCGTACG
>NZ_JOGP01000116.1:0-652 GCF_000719505.1 Streptomyces sp. NRRL B-3229 | reverse complement strand
CCTCGCCCTCGGCGGCGTCCGCCGACTTCGGCACGAACACCGGCTCCTCCGGCGCGGCGTGCTCACCGGGGGCCCAGAAGGCCGTCTCGCCGGTGTCGTTGTCGCGGTGGATGAGGGAGTTGAGCGGCGGGCCCATCGGGCCGATCTCGCACATCGGGACGTCCGGGTTCATGCCGCCGACCCACGCGTGGCGGTTCTTCTCCATCAGGATCCGCGGGTCGACCCGGGGGAAGTCACCGGGCGAGACGATGAGCCGCTCGCTGCGGTAGGTGTCGGTGACGGCAGCGGGCCGACGGTCGTTTTCGGGAACTGGGAGAACCAGCCGGACCCGGTGGTGAAGTGGTCGGCGACCAGCGTGTCACCGTCCGTCCAGGCGTTCAACGAGTGTGTCTCCATGAGGAGTTCGCTGTGGAACCACTTGATGCCGCTGACGCCTTCATCACGCGGGATGATCGCGACGTAGGTGGCCTCGGTCGGGTCCCAGACGACGAACTGCTCGTCCCGCTTCAGCCGCTGCGCGTCGGCGATCATGGGTGAGATGGTGAAGACGAAATGGTCCCGGGTGACCAGCCAGTCGTGGACCATCGAGGAGTAGGGCACCTCGAAGGTCTGGGAGCGGGTGACCTTGCCGTCGGATGCGATCTCGTGGATG
>NZ_JOGP01000115.1:0-630 GCF_000719505.1 Streptomyces sp. NRRL B-3229 | reverse complement strand
CCTCGCCCTCGGCGGCGTCCGCCGACTTCGGCACGAACACCGGCTCCTCCGGCGCGGCGTGCTCACCGGGGGCCCAGAAGGCCGTCTCGCCGGTGTCGTCGTCGCGGTGGATGAGGGAGTTGAACGGCGGGCCCATCGGGCCGACCTCGCACATCGGGACGTCCGGGTTCATGCCGCCGACCCACGCGTGGCGGTTCTTCTCCATCAGGATCCGCGGGTCGACCCGGGGCATGTCACCGGGTGAGGCAAGCAGTTGCTCGCAGCGGGCCGACGGTCGTTTTCGGGAACTGGGAGAACCAGCCGGACCCGGTGGTGAAGTGGTCGGCGACCAGCGTGTCACCGTCCGTCCAGGCGTTCAGCGAGTGCGTCTCCATGAGCTGCTCACTGCGGAACCAGCGGATGCCGCTCACGCCCTCGTCACGGGGGATGATCGCGACGTACGTGCCCTGGTGGGGGTCCCAGACGAAGTACTGCTCCTCCCGCTTTAGCTGCTCGGGGTCGGCGATCATGGGCGAGATGGTGAAGACGAAGTGGTCCCGGGTGACCAGCCAGTCGTGGACCATCGAGGAGTAGGGCACCTCGAAGGTCTGGGAGCGGGTGACCTTGCCGTCGGATGCGATCTCGTGGATG
>NZ_JOGP01000114.1:0-441 GCF_000719505.1 Streptomyces sp. NRRL B-3229 | reverse complement strand
AGTCTGGCTCGTTCCACAGCTCGTAAGCCGCGATGTTCGTGGCGCCGGAGGACTTCACCGAGGCGATCTGCTTGTCCACGGCGGACAGCCAGTCGCTCCAACTGACCCACTTGTACGGGAAGTTCGGGTACCAGTCCGGCATCCGTACGACCACCTTGGCGCCGGCGCGGGCGGCCTTGGGGGCCACGACGAGCGCGTCACCGGCGGGTGAGGGTTCGCCGTTGGGGAGTTGGGAGCCGCCCGGGGCCATCTGTACGAAGGTGTTCGGCTTCAGGGCGTTGGTGAGGGCCTCCGCGGCGACGAAGTACAGGGTGGCCGCGAGCGGCGGCGGAAGGCCGGGAACTGTGCCCGCGGTCACCTCGACCGGGCACGGCGCCCGCGCGGCGAGCGTCTCCAGGGCTGCCACCAGGCCCGTTTCGGTCAGTACGGCGGGATGGATGC
>NZ_JOGP01000113.1:0-524 GCF_000719505.1 Streptomyces sp. NRRL B-3229 | reverse complement strand
GTCTTCGACGATGCGGGCTCGGGGGTGTTGAACCGTACGGAGTTCACGCAGCCGGCTCTGTTCGCGGTTGAGGTGGCGTTATCGGTGAGCTGGCTGCCGCACATGTGGCGGGGGTGTGGTCGCTGGCGGATGCGGCGCGGTTGGTGGCGGCGCGGGGTCGGTTGATGCAGGCGTTGCCGAGCGGTGGCGCGATGATCGCGGTGCAGGCGACCGAGGCTGAAGTGCTGCCGCTGCTGACCGAGAAGGTCGGTATCGCGGCCATCAACGGTCCCGCCTCTGTGGTGATCTCGGGTGAGGAGGGTCCGGCTGAATCCGTGGCCCGGATCTTCGCCGAACAGGGCCGCAAGACGAAGAAGCTGACGGTCAGCCACGCCTTCCATTCGGTGTTGATGGACCCGATGCTGGAGGAGTTCCGGCAGGTCGCTGCCGGGCTCACGTACGCGGAACCGCGCATCCCCGTGGTCTCCAACGTCACCGGAAAGCCCGCGACTTCGGGTGAGCTGACCTCTCCCGAGTACTGGGTG
>NZ_JOGP01000112.1:0-697 GCF_000719505.1 Streptomyces sp. NRRL B-3229 | reverse complement strand
GCAGATGAGCGGGGTGAACAGGTCGGGGATGCCCAGGTCGAAGGAGATCGACGAGAACAGCGGGGCACCGCCGTCGCCGTGCGAGGCGTACGACTGCACCGTCCAGGCGAGGTAGTTGGCCAGACCGGCATGGTGGATCATCACGCCCTTGGGGCGGCCGGTGGAGCCGGAGGTGTAGATGACGTAGGCCAACTGCGCCGGATCCGACACCCGCACCGGGGCGGTGAAGGGACGGTCCGCGAGGAAGGGACGGTCCGCGAGCGCCGCCGCCTCCGAGTCGACGACGACACGGGTCCCCGCAAAGTCACCGAGCAGCTCCGACAGCACCGACTGAGTCACCACCACCGAAGCCTTGGTGTCGGCCAGGATGAAGGCGAGACGTTCGGCCGGCAGAGTCGGATCCAGCGGAAGATAAGCCGCGCCCGCCTTCCAGATACCCAGCAGCACCGGCACCAGCTCCGGGCCGCGCTGAAGGCACACACCCACCAGGCTGTCCGCCCCGGCACCGGCGGCGATCAGATGGTGGGCGATGCGGTTGGCCCGCTCCTCCACCTCGGCATACGACATCCGCACGTCACCGGACACGACCGCCACGGCATCCGGTGTCGCGGCGACCTGCGCCTCGAAACGGTCCACCACCAGACCACCCGGCCAGCCGACAGACGAACCGTCGGCCCACTCCCCGAGCAGCACCCCC
>NZ_JOGP01000111.1:0-459 GCF_000719505.1 Streptomyces sp. NRRL B-3229 | reverse complement strand
TGTCCGAACCGGTCGACGAAGTAGCCGGCCAGCTCCAGGTAGCGCCGCTCGCCGGTCTCCCGGTACAGCTCCACGAGGGCGGTCTCGATCTCGGGGTGGCCGTCGACGCCGTCGATGGGCCTGCCGCTGTCCGGCGGTCCGAAGACCGAGTCGACGTGATCGGCGAACTTGCGTGCCACATCCAGCAGTTCGGCGCGGCCGGTGGTCCGGTGGTGGGCCACCGCGGCCTGGATCAGATGTCCGGCGCAGTACAGCTCGTGACTCCAGCGCAGCTCCTGGTACCGCTCACCGCCCTTGCGGAGCTGGAACCACGTGTTGAGGTAGCCGTCGTCCTGCTGGGCCGCGGCCACGAGGGCGACGATGCGGTCGACGTCTGCGGCGAGCGTCTCGTCCTCGCCCTGACCCAGCTGCCAGGCGGCGGCCTCCAGGACGGCGGGGGCCAGGTGCGCCTTGGTGACG
>NZ_JOGP01000110.1:0-463 GCF_000719505.1 Streptomyces sp. NRRL B-3229 | reverse complement strand
GGCCCGGACGCTCCCCGGGAAGCCCTGTTGGAGGCCGCCCCGCGCTACCCGGTCTTCCGGTTGACCTACACCGACTGACCCGCCGACCGGCTCGCCCGGAGATTTCGCTCGCCCACAAACCTCGCCCGGCCAGAGCCGCACTCTTCCGGACTGCGCCCGCCCCGAGCCCTCACTCGACCAGAACCCTGCTCCTCCCGGACTTCGCCGCTCAGGGGGGCTCACTCGACCAGAGCCGCACTCGGCCACTACCGAACCCACCGAGAACTCGGTCGGTGCCCCGGCGACTGGTCCGGCCACCGCCGGGCGGGCCAGCGGTCACGCCGCGGGCCCGCAACCGGTCTGCAAACCGGGGTCACTCCACCAGTCCGCAACCCGGCGGCGGGCCCGCGATCAGGCTGGAGGCCGCGTCGCCGTCACGCTGAACGGCGTGTGGCCGTACCACCGTCACTCTCGCCGTTGTCGC
>NZ_JOGP01000109.1:0-466 GCF_000719505.1 Streptomyces sp. NRRL B-3229 | reverse complement strand
GTAGAGACCCGCCTCCTCGGCCATGTCGAGGAGCTTGTCGACGTCGCGGACGCCGGTGAAGTCGTACACGCCCGGCTTGGGCGAGTGGTAGCCCCAGTCGAAGTACAGGGAGGTGGAGTTGAAGCCGGCGGCCTTCATCTTCTGGAAGATGTCACGCCACAGGTCGGGGCTCGGGAGCCGGAAGTAGTGGAACTCGCCGGACCAGAGGTAGGTGCGCCTGCCGTCGACGAGGAACGAGTAGCCGTCGTAGGTCACCGTGTGCGGTGTGGCGTCGGGGGCGGCTGCGGGGGCCGTCGGCGGCCCCTGTGCCTCCCGCGCCGCGGCCGGCGCGGTCATGCCCGTCGCCAGGGCGATGGTCGCGGCGGTCGCGAGGACCGCCCTCCACCACCGGCGGCGTCCCGGTCTGGCGGTCTCCGAATCGATCCGATCACTCCGCACTGCGGCCTCCCTACGGCCTGGGCAACAG
>NZ_JOGP01000108.1:0-466 GCF_000719505.1 Streptomyces sp. NRRL B-3229 | reverse complement strand
GACGGTGATGCTTCCGCCTTCCACCGCCCCCGTCTCATCATCTCGAACCGCCTCCCCCATGTCGTCTGCGTAACGGGCCCCCACATCCGCCCCCTTCGTCTCACCTCCCCCGCTCTCGTCGGGCGAGATGGTCTTCCGCGCCGATGTGCTCCGGGCAGTGGCCCGCCCATCGGCTCGGATCAGCGGCCCCGGCCGGAATCTGTCCCCGGTGTCCCCGATCTCCTCCGTCAGCTGGTGGACGAGGATGCCGTGCCGGTACGCCGTCTCTCCCACGAACGCACAGTCCGTGCCGTACACCGAGATACGACTTCCTCCCTCACACACCACCTCAACAGCGCCCTGCCTCAGCTGTGTTCGTTCTGCACTCCGTGCTTCCTGCGACAGGACGGCCGCGAAGCGCTCCGCGTGCGGTGTACGGACCGCCACGCGCGGCCGGAGACGGGTCCGGGAGAAGTCAGCAGCGGTC
>NZ_JOGP01000107.1:0-467 GCF_000719505.1 Streptomyces sp. NRRL B-3229 | reverse complement strand
CACGCTGTTCACCGGTCAGTGGGCCGATCTGCCGCTGGAGGAGGTCTGCCGTCTGGCCCGGGACTTCGGCTTCGACGGACTCGAACTCGCCTGCTGGGGCGACCATTTCGAGGTCGACAAGGCGCTCGCCGATCCGTCGTATGTGAAATCCCGCCACCAACTGCTGGAGAAGTACGGCCTGAAGTGCTGGGCGATCTCCAACCACCTGGTGGGCCAGGCGGTGTGTGACGCCATCATCGACGAACGCCATCAGGCGATCCTGCCGGGCCAGGTGTGGGGCGACGGGGAGGCGGAGGGGGTCCGGCGGCGGGCGGCGGAGCGGATCAAGGACACCGCGCGGGCGGCGGCCGCCTTCGGTGTCCGGACCGTCATCGGCTTCACCGGCTCGGCGATCTGGCACCTGGTGGCGATGTTCCCGCCCGCATCCCAGGCGATGATCGACCGCGGGTACGAGGACTTCGCCGAGC
>NZ_JOGP01000106.1:0-468 GCF_000719505.1 Streptomyces sp. NRRL B-3229 | reverse complement strand
GAGCAGGACTCGAACAACTCCCCCGCGGTTCTCGTGCCGTGCCGCATCCGTTTCCGCCACCCGGCAGGAACCCGTGTCGACTGCACCAGCTCTGATCACCAGGATCTCGACGAGGGGACCCGGCAGCATGAGCTCCACCGTGGCCAACGACCACCGCGCGGACCTGCGTCCGGGCACCCACCCGACCCCGGAGCAGGCCTCCCCCGCTCCGCCACCGTGCCAGACCGCACAGGGGGACCACCGCCGCGGCGAGCATCCGTGGCCCCCTCCACAGGCGGCACCCACGGCCCCCGAGGATCCGGGCGCCGTGGACCGGGACGTGTCCGGCGCCGTGCGCACGGTCCTCGGCGACCTTCTCGACCAACAGCTCGCCGCGGCCCACGCCGTCGATCCGCTCTTCGGGGAGGACCTGGCCCCACGCGTGCCCCGCTTCACGCAGAGCGGCGGCAAACTGGCCCGCGCCCGCTT
>NZ_JOGP01000105.1:0-477 GCF_000719505.1 Streptomyces sp. NRRL B-3229 | reverse complement strand
CGCCCGCCCCGCCCCCTACATCAACGCCGAGGTCGACAGCGGCGGCCTGCCCGGCTGGCTGACCACCAAGGCCGAGGACAACCGCAGCGACGACCCGCGCTTCCTGAAGTACGCCGACGAGTGGCTGACCCAGATCGACCGGATCATCGCCCGGCACCAACTCACCAACGGCACCGGCTCGGTCATCGCCTACCAGGTCGAGAACGAGTACTACAACGGCTCCGCGGCCGCCCGCTCCTACATGAAGCACCTGGAGGACAAGGCCCGCGCCGACGGCATCACCGTGCCGCTGACCGGCAACAACAACGGCACCTTCAACTCCGGTGACGGCGCCCTCGACGTGGACGGCCCGGACTCCTACCCGCAGGGCTTCGACTGCTCCAACCCCACGAAGTGGAACGGCGTCCCCGACATCAGCTACGACCACCCGGCCGGAAGACCCCTGTACTCCCCGGAGTTCCAGGGTGGCGCCTTCGA
>NZ_JOGP01000104.1:0-489 GCF_000719505.1 Streptomyces sp. NRRL B-3229 | reverse complement strand
CCCCAGCAGGCGAGTTCGAGTCCGTCGAAGCCGAAGTCCCGGGCCAGACGGCAGACCTCCTCCAGCGGCAGATCGGCCCACTGACCGGTGAACAGCGTGAACGGGCGTGGCATGTCGCGAAACCCTTCCTCAGACAGCGATCGGTGTGTAGACGCAGTTCTTCTCCGCGCTCTCCTCCACGGCCGCCAGCACCCGCTGCACCTGGAGCCCGTCCGCGAACGACGGCCTCGGCGCCGTACCGGACGCGATGGCATGCACCAGGTCACGAGCCTGATGGACGAAGGTGTGCTCATAACCGAGACCGTGACCCGGCGGCCACCACGCATCCAGGTAGGGATGATCCGGTTCGGTGACGAGGATGCGGCGGAACCCGGCGTGCGTGCCGGGCTCGGTGCCGTCGTGGAAGGAGAGCTCGTTGAGCCGCTCCAGATCGAAGGCCAACGAGCCGCGCTCGCCGTTGAGTTCGATGCGCAGGGAGTTCTTGCGCCC
>NZ_JOGP01000103.1:0-494 GCF_000719505.1 Streptomyces sp. NRRL B-3229 | reverse complement strand
CTCCTCGGCCGGTACGAAACCGAGGATCTCCACGGTCTTGGCGGTGGGCAGCGGCAGAGCCGCCATGTCGTCGTCGGTGAGGAGGATCGTGCGTCCCTCCTCCGTCTCGAAGCCGCGGCCGATCTCCTCGCGCGGGACCTCCTCCTCGTCCAGCTCGCACACCTTGCGGTAGCGAATCCGGCCCCCGTCGGCCGTGTGCACCTGGTGGAAGGAGACGCTGTGGTTCTCGGTGGCGGCCACCACCTTGATCGGGATCGAGACCAGCCCGAAGGAAATGGTCCCTTTCCAGATTGAACGCATACTTTGTCCCTTCTATGGGACTCTCAGGTTATGCCGCACACGGAGATCGGGGGCCACCGTCTGTCCCTCAGCAACCTCGACAAGGTGCTCTATCCGGCTACGGGCTTCACCAAGCACGTGCCGCCGGGCACACCCAGCTGGGTGACGACGCGCAAGATCAGCGTCGTCAGCAAGGAGCCGCGGCACCAGGTCCT
>NZ_JOGP01000102.1:0-520 GCF_000719505.1 Streptomyces sp. NRRL B-3229 | reverse complement strand
GTCGGCGGCGATGGCCCCGCTCATCATGGGCAACGCGGACCGGCCCGAACTGGGCGACGAGCTCAAGAACAGCTTCTGCGCCACCGACCCGGACATGGCCCGCGTCTTCGCCCGGACCACGTTCCTGTCGGACTCGCGGGACGACCTGAAGAGCGTGACCGTGCCGACGCTGGTGCTGGAGTGCACCCAGGACGTCATCGCCCCGCGCGAGGTCGGCGCCTTCGTCCACGGGGCGATCCCCGGCTCGGCTCTCGTCACCCTCGACGCCACCGGGCACTGCCCGCACCTGTCCCCCCCCGACGCCACCAACCGGGCGATCACCGACTTCCTCGCGAGCCTGTGATGATGTGCCGCGCCGACCACCAGCCCGAACCGCAGGACGCCGACGCCGAGAAGGTCGCCGACGCCGCCGCGTTCGCCGCGCTGCTGGAGGACGGAGCCGAGGACCTGTACGAGAACGCCCCCTGCGGCTACCTCTCCACGCTGATGGACGGCACCATCGCGAAGATCAACACCACGC
>NZ_JOGP01000101.1:0-531 GCF_000719505.1 Streptomyces sp. NRRL B-3229 | reverse complement strand
GCTGGAACGCCACCCCGAGGGCCGCCGCGTGCGGCGCCGCCTCCTCGCGCGGCACGACCGTGCCGAGCACCGGCAGCATCTGGAGGCCGATCACCTCCGCCGAGCCGTAGGTGTAGGTGCGCAGGTCCGCGTAGGTCGCGTAGTCGGTGACGTCGAGGTCGGCGCGCATCGCCGCCATGAAGTCGGTGAAGTGGCGGTGGTCGATGTCGTAGCGCCGCGCGGTGTCGGCCAGCGCGCGGACCACCGGCTCGGTGCTGTCGCCCGCGCGCAGTCCCGCCTCCAGCTCGTGCTGAAGACGGGTCAGCTGGAGTGACCGTTCCTCGGCGCCGGTCGCGGTGTCGAGGCTGTCGACGATGTCGTCGGCCCAGCGCGCGAAGCCGTACAGGGCGTGCACGGCGGGCCGCCGGGCCACCGGCAGCAGCCGGGTGGCGAGGAAGTACGTCTTGCCGTGCCGGGCGTTGAGCCGTCGGCAGTGGCTGTACGCGTGCCGGAGTTCCGGGTCGGTGACGCCGGCCGCGTCGAGCTCACGGT
>NZ_JOGP01000100.1:0-596 GCF_000719505.1 Streptomyces sp. NRRL B-3229 | reverse complement strand
TTCCTGCACCGCCACCGCGCCCGTCTGGAGGGCAACCCGCGGATGACCCAGGCGGTGCGCGGACTGGACCGGCTCACCGACCTCGACGCCTTGCTGGAACAGCATCGCGGGCACACCGACGCCCCGCCCTGACGCAGCGGCGGCCGCCGGGGTCGCTGCGGTGCTCAGCCCGCCGTGATCGCCGTCTCCGCCGCCGCCTTGATCCGGGCACCGAAGGCGGGGGCGTCCTTGCGGGCCGCGGCCAGGGCCAGCCCGACCAGCAGCCTGCCCAGGCCGTGGCCCTCCAGGACGTTGTGGAGGCGGACGCGGGTCCGGCCGTCTGGCAGGGCCTCCACGTCGTAGCCGCCCTCGCGGACCGCGACACTGTTCTTTGACACCTCGGTCCAGCGGATCCGCACGGGCTCCTCGAACTCGGTGATGCGGAACTCCCGCGCGGTCTTCATGCCGGCGTCCTTCACGGTGCTCCGGAAGACCGTGCCGATCGCGGTCGGGGTCTCCGGAATCCGCTCGATCCGCAGAACCCTGGGGCTGAACTGCGGATCGTTGCGCCCGTCGGCGAGGTAGGCGAACACCTCCTTCGCGGGCCGGTCCACCTC
>NZ_JOGP01000099.1:0-605 GCF_000719505.1 Streptomyces sp. NRRL B-3229 | reverse complement strand
ACCTGGACGGCTACTCCCAGCCGCTCCAGCTGGTCCACGGCACTGTCGAGATCCCGCTGGCCGTGCACGACATCCGCGCACTCTCGGCGGACGAGCAGCACGAACTCGCCTTCGCCTACGCCGAGAACGAGCAGACCTCCGGCTTCGACCTCACTACGGCTCCGCTGGTCCGGATCGCCGTCCACATCGAGGCGGACGACGCCTGGCGGCTGACCTTCAGTCACATCCACGCGATCACGGAGGGCTGGAGCTACCACACCCTCCTGATGGAACTCCTCGACGTCTACCGCAGCCTGCACGAGGGACGGGACCCGGCGCCGTACGAGGCCCCCTCGGTCCGGTTCGCCGACTTCATCGCCGCCGAGCAGGTGTCGCTGGCGGACTCCGGGGACCAGGCGTTCTGGCAGCGGGTCGTGGGTGACCACGCTCTCCTCGAAGTCCCCAAGAGCTGGGCAGCGACGGACGGTTCGCACGACTCCCTTCGGGCACACGCGCCGTACGCGGACCTGGAGGAGGGGCTGCGGCGGCTTGCGAGCGAGGCGAAGATCTCGCTGAAGAGTGTGTTGCTGGCCGCGCATCTGAAGGTGCTGGGCATGCTGACGGCG
>NZ_JOGP01000098.1:0-608 GCF_000719505.1 Streptomyces sp. NRRL B-3229 | reverse complement strand
GGCAGCGAGGAGTACCTCGACTCGGAGAAGTACCAGCTCAGGGCCCGCGACTGGGACACCCCCGACAGCCTCGCCCCCCTCATCACCCGCCTCAACACCATCAGGCGCCGCCACCCCGCCCTCCAGCGCCTGCGGAACATCCGCTTCCACCACACCGACAACGACTCGGTCATCGCCTACAGCAAGCGCACCGGGGACGACACGGTCCTGGTGGTCGTGAACCTCGACCCGCACCACACCCACGAGGCCACGGTCTCGTTGGACATGCCACAACTCGGCCTGGAATGGCACGAGTCCCTATCCGTGCACGACGAACTGACGGGTGAGACCTACCGGTGGGGCAGAACCAACTATGTGCGCCTGGAGCCCGGCCGGGCCCCGGGACACGTGTTCCAGGTCGGTGGGTCGGCGCCTCAGATCGGAGGGTCCACAGCGTGACTGTCAACGAGCCCGTCCACGACACCTTCGAGGACACCCCGGCCAAGGACCGGGACCCCGACTGGTTCAAACGCGCGGTCTTCTACGAGGTGCTGGTCCGCTCCTTCCAGGACAGCAACGGCGACGGTGTCGGCGACCTCAAGGGCCTGACCGCCAAACTGGACTACCTC
>NZ_JOGP01000097.1:0-614 GCF_000719505.1 Streptomyces sp. NRRL B-3229 | reverse complement strand
GGCAGCGAGGAGTACCTCGACTCGGAGAAGTACCAGCTCAGGGCCCGCGACTGGGACACCCCCGACAGCCTCGCCCCCCTCATCACCCGCCTCAACACCGTCCGGCGGGACAACCCGGCTCTGCGCCAGCTGCGCGACCTGCACTTCCACCACGTGGACAAGGACGAGGTGATCGCGTACTCGAAGCGGAGCGGCTCGAACACGGTTCTGGTGGTCGTGAACCTCGACCCGCACCACACCCAGGAGGCGACGGTCTCGTTGGACATGCCACAACTCGGCCTGGAATGGCACGAGTCGGTGCCGGTGCGCGACGAGCTCACCGGTGAGACCTATCACTGGGGCAGGGCGAACTACGTGCGTCTGGAACCGGGCACTCGCCCCGCGCACATCCTCAGCGTCCTGCGACCGTCCACCCCGCAGATCGGAGGGTCACCCACAATATGATCGTCAACGAGCCCGTCCAGGACACCTTCGAGGACACCCCGGCCAAGGACCGGGACCCCGACTGGTTCAAGCGCGCGGTCTTCTACGAGGTGCTGGTCCGCTCCTTCCAGGACAGCAACGGCGACGGTGTCGGCGACCTCAAGGGCCTGACCGCCAAACTGGACTACCTC
>NZ_JOGP01000096.1:0-617 GCF_000719505.1 Streptomyces sp. NRRL B-3229 | reverse complement strand
GCGTGCATCCGGTGAGGCACAGCGACGTGAATTCCCTGCACGGCGCGCGCGAAGACGCGGGCAACCGCCGCCCCGTGTCGAGGAGGCACTCATGCATGACGGCGCGGTACAGCAGGTGATCCTGCCGGAGAAGCCGGTCGTGGTGTTCTCGGGCGTCCGGCGGGCCGCCGGACGGGAACGCGCCGAGGATCCGGTGACCTGGCGCGGTCTGGGACTGGAGACCATGGCGTCGTTGCTGGTCGAGTCGGTGCGGCGGCTGGGGGACAGGTTCTTCGAGGGGGCGTGCCAATGGCCCCGCGCGCATCCGCTCAACGAACGCGACACGGCCGTGGTGCATCACCCGCTCATCGTCGTCGAGTCCACCCGGCAGCTCGCCGCCGCCGTCCAGCGCCGACACCTGCCCGAGTGCGGCGACGCGCTGTTCGAAGCGACGTCGGTGAGCCTCGGGCTCTCCCCCGCGACGCAGCCGACGGAGCGCCACGGCGCCACCCGGGTCCCGGCCCGGGTCGTGCTCAGCGACGTCGTGCCGCAGGCGGGCGCCCCGGCCTCGTTCCGCGTCACGGTCGAGTACCTGCACCGGGGACAGGCGTTCGCGACCTGCGCCATGACCTTCGCCC
>NZ_JOGP01000095.1:0-620 GCF_000719505.1 Streptomyces sp. NRRL B-3229 | reverse complement strand
TCATCGGCTTCACCGGCTCGGCGATCTGGCACCTGGTGGCGATGTTCCCGCCCGCATCCCAGGCGATGATCGACCGCGGGTACGAGGACTTCGCCGAGCGCTGGAACCCGATCCTGGACGTCTTCGACGCCGAGGGCGTGCGCTTCGCCCACGAGGTCCACCCCGGCGAGATCGCCTACGACTACTGGACCACCCAGCGTGCCCTGGAGGCGGTCGGTCACCGGAGCGCGTTCGGGTTGAACTTCGATCCTTCCCACTTCGTGTGGCAGGACCTGGACCCGGTCGGTTTCCTCTACGACTTCCGCGAGCGGATCTACCACGTCGACTGCAAGGAAGCCCGCACCCGTCTGGACGGCCGCAACGGCCGCCTGGGCTCCCACCTCGCCTGGGGCGACCCCCGCCGCGGCTGGGACTTCGTCTCCGCCGGCCACGGCGACGTCCCCTGGGAAGACGTCTTCCGCATGCTGCGCTCCATCGACTACCAGGGCCCCGTCTCGGTCGAGTGGGAGGACGCCGGGATGGACCGGCTCCAGGGCGCGCCGGAGGCGTTGAAGAGCCTCAAGCGGTACGACTTCGAGGCCCCGTCGGCCTCCTTCGACGCAGCATTCGGAGGCGGCGAG
>NZ_JOGP01000094.1:0-975 GCF_000719505.1 Streptomyces sp. NRRL B-3229 | reverse complement strand
ACCTGGACGGCTACTCCCAGCCGCTCCAGCTGGTCCACGGCACTGTCGAGATCCCGCTGGCCGTGCACGACATCCGCGCACTCTCGGCGGACGAGCAGCGGGAGGCCGCTCAGACGTACGTCGAGGGTGAACGCGCCGCCGGCTTCAACCTCGCCGCGGCTCCGCAGGTGCGTATCGCCGTCCACATCGAGTCGGACGATTCCTGGCGCCTCACGTTCAGCTACCAGCACGCCATGGCGGACGGCTGGACACTCAACTCCCTGCTCATGGAGCTGTTGGAGTGCTACAGGGGCGTGGTGGGCGGGCAGGGCCTGCCCGCGTACGAGGCTCCGGCGGTGCGGTACGCCGACTTTGTGTTGCTGGCCGCGCATCTGAAGGTGCTGGGCATGCTGACGGCGGAGGACGCCTTCCACACGGGCGTGGTCTATCACGGCCGTCTGGAGGCCCCGGGCGCCGACCGCGTCCTGGGCATGCACCTCAACACGCTGCCGTTCCCGTCGGTCAAGGGTGCGGGTACGTGGCGTGAGCTGGTGGAGGAGGTGTACCGGCAGGAGACCGAGATCTGGTCCCACCGCCGCTACCCGCTCCCCGCCATCCAGCGCGCCGCAGGCGGCAGCGGCGGTGATCTGCTGACCATCCTGTTCGAGTACCTCGACTTCCACCAGGTCGACAGGGAAACGGTCGATATGGCGTCCCGCATGGGCGACGGCTCCAATGAGTTCGCCCTCAACGCGATCGCCGGCAATGACGGGTTCAGTCTCGTCGGGTCCACGGACGTGGTCGACAGGGCGAATCTTGATCGGCTGGCGGGGATGTACCGGTCGGTGCTGGAGGCGATGGCTGCGGATGCGGACGGGGACGCACGTGGTGTGTTGTTGTCCGGCGCCGAGCGGGGGGTGCTGCTCGGGGAGTGGGCCGACGGTTCGTCTGTCGGCTGGCCGGGTGGTCTGGTGGTGGACCGGTTCGAGGCGCAGG
>NZ_JOGP01000093.1:0-624 GCF_000719505.1 Streptomyces sp. NRRL B-3229 | reverse complement strand
GCTCGCACCCGGACCTGCCCCTGCCACCTGCGGTGAGCGAGACGACTCTGCCGCTGCCGCGGTCGAGTTACGGCACCCAGAAGCTGATGTGCGAGCAACTGATCGCGGACTGCACCCGGCGTGGCTTCCTCGACGGGCGGGTCGTGCGGCTGATGACGGTGGTGGTCCGGCCCGGCCGGCCCAACGCCGCCGCGTCCGGCTTCCTGTCCGGCATCGTCCGTGAGCCGCTGGCCGGACTGCCCGCCGTCTGCCCGGTGGATCCCGGGCTGCGGGTGGCCCTGTCCTCGCCACGTCGCACCGTCGAGGGGATCCTCCGGGTCGCCGAGGCCGAGCGCGGGACCGGACCGGGACGCCTGGAGGGTCCGCTGCCGGTCAACCTCCCCGCCCTGACCGTGTCGGTCGCCGACATCCTCGCCACCTTGCGCCAGGTGGCCGGTGACACGGTCGCCGACCGGGTCACCGTCGCCCCCGACCCCGCCGTCGAGGCCATCGTCGCCTCCTGGCCGGCCGACTTCGACCACCGGCGTGCCGGCACTCTGGGGCTCGAACCCGATGCGGATTTCCTTTCCGTGCTGAGGGATTACCTCACCGATCACCCGTAATTCCCCCGCCTCGATCTCCCGC
>NZ_JOGP01000092.1:0-626 GCF_000719505.1 Streptomyces sp. NRRL B-3229 | reverse complement strand
CCACTTCCTGCCCGGCCACCGTGGCCGCGAGCGGCCGGTCGCGGCGTACGTCCCGACTGGCGCCGACGACGTACCAGTTGCCGGACGGCTGGGCCTGGGCCCGCTTGAGGGCCTCGGCGATGAGGCCGGGCCGGGCCTGGCGCCAGGTCGGTTGCTGCTTCTCCCAGCGCACCGGGCGGCGCCGCAGGGAGAGGGGGTAGCGGGGGCCGTCGGCCCGTCGTCGGGGGTTCATGCGATCTTCCGTTCGGACTGGGACGAGGAGGCGGGGGCCGTCGGCTCACTGCGTACAGGCGACCGCGGAAGCTCGGTCCCGCGGTGCCGGAGTCGCGCAGCGCCCACCCGGATGAGGCCGTCGAGCGCCACGGCGGCACGCCGGCGTCCGGGGACCACGGCACG
The DNA here is from genome assembly GCF_000719505.1 of Streptomyces sp. NRRL B-3229. Classification (NCBI taxonomy): domain Bacteria; kingdom Bacillati; phylum Actinomycetota; class Actinomycetes; order Kitasatosporales; family Streptomycetaceae; genus Streptomyces; species Streptomyces sp. NRRL B-3229. The sequence continues at coordinate 230 of NZ_JOGP01000092.1, read as the reverse complement.
GCGGTGCAGCGAGCGGTAGCCGTCCGCGGCGACCGCGTCCAGGATGCCGCCGTACAGGACGAAGGCGGTGCGGATGCACGGGCGTGCGACCGGGTCCAGCATGGCCAGTCCCGGGGCCGCCTCCTGGTAGACGCCGCGGTTGAGCCGCTCGAACTCCCGCAGGGCGGCCGTGATCCGGGGATCGGGGCGCCCCGTCTCCCGGCTCCAGTGCAGCAGCTCGCGGTCCACAC
>NZ_JOGP01000091.1:0-634 GCF_000719505.1 Streptomyces sp. NRRL B-3229 | reverse complement strand
ACCCATGAACGAGCAGACGGAGATTCCGGGCGGCCCCGACCGCGAGCACCGGCGCCCCGAGGGCGTCGACGACATCACCGTCGAGGCCCTCGGGGCACTGTCCAAGGCGCTGGAGACGACCGAGCGGGCCAGGGGGCGCCTGTACGACTTCCACCAGCTGACCGGCACCGCGGACCTGCAACTGGACCGTGCCGTCGAGCTGTTGGAGGAGGCGGGGCATCCCGAGTGGGCGGCGAAGGTCCGCTCGGAGATCCTCGGGCGCAATGTGATCCCGGGGCACTGGACGTTCCAGATCGTCGAGGCCTACAACGCCACCTACTACCGGCCCTTCCAGCAGCTGGAGAGGAGCGCGGTGGACGAACTCGCCCAGGGCCGGGACCACTTGTACGAGGCGGAGATGAAGGAGGAGCGGCGCACGGCGGGCCACCCCGACCACGTCGCGCGTCTGCCGGCCCCCGAGCTCTGAGCAGCGGTCGGCGAGACACCCCCTCGACGGAAGGACGTTGGGCCCATGAGCAGCAGCCCCCTGGCGGGCCGGACGGTGGTCGTCACCGGAGCCGCCCGCGGTCTGGGCGCGGCCATCGCCGGTGAGACGGCCCGGCGCGGTGCCCGGGTGGCACTGCTGGGCCACGAG
>NZ_JOGP01000090.1:0-671 GCF_000719505.1 Streptomyces sp. NRRL B-3229 | reverse complement strand
GGCCTGCACTGCTGCGCGCCGCCCGCAGCGGCTGCCCGCGTCCGCCCACCTCCCACACTCACCGATCCGCTAGGGCATATCTTGACGCGCCTCTCACGCTCCAGAACGTCGGCCACGGTCGCCGCGACCGCTTTCGCCGCCGCCGTCATCCCTCTGCTCGGGGCCACCGCCGCGAGCGCCACGCCCGTCGGTGGCTGCCAGTCGGCCACGGTCCAGTACCGCATCGTCGACGCCTCCGGAAAGCCGGTCGACGCCGACTGGACCTCGCAGGGCGGCTTCCACCAGTGGTCCAGCGCCCCCGGCACCGTCGAGGTGCGGCTGGCTCCCGGCCAGAACGTCGGCGAGGGCTGCAAGTACCCGGTCTCGCTGGCCGAGTACACCACCGAGGGCCCCAACTGGTACACCTCGGGTCTCCAGACCCTCGTCGACCACGCGACGGTCTACCTCACCGCCGCTGATGTCGCCGGCTCGGACGACTCCAAGCAGACCTATCAGAAGCTCTCGGTCAAGTCGCCCGACTGCTACGGCCAGATCGACCTGTACGGCGACGACGTCATCTACGACGGCAAGTCCGGGGACGGGCACGGCCCCGCCCCCTACCAGCCGGGCAACGTCGTCACGCCCTACCACCTGATCGCGGCGTGGAACGGCGGGGACAAGTCCTGCACCCC
>NZ_JOGP01000089.1:0-776 GCF_000719505.1 Streptomyces sp. NRRL B-3229 | reverse complement strand
GGTCAGCCCCACTTCATCTCGCCCTTGGCGACCTTCGAGCCGATCTGGGCGGCGATCAGCATGCCGTTGTCCGGGTACCGCTTGACCAGGGCGTCGTTCAGCGCGGCTCCGTCGGCGGCCTTGCCGAGCTCCTCCTCGAAGGCGATCAGGTAGGCGCGGGTGGCGGTGATCGCGCTCGCGTCGGCGGCGGTGCCGGGCAGGCGGTGGCCGGGAACGACCAGTTCCGGGTCGAGGGCGGCCATTTCGTCGAGCAGGTCGATCCAGGCGGCGCGGTCGGCGGGGGTGGGGGTGTCGGCGACCCAGACGTGCTCCTGCTGGAAGAGCAGGACACCGCCGAGGAGGGCGCGGTGCTCGGCCTGCCAGAGGTAGTGGCGGTCGGGCAGGCCGGCCGGGCCGCCCTTGAGCTCGAAGGTGTGGCCTTCCAGGGTGAGGTCGCCGGTCAGCGGGGTCAGGTCGACCAGGCGGGTGGGGAGGTTCGGGCCGAGCGCGGCCCAGGCCTTGAGCTTGCCCTCGTAGGAGTGGGCGATGTGCTCGATGACGATCGGGGTGGCGACGAAGACGGCGTCGGGGAAGGCGTCGGCGATGACCTCGGCGCCGAAGTAGAAGTCGGGATCGCCGTGGGAGACGAAGACGGTGGTCAGCGTCTTGCCGGAGTCGAGGATCGCGGCGACCAGGCGGTGGCCGTCGGCGCGGGTGAAGGCGGCGTCCACCAGCAGTGCTTCGTTCTCACCGGTGACGAGGGTGGCCGTCTTGTTCTTGCTGCCGGCCGGGAAGTC
>NZ_JOGP01000088.1:0-811 GCF_000719505.1 Streptomyces sp. NRRL B-3229 | reverse complement strand
GACGGTGATCCGGTGGCCGTCGACGACCAGGGTGTTCCCGTCGACCGTGACCGGCCGGCCGAGCCGGCCGGCCGTGCTGTCGAAGGCGAGCAGCCTCGCGAGGGTGGCGGGCTCGGTGAGGTCGTTGACGGCGACGACCTCCAGGGTGGTGTCGCGTTCGAGGAGCGCGCGCAGCACATTGCGTCCGATGCGGCCGAATCCGTTGATGGCGATGCGAATCATGAATGGTGTCCCTTCCCTATGCCGACCAGGCTCCCTCGCGGCGTGCGCCGCTGACAGTGGCGGGATCGCCATGGTTCAAAAGGATCGCGCCACTCCCGCGCGGGGGCCGGTGCCGCCCCCTCGGGGAGCTACTCGCCCCGGGTGAAGGTGCGCCGGTACTCGCTCGGCGTGGTGCCCAGGATCCGCTGGAAGTGCGTCCGCAGGTTCGCGCCGGTGCCGAGTCCGACATCGGTCGCGATCTGCTCGACGCCGCGCTCCGAGCGCTCCAGCAGCTCACGGGCCCGGTCGATACGGGCGCGCATGACCCACTGCATCGGGGTGTATCCGGTCTCCTCGACGAAGCGACGGGAGAAAGTGCGCGGCGAGACGGCGGCCTGCCGGGCCAGGAGGTCGAGGGTGAGGGGTTCGTCGAGCCGGTGCAGGGCCCATTCCCGGGTGGCGGCGAAGCGCTCGCCGAGCGGCTCGGGCACGCTGCGCGGCACGTACTGGGCCTGGCCGCCGCTGCGGTAGGGGGCCGCGACCAGGCGCCGGGCCGCGTGGTTGGAGGCGGCCACGCCGAGGTCGCCGCGCAGGATGTGCAGGCACAGGT
>NZ_JOGP01000087.1:0-1005 GCF_000719505.1 Streptomyces sp. NRRL B-3229 | reverse complement strand
GCGCCCAGCCAGTGCTGGACCAGGAAGGTGCCGTGGAAGCCGACGAACAGCGTCCAGAACGTGATCTTGCCGAGGCGCTCGTCGAGCATCTTGCCGGTGAACTTCGGCCACCAGAAGTGGAAGCCGGAGAACATCGCGAAGACGACGGTGCCGAGTCGGTACGGCGATGAGGAACGTCATGAAGGAGAAGAACGGGAGCAGTACACCGCCGGTGACGTACATGTGGTGGGCCCACACCGTCACGGACAGACCCGCGATCGCGATGGTCGCGCCGATCAGGCCCATGTAGCCGAACATCGGCTTGCGGGAGAAGACCGGGATGACCTCGGAGATGATGCCGAAGAACGGCAGCGCGATGATGTACACCTCTGGATGGCCGAAGAACCAGAAGAGGTGCTGCCACAGCAGCGCTCCGCCGTTGGCCGCGTCGAAGACGTGCGCCCCGAACTTCCGATCCGCCTCCAGCGCGAACAGCGCGGCGGCCAGGACCGGGAAGGCGAGCAGGACCAGCACCGCGGTCAGCAGCACGTTCCACACGAAGATCGGCATGCGGAACATGGTCATGCCGGGCGCGCGCATGCAGATGATCGTGGTGATGAAGTTGACCGCACCGAGGATCGTGCCGAAGCCGGAGAAGGCCAGACCCATGATCCACAGGTCGGCGCCGACGCCCGGGCTGCGGACCGCGTCCGACAGCGGGGAGTAGGCGAACCAGCCGAAGTCGGCCGCGCCCTGCGGGGTGAGGAAGCCGCCCACCGCGATCGTCGAGCCGAACAGGTAGAGCCAGTAGGCGAACATGTTCAGCCGCGGGAACGCCACGTCGGGCGCGCCGATCTGGAGCGGCATGATCCAGTTGGTGAAGCCGGCGAACAGCGGCGTCGCGAACATCAGCAGCATGATCGTGCCGTGCATCGTGAACGCTTGGTTGAACTGCTCGTTCGACATGATCTGTAGGCCCGGACGGGCCAGCTCGGCGCGCATGAAGAGCGCCATCACGCCACCGAT
>NZ_JOGP01000086.1:0-877 GCF_000719505.1 Streptomyces sp. NRRL B-3229 | reverse complement strand
TACTGGGGCTGCGCCTGTTCCCCGGTTCGGGCAGCCCGGAGGAACTGCGCTTCGCCCAGGCCTTGTCGGGGCTTCCCGCCCCGGCGCGGGCCGCGTTCATGCTCCGCCTGCTGCCGGGCATGGCGGACGAGTCCGTCGCCGACGTGCTGACGGCGGCCGGGGTGGCCGACTCGGTCGGCGCGCTGGACGCCGCGCAGGCGTTCGCGGCCGAGCAGGCCGAGGAGGCCGACGGGGCGCGGGTTCAGCCGGGCTTCGTCCCGCAGGACTTCGCTTCGCAGGGCTTCGTCCCGCAGGAGTTCGCTTCGCAGGGCTTCGTCCCGCAGGAGTTCGACGCCTGTGCCCTGCGGGCCAGCCCCACCGATCTGCTGCGCCGTCGCCGCAGGGTGCGTCTGGGAGCCGTGGCGGCGCTCGCGGTGCTGGTGGTGGGGGCGGTGCTCACGGACACTCCCCCGGACTCCGCGTCCCGGCACACCGCCCTGCCGTCGGCGAGCACCCGCTCCGTGCTGCGGCCCGCCGACCTCACCCGCGCCCCGGCCGACCTCTGGGACAACACCTCACGCGTCGACTTCACCGCCTGGCCGCCCCGCGGCTCCCGCGTCCGGGACGAGAACCTCCTCGGGCGGGCCCTGAGCACCTGGACACGCCCGGGGCCCGGCACCCGCCTGTCCGCGACCCGCGCCACGCCCACGGTGGCGCCGCCCGACGCGCCGCAGCTCCTGTACGCCGGAGACGTGGGCGGCCTGGCCGTGGTCCTGCTCCACGACGGCCGGCGGCTCGCCCGGTACACCGAGCCCCTGTCGGCGGACGGGCCCAGGTCGCTGACGGTCGCGCGCGCCGACGACCCCGACGTGACCACCGCGGCCGCCGTGGCCCTCAC
>NZ_JOGP01000085.1:0-908 GCF_000719505.1 Streptomyces sp. NRRL B-3229 | reverse complement strand
CCTTGGTACCGGCGTCGATGCCCGTGCCGCTGATCTCCACCAGGCCCTTGGAGAACATCCCGGTCCGTACCGCCACCAGCCGCCCGCCCGGCAACTGCACCGCGTAGCCGCCCTCGTGCAGCGCCATCAGCGCGCCGACGGGCACGGTGAGCACGTTCTCGCGGGTCTCCGAGGTGAAACTCACCCGCACCGGCGCGGAGTTGAGCCCCCGCACCACCCCGGTGTCGCGCAGGGCGACAGCGACGGTCAGCCGGGGCTGTCCGGCCGTGTCGTCGCCGCTCGATGCGTCGCTGCCGCGGACGGTGGCGCCGATGGCCGTGACGGTCCCCCGGGCCGTGGAGTCGTCGGGCAGGGTCACGGTCACCCGGTCGCCGCGCTTCATCGAGCCCGCCTCGCCCGGATCCACCGAGACGGCCACCGACTTGGTGGTGGAGGTGACCGTCATCAGGGTGCCGTCGGCCGCGTCGGCGAGCTGCGCCTGTACGCCGTCGACCCGCACGGCACCGGGCTGCACCACCACGTCGCCGACACCCAGCACTCCGGTGGCCTGCATACCGGCGGCGGTCTGCCACCGCTTGACGGCGGCGATGAGGGAGCCGGTCAGGACGGCGTCACCGCGCTTGACCTGAAAGGGAGTTGGGGATGGAGTGGGGGCGGCCGGGGTCGTGGGCGCGTCCGAGGCCGCTCCTGCGGGCGCCGGTTCGCCCGCGGTGACGCCGTCCTGCGAGACCGGGCGTGGAGTGACCCACGTACCGATCGGAGGCTGTGGGCCGATGTCGTACCCGAGTGCCCTGAGGTTGTCGGCCACCGTCCGCACGTCCGGGCCGGCGGTGCCCCTGGTCCGAAGGGTCCGGTACAGCGGGGTGGCGCCGTAGAGGACCGGCACGGGGACGTTGTCCACCCGGTAC
>NZ_JOGP01000084.1:0-1061 GCF_000719505.1 Streptomyces sp. NRRL B-3229 | reverse complement strand
CCTGCGCCTCGAACCGGTCCACCACCAGACCACCCGGCCAGCCGACAGACGAACCGTCGGCCCACTCCCCGAGCAGCACCCCCCGCTCGGCGCCGGACAGCAACACACCACGTGCGTCCCCGTCCGCATCCGCAGCCATCGCCTCCAGGTCGAGGTACTCGAACAGGATGCTCAGCAAGTCACCGCCGCTGCCTCCTGCGGCACGCTGGATGGCCGGGAGCGGATAGCGGCGGTGGGACCAGATCTCAGTCTCCTGCCGGTACACCTCCTCCACCAGCTCACGCCACGTACCCGCACCCTTGACCGACGGGAACGGCAGCGTGTTGAGGTGCATGCCCAGCACGCGGTCGGCACCCGGCGCCTCCAGACGGCCGTGGTACACCACGCCCGTGTGGAAGGCGTCCTCCGCCGTCAGCATGCCCAGCACCTTCAGATGCGCGGCCAGCAACACACTCTTCAGCGAGGTCTCCGCCTCGCCCGCAAGCCGCCGCAGCCCCTCCTCCAGATCGGAGTACGCCACCCGGACATGCTCCCGCTGACGCGGGGCGTCCGGTGCGGACCAGGACATGGGCAGCGCGAACGGGCTGTGGGTCTCGACGACTTCGCGCCAGAAGGCCTGGTCCTCCTCGTCGGCGAGGGAGGCCTGCTCGGCGGCGATGAAGTCGGCGTACCGCACCGCCGGAGCCTCGTACGCGGGCAGGCCCTGCCCGCCCACCACGCTCCGGTAGCACTCCAACAGCTCCATCAGGAGGGTGTGGTAGCTCCAGCCCTCGGTGATCGCGTGGATGTGGCTGAACGTCATGCGCCAGGCGTCATCCGCCTCGACGTGTACGGCCACCCGGAGCAGCGGCGCGGCGGTGAGGTCGAAGCCGGCAGCACGCTGGTCCTCGGCGAAGACGCGAGCGGCCTCCCGCTGCTCCTCGGCCGCCAGGCCCCTCAAGTCATGCACGCTCAGCGGGACTTCGACAGTGCCGTGGACCAGCTGGAGCGGCTGGGAGTAGCCGTCCAGGTGCATCGAGGTCCGCAGGATGTCGTGCCGGGACACGACCACCTCCAGCGCC
>NZ_JOGP01000083.1:0-1014 GCF_000719505.1 Streptomyces sp. NRRL B-3229 | reverse complement strand
GCACTAGGCGCTGTTTCTCGGATCATGTGCGGAGCCAGATGATGAGTGCTGCGAGGGTGACTGTGCCGAGGTAGGTGTAGGCCCGTTTGTCGTAGCGTGTGGCGACGGCGCGGAAGCCTTTGAGGCGGTTGATGGCACGCTCAACTGTGTTGCGCTTCTTGTAGCGTGCGCGGTCGAACCCTGTGGGCCGGCCGCCCTGGGAACCGCGGTTGCGTCGGTGTCTGCGTTGGTCGAGCCGTTCGGGGATGGTGTGCGAGATGCCGCGCCTTCGCAGGTAGCGGCGGTTGTCGCGGGACGTGTAGGCCTTGTCAGCCAGGACATGGTCGGGTCGGCTGCGCGGTCGGCCGACGCCGCTGCGGGGCACCGCCACCTGCTCCAGGACAGGCTGCAGTTGGGGGCCGTCACCGTAGTGTCCGGGTGTCAGGAGGAGGGCGAGGGGCCGGCATCGTCCGTCGGCTGCGAGGTGGATCTTGGTGGTGAAGCCGCCACGGGAGTGTCCCAGGCACTCGCCGACCTGACCACCTCCTCCAGCCGGACGGCCAGTTTCCGAAGCACCGGATCGACCTGATTCGTCCGCGGAAGGGCCCCCCTTTGAGGGCTCGCGGCGGGCGGTGCCTTCCTCGCGCCGGCGGCGTGCTGGTGAGCCCGCACCGCCGTGGAGTCCACGGACACCTCCCAGTCGATCCGGCCAGCGGCGTCCTCGGCGGTCTGCACTTTCGACAGCAGCATCTGCCAGGTACCGTCCGCTGACCAGCAGCGATGGCGTTTGTAGACGGTCTCCCACGGCCCGAATCGCTCCGGCAGATCCCGCCACTGCACCCCAGTGCGGACCCGGTAGAGCACACCGTTGATCACCCGTCGGTGATCGCTCCACCGGCCCCCGCGTGCACCACCGCGAGGTAAGAACGACTCCAGTCGATCCCACTCCGCATTCGTCAGATCTCCGCGTCCCATGGAGTCAGCCTGCCCCCAACACCCCACCCACGGAGAGAGATCCGAGAAACAGCGCCTAGG
>NZ_JOGP01000082.1:0-1047 GCF_000719505.1 Streptomyces sp. NRRL B-3229 | reverse complement strand
GGGTTGCGCCTGGCCGTCCGGGCGCCTGTCCCCACCGACGGAGCGGTGATCGACGTGGCGCGGGACCACAGCGGGGCCCGCTTCGCCGTGACCGTCGCGGGCCGGCCGGCGGCGACGGGTGCCGTGAGCCTGCTGCGGACGTGAGACCCGCCGAGCACATGGCGCGGCGGAATGAATTTCCGGATCGACTGCAACCGCGTACCGGCGCCACGGTGAATGGTGTGCGAGTGGCCGAGACATTCCGCGCCGCTTCCCGGAATGACGGAGAAAAACTCCGCGGAACGTTCGACGACCCCTCCGCGGAAATGACGCGACACGTTCGCGCATCGGGAAAGGAATCGCCATGAAGCTGAGCGAGGAACTGCCCGTGGACCACAGACTGGCCACGGTCTACCGGTACGGCGCCGCATTCTGCGGCCTGACCCTTCTCGTCTTCGGCGTCCTCGGATTCGCCGACGAGCTGAGCCCGTTCAGCACCGACGGCGAGAACATCGCGGGGCTGTCGACCAACGGCCTGCTGAGCCTGATCTCCGTCCTGGTGGGCCTGGCCCTCATCGCCGGCGGCATCGTCGGCGGGAACTTCGCGTCGACGCTCAACATGGTCGTCGGGACGCTGTTCCTGCTCAGCGGCTTCGCGCACATCTTCATCCTGGACAAGCCCGCCAACTTCCTGGACTTCGGCATGACCAACGTCATGTTCAGCTTCGTCATGGGGCTGATCATCCTGACGTTCGGCATGTACGGCCGCGTGTCCAGCAAGCTGCCGCACGACAACCCGTACTGGCGTCGCCGGCACGCACGTCAGGCGGCCCGCGAATCCCTGGCCGCCCGGCGCCGGCAGCACGGCGGGGCACAGCCCCTCCCCCCGGTCGGGGCGGCGCCCCGAGGCGCGCTCACCGCGACCGACACGTCCACCGAGCGGTGACACGAACACCCCCGAGCCCGCTGCTCAGCTGTCCTGTCAGCCGTCCTGGAAATCCCGGGACCGCAGCGTGTCGAGCATGACCAGGGCCTCGTGCAGGCCCCGCGGCCGGAGCAGTCCAGGAC
>NZ_JOGP01000081.1:0-1056 GCF_000719505.1 Streptomyces sp. NRRL B-3229 | reverse complement strand
GGTGTTGAGGCGGGTGATGAGGGGGGCGAGGCTGTCGGGGGTGTCCCAGTCGCGGGCCCTGAGCTGGTACTTCTCCGAGTCGAGGTACTCCTCGCTGCCCTCGCGCAGGGGGGTGTGCTCGGCCAGTTCGTAGCCGGAGTAGATGCCCCAGGTCGGCGAGAGGGTCGCGGCCAGCACCGCGCGCAGGGCGAACGCGGGACGGCCGCCGTGCTGGAGGAAGGCGTGCAGGATGTCGGGGGTGTTGGCGAAGAAGTTCGGCCGCATGTAGGAGGCCGCCTCACCGGAGAGCTCGGTCAGGTACTCGGTGAGCTCTTCCTTGGTGTTGCGCCAGGTGAAGTACGTGTAGGACTGCTGGAAACCGATCTGGGCCAGGGTGTGCATCATCGCCGGGCGGGTGAACGCCTCCGCCAGGAAGATCACGTCCGGGTCGGTGGCGTTGATGTCGTCGATCACCCGCTCCCAGAACACCACCGGCTTGGTGTGGGGATTGTCCACGCGGAAGATCCGCACCCCGTGGTCCATCCAGTGCCGCAGCACCCGGACCGTCTCCGCGATCAGACCGTCCATGTCGGCGTCGAAGGCGATCGGGTAGATGTCCTGGTACTTCTTCGGCGGGTTCTCCGCATACGCGATGGTGCCGTCGGGCCGGTGGTGGAACCACTCCGGGTGCTTGTGCACCCAAGGGTGGTCCGGGGAGCACTGGAGGGCGAAGTCCAGCGCGATCTCCAGACCATGCCGTGCGGCCTCCTGCACGAACCAGTCGAAGTCCTCGATCGTGCCCAGATCCGGGTGCACGGCGTCATGCCCGCCCTCCGGCGAGCCGATCGCCCACGGCACCCCCACGTCCTCGGGCCCCGCGGACAGGGTGTTGTTGCGGCCCTTGCGGAACGTCGTGCCGATCGGGTGGATCGGCGGCAGATACACCACGTCGAAGCCCATCGCCGCGATCGCCGGCAACCGCCGCGCCGCCGTCCGGAACGTGCCGTGCGGCCGCTCCGGGGTGCCCTCGGAACGCGGGAAGAACTCGTACCACGAGCCGAACAACGCCCGCTCCCG
>NZ_JOGP01000080.1:0-1057 GCF_000719505.1 Streptomyces sp. NRRL B-3229 | reverse complement strand
TCGCGAGGCTGCTCGCCTTCGACAGCACGGCCGGCCGGCTCGGCCGGCCGGGCACCGTCGACGGGAACACCCTGGTCGTCGACGGCCACCGGATCACCGTCCTCGCCGAGCGTGAGCCGGCGCAGCTGCCGTGGGCCGAACTCGGCGTCGACATCGTGCTGGAGGCCACCGGGCGCTTCACCTCGGCCAAGGCCGCCCGCGCCCATCTCGACGCGGGCGCACGCAAGGTCCTCGTCAGCGCGCCCTCGGACGGCGCCGACGTCACCCTCGCCTACGGCGTCAACACCGACGCCTACGACCCGGACCTGCACACGATCGTCTCCAACGCCTCCTGCACGACCAACGCGCTCGCCCCGCTGGCCTCGGTGCTCGACGAACTCGCCGGAATCGAGCACGGCTTCATGACGACGGTGCACGCCTACACGCAGGAGCAGAACCTCCAGGACGGCCCGCACCGCGACGCCCGTCGCGCCCGTGCCGCCGGCGTCAACATCGTGCCGACCACCACGGGTGCCGCCAAGGCAATCGGCCTGGTGCTGCCCAACCTGGACGGCAAGCTGTCCGGCGACTCGATCCGGGTCCCGGTGCCGGTCGGCTCGATCGTCGAGCTCAACACGACCGTCGCCCGCGACGTGACCCGCGAGGACGTGCTCGCGGCCTACCGCGCCGCCGCCGAGGGGCCCCTCGCGGGCGTCCTCGAGTACTCGGAGGACCCGCTGGTGTCCTCCGACATCACGGGCAACCCCGCCTCGTCGATCTTCGACTCGGCGCTCACCCGCGTCGACGGCCGTCACGTGAAGGTGGTCGCCTGGTACGACAACGAGTGGGGCTTCTCCAACCGCGTGATCGACACCCTCCAGCTGCTCGCGCAGGGCTGAGCCGCACGCGGATCGCGGGCCATGTGAAAGTCACCTTCCCGCGATCCGCGAGGCGGTGCCCACGGCCGACGGGGGCGACCGTCCTCGAGATACATCGGAGGAGTGAGAGAAATTGGTCTGGTCCTGCTGATGTCCTAGTCATTGACAGGTGCACAGGCGCCTCCTAGGTTCCTCGATAC
>NZ_JOGP01000079.1:0-1076 GCF_000719505.1 Streptomyces sp. NRRL B-3229 | reverse complement strand
GGCCGCACGACGAGATCGGAGGGCATCGTGATCGGATTCCGCTGTGCACGCAGGCGTCCCTCGAACCGCTCCCGTGGTTACCACGGAGGGTCCGCGGGGTCCTCGACGTGAGCGAGACGGACGCGGAGGTGCCCGAGGGCGCCGGGGTGACCACCGGTTCCCTGGCCAGACGCCTGGGCGTGTCGCCGACCACCCTGCGGTCCTGGGACCGCCGGTACGGCCTGGGCCCGGCGGCCCGCACGGAGGGACGCCACCGCAGGTGGACCCAGGACGACGTCGCCATGGTGCTGGAGATGTGCCGGCTGACGGCGGCCGGCATTCCGCCCGCGGAGGCGGCGAGGGCGGTGAAGGCGCTCACCGAGGGGCCTCATGCCCTTGACGCGGTGGAGAGCCTCGTCGGAGCCGTGGCCGAGCTCGACATGCCGGCGGACCGGCACGCCTCCCGGTCGGGCAGCGGTCTTCCGCTGGGGAACGCGCGGCAGGACTGCAAGGGCCTCGCACGCGCCGCGGTCCGGCTGGACGCCCTGGCCGTGCAGGAGCAGCTCACCGCCGCCATCGGCAGGCACGGCCTGGTCGTCACCTGGGAGGAGATCCTGGCACCGGCGCTCCAGGCGGTCGGCCGCAAGTGGCAGTCGGCGGGCGAGCGTTACGTCGAGGTGGAGCACCTGCTGTCGTGGCACGTCTCGGCCACCCTCCGGCACGTCTACGTGTGTGCCTCGGCGGGCCAGGAGATCTCGCGGACCGTTCCGGTGATCCTGGCGTGTCTGCCCGGCGAGCAGCACACGTTGCCTCTGGAGGCGCTCAACGCGGCCCTCGCCCAGCGCGGCACCGCGACGCTGATGCTGGGCGGCGCGGTCCCCGGGGACGCGCTGCTGGCGGCGGTGGAGCGGGTCGGCCCGGGCGCCGTCGTGCTGTGGTCGCAGTCGGCCCGGACGGCGAACCTCGCGCTGGTGCAGCAGGTCGCCGCCACCCGCTGGGGGATCAGGGGCGCGCGCACCCGCAGCCGGGTCCTGCTCACAGGACCCGGCTGGGGGCGGTCGGTTCGTCCTGGACTGCTCCGGCCGCGGGGCCTGCAC
>NZ_JOGP01000078.1:0-1140 GCF_000719505.1 Streptomyces sp. NRRL B-3229 | reverse complement strand
GGCTCGGCGGGCGTGGGGTCCGGGGATGGGCTGGTGGGGGCTTGGAGAGGCGCCGGCGGGGGCTGTGCGGGGGTGTGCAGGCTCGCGGTCGGTGGCGGCGCTGGGGTGGTGGGGCTGGCAGAGAGGGCGGCCGGGTCGGTGATACGGGCGTGGGCGAGGTCGGCGTGGAGGGTGAGGGTGGTCTGCGGGCCGAGGTCGCGTTCGGTGATGGTGGCGTGGATCTGGTCGGCGTCGCGGGTCAGAGTGACGGTGATGTCGAGGCTGAGTGCGGCGATCACCTGGGGGTCGTCGGTGTCGACGGCGGCGAGGACGGGGAGTTCGTGAGTGCGGGCCAGGTGGGCGAGGGCCTGGGCGGCGTCGGTGATCTGGGACGGGCCGGACAGCGGCAGCCGGGGGTCCTCGGTGGTCTGCAGGCGGTCGACCACGACAAGGGCCAGGCCCGGCAGGTCCGGGACGCTTTCGGCGATCGCGTCGGTAGTCAGGTCGGTGCCATCGTCGATGTACAGCGGAGCTGAGGCCAGGTGGTGGTGGAGGGCTGCGGTGTCGTCCTGTTCGGTGGGGGTGAGGCGGCCGGCTCGCAGGCGGCGGTAGTCGACGGGCAGGTGCGCGGCGACGATGCGTGCGGCGATGTCGGCGCGGGTGAGTCCGGATGCGGCGTACAGGACGGGTTGGTGCTGGTCGAGGGCGCTGGTGCGGGCGGCGGCGGTGGCGATCAGGCTGGATCCGCCACCTGGTGCGGCTGCGACGAGATAGAAGCGGCCGGGCTGGAGGCCGCCGAGGGCGTCGTCCAGGGTGCGGATGCCCGTCGGCAGGCCCATCAGGGATGTGGGTGTGGTGGTTTCACCGGTGGGGACAGTGGTCGGGAGGACGGTGTCCAGGGCTTGCGCGAGTGCGGCCAGCCGTCGTGGGGTGCGCGGCGCAGTGATAGCTGGTGGGCCGCTGGCCGGGATGGCGGTCTCGTGGCCGGCACCGGGCGTCGCGGGAGTGGGGGCCGGCGGGCTCGGCTCGGGCAGGGTCGAGGGGGGTGCGGAGAGGGCGGCCGACGGTGTGACCGGGTGCTGGAGTGTTGAAGTGCTGGGTGTGGGGGTGGCAGGGGGCGAAGCGGCAGCGGCTAGCGAGCCGGTGGGGGTGGTCGGGTTG
>NZ_JOGP01000077.1:0-1171 GCF_000719505.1 Streptomyces sp. NRRL B-3229 | reverse complement strand
GGGGGTGGGGGTGTGGGCTGTCGGAGGGCGACGGCTCGTCGGAAGTCGTCTTGTCCGTGGGTGTCTCGGCCGAGGGCGGGTCATCCAGGGTCGAGTCGTTGTCGGTGGCGGCGTCGTCGTCGGGGGTCGAGTCGGCGTCCCGTGGACTTGGAGCGGTGGGTTCAGAGCCCGGCTCGGCGGGTTCGGAGCCCGGCTCGGCGGTCTCAGGGGCCGGGTCCTCGGGCCCCGAGGGCCTAACGGGAGTCGGTGGCTCAGGGGCCTTGGGTGGCTCGGGGTTCTGACTGGGTTCCGCGTCGTCGGGGGTGCGGGGCCCCTCCGGTGCCGGATCGTCGAAGGCCGGGCGGGCGTGGTGCCACGGGGCGTCCGAGCTGCGCGGGGTGACGGGGGTCCTGGGGAGCGCGGGGTTGGAGCCGGTTTCCTCGGGCGCGGGCGACGGCGACGGTTCGGGGGTGGTCGCGGCGCGCTGACTCGCGGATCCGCCCGAGACACTGCGAGCGCGACGCGGGCCCGTGGGAGTGGCGCTGCTCGAGGTCGTACCGCTGCTCGCCGGGCGCTGTGAGGTGGCTGCATCCGACGCGGGTGAGCTCTTCGCCGGGGTGTCCGTCGAGGACTCGGGCGAACGGGTCGGTGCCGCCGACTCGGACCCGGGCGAGCTGGTTGCGGTTGCCGGAGCTTCGGACCTGGGTCCGCGCGAGCCGGTTGTCGGAGCGCCGGGCTGGGACTCAGGCGATTCGGCCACCGGAGCTGTGGACTGGGTCTCGGGCGAACCGGGCGTCGGAGCGCCGGACGTCCCGGGCTCCCCCACCTGGCTCGCGGACCCCTCCGACGCCGACCGAGCCCGACGCGGAACCGCACCCGCAGCCCCAGCACCAGTGCGGGCACCCGGGGCCGCACCCGCAGCCCCGGCCCCGGCCCCGGCCCCGGCCCCGGCACCCCGCGTCTCCACCTGACTCGCCGAGCCCTCCGACGCCGACCGAGCCCGACGCGGAACCGCACCCGCAGCCCCAGCACCAGTGCCGGCACCCGAAGCCGCACCCGCAGAGCCTGCCCCGGCACCAGCACCGGCCCCCGGCGTCTCCACCTGGCTCGCCGAGCCCTCCGATGCCGAGCGGGCTCGGCGGACGGGGCGGTCGGACGCGGGGCGGGGGGTGCGGGTCGGGCGGGTTGGGGT
>NZ_JOGP01000076.1:0-1176 GCF_000719505.1 Streptomyces sp. NRRL B-3229 | reverse complement strand
AGTTCGCCGATGTAGATCTCTTGGTTGTGCTGGCCGAGGAGGGGTGGGGTGGTGATGGTGGTGGGAGAGTCGGAGAGCTTGAGCGGGTTGCCGACGGTGGTGAAGGTGCCGCGTTCGGGATGCTCGACCTCGACGATCATGCCGTTGGCCGCCAGCGAGGCATCCTCGATGATCTCCCGGGTGGACAGGATCGGCCCGCACGGAATGTTGTGCGCGTTCAGCTCCTCCAGCACCCGCCACTTGGGCAGGGTCGCCGTCCACTCCTCGATCAGCTGGAACATCTTCGCCAGCTTCGGCAACCGCGCCTGGGGTGTAGCCCATTCAGGGTCCTCGGCGAGCTCCGGCCGGCCGATCAAAGCGGCCAGCGGTGCCCAGCCGACGGGCTGGACGATGACGTAGACGTAGTCGTTCGGCCCGCCCGGCGCGCACCGCACCGCCCACCCCGGCTGCCCGCCCCCCGAGGCATTCCCCGAGCGCGGGACCTCCCCGGCGAAGTCCTCGTTCGGGTACTCCGCCAACGGCCCGTGCGCCAGACGCTGCTGATCGCGCAGCTTGACCCGGCACAGGTTCAGCACCGCATGCTGCATCGCCACGTTCACCCGCTGGCCTCTGCCCGTCTTCTCCCTTTGGAGGAGTGCGGCCAGGATCCCGGCGACCGCGTGGATACCGGTCCCGGAGTCCCCGATCTGCGCCCCCGTCGCCATCGGCGGCCCGTCCTCGAACCCGGTCGTGGCCATCGACCCGCCCATCGCCTGCGCCACCACCTCATACGCCTTCAACCCCGTATAGGGCCCCTCCCCGAACCCCTTGATCGACGCATACACCAGCCTCGGGTTGATCTGCCGGATCCGTTCCCACGGAAACCCCATCCGATCCACCGCACCCGGAGCGAAGTTCTCCACCAGCACATCCGCACCCCGCACCAACGCGCTGAGGAGCTCCCGGCCCCGCTCCGACTTCATGTTCAACGTGATACTGCGCTTGTTGCAGTTCAGCATCGTGAAATACAACGAGTCCGCCCCCGGCACATCCCGCAACTGACCCCGCGTCACATCCCCGCCCGGCGCCTCCACCTTCACCACATCCGCCCCCAGCCACGCCAGCAACTGCGTCGCCGACGGACCCGACTGCACATGCGTCATGTCCAACACCCGCACACCATCAAGAGCCAACGTC
>NZ_JOGP01000075.1:0-1221 GCF_000719505.1 Streptomyces sp. NRRL B-3229 | reverse complement strand
GAGCAGCAGATCCTCCTCGGTGCTGCGGGCGGTCAGCATCAGCACCGGCAGATCGCTCTCGCGGCGCAGGATGCGGCACACGTCCAGACCGTCGACGACCGGCATCATCACATCGAGGACCAGCAGGTCGGGCCGGTGGCGGCGCACCTCGTCGAGCGCGGCGCGCCCGTCGTGGACGAGCAGGGCGGTGTGGCCCTCGCTCTCCAGGTAACGGCGGATCACCTCGGCCTGTCGGGTGTCGTCCTCGGCCACGAGGACACGGGCGTTCATGGGGCCAGAGTAGGGGCGACCGGATCGGACGAGACGGCTTTCTGACCGCGTCCTGACAGGATGCTCATAACTTCGGGCCAGGGTCTGCCCCCATGTCGAACCTCTTCCATCGAGCCGCGGCCCTCACCGCCGCCGGCCTGGCCTGCCTGCTCCTGCTGACCGCCTGCGGAGGCGTCGGCGGAGACGACGACGCGGTCAACGACAGCGACGGCGAGGTCGCCTCGCTCACCACACCGGCGGCGGACGGCGGTTCGGCCAGCGCGAGCGCCGACCCCGACGCTGGCCGTCCGCGGATCCGGCTGGACAGCACCAACGAGGAGACCAACCGCATGTACGACGCGTGGCTCTCCTGCCTGAAGGACCACGGGGCGGAGGAGAAGTACAAGCGCAAGCCGAACGACCCCTCGGTGCTGGCCTGCCGGACGAAGGAACCGCTCAGCCCGCCGGAGCTGGACCCGGCCAAGAACCCGGACTACAGCGACGACGTACGCGAGATGGTGAAGTGCATGAAGGGGCACGGCATCAAAGCCCTGGTCCACGAGGGCAATTGGGCCCTGGAGACCGGGGACGAGCTCAACCGCCCCCACTACGACGAGTACGAGATCGACTGCCAGGTGAAGGCGTTCGGTGAAGACAAGTAACGACACCGGGGGCGCCCGTCGGCCGGGCGGACGGCGGTTGGCCGTCGGAGTGGTGGTACCGGTCGTCGTCGTGGCGGGCGCGTTCACCGTGACCGCGTGGCAGGACGACGACGGCAGGGCGGACGCCTCGAAAGGCGGCACCGTGCGGACCGCGACGGCCGTCGTGACCAGGAGCGACCTCTCCAACGCCCAGACCCTGGACGGAACCCTCGGCTACGGCCGGGCGACCACGGTCAAGGGCGGCCGGCCCGGCCTGGTGACCTGGCTGCCGGCGACGGGGACGACGGTGCGGCGCGGCGAGCCCCTGTAC
>NZ_JOGP01000074.1:0-1463 GCF_000719505.1 Streptomyces sp. NRRL B-3229 | reverse complement strand
TCCTCCAGGAGCGAGGCGACGAACGCCTCGTCGGAGGCGGCCAGTCCGTCCTGGGCCGCCTCCAGCCAGCCGCGGATCGTGGTGAGCGGTGTGCGCAGTTCGTGGGCGACGTCGCTGACCATCGCCTTGCGCTGCTCCTCCAGCCGTTCGCGGCGCTCGGACAGGTCGTTGAAGGCGGCGGCCAGGCGACCGATCTCGTCGTGGGTCGTCACCGGTACCCGCAGGTGCTCCTGCGTCGGGTGGCGGGCCGCGTCGGTCAGGGCGCGCAGGGGCCTGACCAGCCGGGTGCCGACGGTGACCGTGACCGCCAGGGTGAGGACGAGGACCAGCGCGGCGACACCGGCGACCTTCGCCGTGTTGGCGGAGGAGAGGTCGAAGCCAGGAGCCGCGGGCGATCCCGCCGCGCTGGCGACGAACAGCAGCACGGGCGGCGCGACATAGGGCGCGAGCTGCTCACGGCGGGCGGTGTCGACGCACCGTCGCACGGGCTCGCTGACGCTCTCGGCGGGAGCGAAGGCGAGACCGACCACGACGGGATCGAGCCGCTGGCGTTTCAGGCAGCCGCCGACCAGGGCGTTGAGCCGGTCGAGTGCCCGCTTCTCGGTCGTGGTGGGAGCGTCGAGTGCGAACACGCCGCACGCCTCGCCCACTTTCCGCTGGATGCCGGTGTCGCCGGTCATGACGAGGGACGGCCTGCCGCTCGCCCCTTCGGTGACCCCGGCGGAGAAACCGGTCCCGCGCAGGCAGGTCCGCAACGTCCTTGCCAGGTGGCTCAGTTGCTTGCGCTCGCCGGCGGGCAGCCGGTACGGGCCGACCGCGCGCGGGTCGATGCCGTCCGCCTGGACGCCGGGCAGCAGCGCCGGGTCGGCCCGCAGCGGGTCGACGAGCGCCGAGGCCCGGGTGGGCAGGTCCTGGGAAGCCGGGCCGGACACGGCGACGGGCCGCCGGTCCTGCGTCGTCAGGGTGATGCGCCGGCCGGTCCGCTCGGCCAGCCGTGCCAGTGCGGGCGCCACCGCGGACCAGTCCGTGTGGGTGGCCGCGTAGCCCATGAGGGTGTCGTAGATCCGGGCGTCGTCGGCGAGGACCTGCCCCTGTTCCCGCTGGAGGGCACTGGTGGTGGTGCGCGCGGCGAGCCAGGCGGTGGCGGCGACCGAGCACACGGCGATGGTGATCGACGCCGCCAGCAAGCGGACCAGCAGACTGCGGCGCCAGGGCAGCCGGCCGGCCCGGCCCGCCCGCTCTCCGGGGCGCGCCCGCCGCTCAGCGGCCACGGGTGCCGTCGGTGAGGCGGTAGCCGACGCCGAACACCGTCTGGAGATAGACCGGTTGGCGGGGGACGGGCTCGATCTTCTTGCGGAGGTTCAGGACGTGGACGTCGATGGTGCGCTCGGTGATGTACCGGTCGTCGCCGCGGGTGCTCGCCAGCAACTGGCGCCGGGTGAAGACCCGTTCCGGTTCCGCGG
>NZ_JOGP01000073.1:0-1681 GCF_000719505.1 Streptomyces sp. NRRL B-3229 | reverse complement strand
GCCGAGCTCCCGGTGGACCGGTGTGTCCACGAGCTGTTCGCCGAGCAGGCCGCCCGTACGCCCGACGCGCCCGCGCTGACCTTCGGCGGTACGACCCTGACGTACCGGGAGCTGGACGAGCGGGCCAACCGGATCGCCCATCACCTGATCGCGTCCGGCGCCGGTCCCGAGACGATCGTCGGCGTGAGCCTGGAGGGCCGAGCGGCTGGCGTACATGCTGTCCGACGCACAGGCCACCCTGCTCATCACCCACTCCGCCCTGCCCGAGCTGGAGTTCACCGGCACCCGCGTCCTCGTGGACACGGTCGCGGACGTGCAGGCCATCTCCGGCCGCCCGGCCACCGCCCCGCAGACCGCCGTGCGCCCGGACAACCTGATCTACGTCATCTACACCTCCGGCTCGACCGGTCTGCCCAAGGGCGTCAGCCTCACCCATGCCAACGTCGTCCGGCTCTTCTCCGCCACCCGCGAGCAGGTACGGTTCTCCGCCGAGGACGTCTGGGCGCTGTTCCACTCGTACGCGTTCGACGTGTCGGTGTGGGAGATGTGGGGCGCGCTGCTGCACGGTGGCCGGCTTGTCGTCGTGCCGCCGACGGTGAGCCGTTCGCCGTACGACATGCTGGAGCTGCTGGTGCGGGAACGGGTGTCCGTGCTGTGCCAGACGCCGTCCGCGTTCCGTTCGCTGGCCGCGCTGGCCGGTGAGGCGGACACGCAGGTGGACGGGCTGGCCCTGCGGAAGGTCATCTTCGCGGGCGAGCGCCTGGACATGTCCGAACTGGAGCCCTGGACGGCCCGGTTCGGCATAGGCCGGCCGACGCTGGTCAACATGTACGGCCCGACCGAGATCACGGTCTACGCCACCTACCACCGTGTCGGCGACCGGGACCTCGCCAACCCGACCCGGAGCGTGATCGGCCACCGGATCTCCGACCTCACGATCCACCTCCTCGACCGCGACGGCCACCCCGTCCCCGCCGGTGTCCCCGGCGAGATGCACATCGGCGGTCCCGGTCTGGCGCGCGGCTATCTGCGGAGGCCTGAGCTCAGCGCCGAGAAGTTCGTGCCGAACCCGTTCGGCCCGGCCGGCTCGCGCCTCTACCGCACCGGCGACCTGGCCCGGTTCCTGCCGGACGGATCGATCGAGTTCCTCGGGCGGATCGACAAGCAGGTCAAGGTCCGCGGCTACCGCATCGAGCTCGGCGAGATCGAGGCCGGCCTGCGGGAGCACGCGCGGGTGCGTGATGTCGTGGTGACGGTCCGCGAGAACGAGTCCGGGGAGAAGTCCCTGGTCGGTTACGTCGTCCCGACAGACGGCGCCACCGTCGATGGCACGTCCCTGCGCGCCCACCTGGCCGCCACCCTGCCTGACTACATGGTCCCGGCCGCGTTCGTCGCCCTGGAGGCGATCCCGCTCAACGGCAGCGGGAAGGTGGATCTTCGGGCGCTTCCGGCGCCGGACTTGGCGGCGTTCGCGGCGGAGCGGTATGTGGCGCCGCGTACTCCGGTGGAGGAGCGGCTTGCGGCGGTCTGGTCGCAGGTGCTCGGGCTGGAGCGGGTCGGTGTCGAGGACAGCTTCTTCGATCTGGGCGGTGACTCGATCCGTGCGGTGCGGCTGGTGGGTGCGCTGCGGGCGGCCGGCTATGACGTGTCGATACCGGATGTCTTCCGGCTGAAGACGGTC
>NZ_JOGP01000072.1:0-1618 GCF_000719505.1 Streptomyces sp. NRRL B-3229 | reverse complement strand
CACCACCCGTGTCGGGGACGCCCCGAGCCTGTACGCCGATCCCGCGCGCCTGCGTCAGACGGTCGGCAACCTGCTGTCCAACGCGATCCGGCACACGCCTGCCGGGGGCACCGTCACGCTCGGCTGCCGGGGAGAGGGCGAGGAGATCGTGATCGAGGTCGCCGACACCGGCACGGGTATCGCGGCCGCCGACCTGCCCCGCGTCTTCGACCGTTTCTGGCGTGCCGACCGGGCCCGTGGCCGGCAGACGGGCGGCAGCGGCCTGGGCCTGGCGATCGTCCGCCAGCTCACCGAGGCCCACGGCGGCACGGTCACGGTCACCAGCATCCCCGGCACGGAGACGGTCTTCACCCTCCGCCTGCCCGCCACTCCTGACGAAGCGCTGCTGTCCCGCTAGGGCTCGAACGCCCTCACCCGGGACCACGATGGGCGGCCCACAACGCCCCGGCACGACTGGCGGCTTCGGAGACCAGGGCCGTCAGTTCGGGTTTGTCGGGCACAGGGAACGAGACGTATGCGCCACGACCACCAGCAACTGGTCTGCCGTAAGCCTTGACGGCGAGATGACCGTCAGGGAGAAGCCTGACGTTGAGCGTGGTCAGCGCGAATTCCTCACCGCGTCGTGTGTCCGTCCAGCGGAGCGCCTGCGGGATGACGACATTGATCGCCAGAGCACTTACTTCCAGATCACTGCTCATGGCCGGATGATCCCACGTGAGCTACCGCGGGCTCTGCAACCGGCTTGTGCAGCAGGCAGTTCGAGCACGGCTCGATTCTCGCCCCAAGGACGGGCCGCCCGCGACTTCGCCCGGCCAGCAGGACGACGCCCAGGCCCGCGGCAAGGACCTGGAACCCGGCGACGCCCCACAGCAGGGTCGGGGTTCCCAGTCCGCTGAGAGCTCCCCCCTCCCACCGCCGCCCTCGCGGCTGCGAGCGTGCTCTTGATCCCGGCGAAGATGTGAGCGAGGTGCCACTGCCACGCCGCTGTGTGAGGAGCTTCCGATCCGTCAGTCGCCGCCGCGCGCAGGAAGGTTGCCGGACGGTTCCCGGACAGTCACCGCTCCCCGCTCGGATCCAGCCCGGTCATGAGTTCGGCGAAGGCGCGGGCCGCCGCCGGGGAGTGGAAGAGCCGGTCGAGACGGGCCAGGGCGAGGTGGCGCAGGAACGGATCGGGGTCACCGGCGTCGTGCAGGGTCCGGGTGAGCCAGTGGGAGAACTCCTGGTCGTTCCAGACGCGGCGCAGACAGCGTGCCGAGTAGGTGCCCAGCGCGGTGTCGTCGCCGTCCCGGACGAAGTCCCGCACGGCCCGCGCGAGCAGGTCGGCGTCGTACAGGGCGAGGTTCATGCCCTTGCCGCCCATCGGCGACACGATGTGCGCCGCGTCGCCGACCAGGAAGAGACGGCCGTGGCGCATGGGGTCGTGGACGAGGCTGCGGAGCCGGAAGACCTCGCGATCGGTGATGGGGCCGGAGCCGAGGGCGGGGTCGCCGAGCCTGGTGCGCAGGGTGTCCCAGACGCGCTGCTCGGGCCAGTCGTCCGGGGTGTCGTCGGGCGGGCACTGGAGGTAGTAGCGGCTCGCGTGCGGGCCCCGGGGAAAGTGGGCGGCGAAGCCCTGGGT
>NZ_JOGP01000070.1:0-1731 GCF_000719505.1 Streptomyces sp. NRRL B-3229 | reverse complement strand
GGCGTCCGACAGGAACGCGCCGCGCGCGTCACCGCCCGCGTCCGCCGCCATCGCCTCCAGCACCGAGCGGTACATCCCGCCCAGCCGGGCCAGACCCGCGCGGCTGAACACGTCGGTGGAGGTGGTCAGTTTGAAGGCGCCGCCGCTCGCGATGGCGGAGAGAGCGAACTCGTTGGTGCCCTCGCCCATGGTCCCGTCGACGTCGACGGTGTCGGTGTCGACCTGGTGGAAGTTCTGGTGGTCGAACAGGACGGTCAGGAGATTGCCGGTACCGCCCGCAGCGCGGTGGATGGCGGGCAGTGGGTAGCGGCGGTGGGCCCAGATCTCCGTCTCGCGGGCATAGACCCGCTCCACCAGCTCGTGCCAGGTACGGGCGCCCTGGACGGACGGGAAGGGCAGGGTGTTGAGGTGCATGCCGAGCACCCGGTCGGCGCCCGGCGCCTCCAGGCGGCCGTGGTACACCACGCCGGTGTGGAAGGCGGCGTCCGCCGTGAGGGTGCCGAGCACCTTCAGGTGGGCGGCCAGCAGCACACTCTTCAACGACGTCCGGGCCTCGGCGGCGAGCCGGCGCAGGCCGTCCTCCAGGTCGGCGAAGGGGACACGGAGGCCGTGCCGCTCGGGCGCGCCTGCCCCGTAGGTGCTGTCGTCCGCCCAGGAGACGGGCAGCGCCAGCGGGCCGTGGGTCTCCACCACGCCCTGCCAGAAGGCCTGGTCGGCCGCGTCCGCGAGAGAGACCTGCTCGGCGGCGATGAAGTCGGCGTACCGGACAGCCGGCGCCTCGTACACGGCCGGCTCCCGCCCGTCGCGCAGGGCCCGGTAGACGTCCAGCAGCTCCATGAGCAGCGAGTTGACCGTCCAGCCGTCGGTGATCGCATGGCAGTGGCTGAGCGTCACGCGCCACGCCTCGTCGGACTCCAGGTGCACGGCGACGCGCAGCAGCGGGGCGTCGGCGAGCTCGAACCCGGCCGCCCGTTCCCCGGCCAGGTAGGCACGCCGCCGCTCGTTCTGTACGGCCGCCGGCGCCTCCCGCAGGTCGTGCACGGTGAGCGGGATCTTGACGCAGCCGTGGACCAGCTGGAGCGGCTGGCTGAAGCCGTCCAGGTGCATCGACGTGCGCAGGATCTCGTGCCGGGAGGCCACCGCGTCCAGCGCCTGCCGCATCGCCTCGACCGCGAACGGCTCCGTGTCCGGGATCCGGAACGACGTGATGTTCTGGTAGGCGTGCTCGTCGCCCGAGGCGAGCATCTCGACCAGCATGCCGGTCTGCACCTGCGAGAGCGGGTACGCGTCCGTCACGTCCGCCGGGAGCGCGGCGCGGTCGTCGGCGCCGATCTGGGCGAAGGGTTCCACGGCGGCGACCAGCGAGTGCCCGGCGTCACCGCCGGAGACCAGCGCGCCCAAGGCCGCGATGGTCCGGTGCTGGAAGACGTCCGGGATGGAGACGTCGTATCCGGCGGCGCGGAGTGCGCCGACGAGGCGTACGGCGCGGATGGAGTCGCCGCCGAGGTCGAAGAAGCTGTCTTCGACGCCGACGCGGTCGAGTCCGAGGACGTCCTGCCAGATGGCCGCCAGTTTCTCCTCGGCGGGGGTACGGGGGGCGATGTAGTGGTCGGCTCCGGTGAGGGCTGTCAGGTCGGGGGTGGGGAGGGCTCGGTGGTCGATCTTGCCGTTGGTGGTGAGGGGGATGCGGTCGATGGCCACGAACGCGGCCGGGAGCATGTAGTCGGGGAG
>NZ_JOGP01000069.1:0-1753 GCF_000719505.1 Streptomyces sp. NRRL B-3229 | reverse complement strand
TCCGGCGGGGCGTCGCTCCAGCTCGGCGGATAGGTGGTCCGGCTCAGCACATGGCCGTCCGAGACGAGGTGCGGTGTGTCGCCGTCGTCGGTGAGGACGGGACGGCCCGGACGGCTCGGGTCGGTCGCCACGACGACCTCGGTGCGGCTGTCGTCCGGGTTCCAGCGCACCACACGCTCCTCGGGCAGGGTCACCGGCGGCCCGTCGTCGCTCATGCCGAGGCTCCATGACTGGACGTGGGTGCCCTTGCGCAGCCCGGGGGAACCGGCCGAGGCGGCAGCGTCCGCCAGCGCGGCCATCTGCTTCAGGGACACGGGGGTGGAACGGGCCTGGACGGTCAGCGGGCGGGGTGCGGCGACGGCGGGCGGACCTCCCGGACCGCCGAGCACGGCGACTAGGACGACGGCCGGCACGACAGTCGCGGCGACGAGAGTGCACAGCAGCCGGGCACGCGGCGCCCGGAACCGGCGACGGTCCTGGCCGAGCAGTGCGGCCAGCCGGCGCTCGGCTCGGTGGTCCAGCGGGCCGTCGCCGAAGTGCGGAGCTTGGGGCGGCACCGGGTTGACTGCGCGGAGGAGGTCGAGTTCGTCAGGCATGGCGGGGGTCCTTGCACAGCGGGACGGCGTCGGACGTCGTGGAGACGGAACGCGACGATCCTGCTCCGTGCCGCTTCTCCCCAGCGGGCTTGCCGTCGTCCGTGCCGGCTCCACCGGCCGTGTCCGCGTCCTCGGAGAGTTCGGGCGTCGGGGAGGCGGCGGTTCCCGGCATCCGGTGGGACGTTTCGAGGGCTGTGCCGTTCCTGGTTGCCGACATGCCCTTTGGTGTCGTGGCGCCCGCGTCCTGACCGGGCGGTGCGCCCGCCGTCGATGGTGTGAGTCGCATGCGGTCTATCTCGGCGCGTAGCCGACGGCGGGCGCGGTGCAGGCGCATCGCCGCCGCCCGACTGCCGCAGCCCAGGACGACCGCGATCTGCCGGGCGTCCAGCTCCTCCCAGGCCGCGAGGCGCAGGATCTCCTGGTCCGGCGCGGAGAGACGGTCCAGGACCTCGCGCACCCAGGCGCCGGGCGTCTCGGAGTCGGGGCTGGCCACGATGTGCCGGCTGTGCGCGGCCTCGTCGTTGCCCAGCCGGCCCACCAGGCGGCGCCTGCGCCCGTAGCTGCGTACCGCGTTCGACAGGCAGTTACGGGCCACCCCGTACAACCAGGGCAGTGGCGCGTCCGGCAGGTCATGCCGACGGCGCCAGGCGACCGTGAACACCTCCGCCACCACTTCCTCCACCTCGTCGGGCCGTTCGGGCAGACGCCGCGCGACGTAGCGGCTCACGGCCCAGTAGTGCTCGCGATAGGCAGCGGCGAAGATCTCGTCGTTGCTCATGTTCGGTTCGTGTCCGGCACTGCCGGGATCGTCACACCCTTCTTCCGTGAGTTTCCTCGCGTCGTTCGAGTGTGACGGGCGCGCCGAGCGCGGACACAGGCGGGACGTGACGAGAATCGAAGACATCAGGGGCGCCAGGGGAACCGGGGACGTCGAGGGAACTGGAGGCGCCGCAGAAGCCGAGGCCGCCAGGGGCATCGGGGCGGTGCGCTGGCCGACGACCACTGATCACAAGACGATCGGCACGATGTACCTGGTCACGTCGTTCGCGTTCTTCCTGATCGGTGGCGTGATGGCGCTCTTCATGCGCGCCGAGCTGGCCCGTCCGGGCCTACAGATCATGTCGAACGAGCAGTTCAACCAAGCGTTCACGATGCAC
>NZ_JOGP01000068.1:0-1797 GCF_000719505.1 Streptomyces sp. NRRL B-3229 | reverse complement strand
CTTTCGAACGGGGTGGTGGTCAGCCCTTGTTGGCGCCGAGGGTCAGTCCGCTGACGAACTGGCGTTGGAGGACGAAGTAGACGATCAGGGTGGGGATCGCGGTGAGCAGGGCGCCGGCGGCGACCAGGTTGGGGTCGGTGAAGTACTGGCCGGAGAGGTTGTTCAGGGCGGAGGTGATCGGCATGTTCTCGCCGGTGGAGATCAGCACGATCGCCCAGAAGAAGTCGTTGTAGATCCAGATGGAGAGCAGGGTGCCCAGGGCGGCCATCGCGGGTTTGCACAGGGGCAGCACGATCTGCCAGTACATCCGCCATACCGAGGCGCCGTCGACGAGGGCGGCCTCGGTCAGCTCGTGGGGCAGCATCCGCATGTAGTTGGACAGGACGAAGGCGCAGAAGCCGGACTGGAAGGCGATGTGGATGAGGACCAGGCCGAGGGCGGAGTCGTAGAGCTTGCCGGACATGGTGATGCCGGGCAGGTCGATCAGGAGGTAGAGCCGGTACAGGGGGGTGATGATGACCTGCTGGGGCAGCAGGTTGCCGGCGGTGAACACCAGCAGCAGCGCGATGTTGAGGCGGAAGTCGAAGCGGGAGACGTAGAAGGCGACCATCGAGGACAGCAGCAGGGTGAGCAGCACCGCGGGCACGGCGATGATCAGTGTGTTGCCGAAGTAGTGGAGCATGTCGGACTGCTCGAAGGCGTTCGTGAAGTTCTCGAACGTCAGCTTGTCCGGCCAGGACACGTAGCCCTTGTCGCTGGTCTCCGCGTACGGGCGCAGGGCGGCGAAGATCGCCCACAGCAGGGGGGCCAGCCAGGCCAGCGCGGTGACGGCGAGAAAGGTGTGCAGCAGGATCCGGGCGGGGCGGATCGGCGTTTTCGTCTTCAGAGCCAGGGTGCTCATGCCTGCCGCTCCTTCCGGAAGGTCGCGATCAGGTAGGGGATGATGACCGCGAGGGAGATGACCAGCAGGACCACGGCGATCGCGGAGCCGTAGCCGATCCGGCTGGACTCTCCGATGATGTTGTTGGTGATCAGGATGGACAGCAGTTCGGTGCCCTGGGCGCCCTTGTTGAAGACGAAGACCAGGTCGAAGGCGCGCAGTGCCTCGATGATGGTGACGACCAGGACGACGGTGTTGGTGGGGCGCAGGGTGGGGAAGATGACGTTCTTGAACGTCTGCCACTCGTTGGCGCCGTCCAGCGAGGACGCCTCCCGCAGCGAGGGGTCCACGCCCTTGAGGCCGGCGAGGTAGAGGATCATCATGTAGCCGGTGTGGCGCCAGGACGCGGCGATCAGCACGGCCCACAGGTTGAGTTTGGGGTCGCCGATCCAGTCGATGTAGTGGCCGGGCTTGTTCGCTCCGATGAGGCTGTTGATCAGGCCGGTGTCGGGGTTGTAGACCAGCTGCCACACGAACCCGGTCACCGCGAGGGAGACCACCACGGGCAGGAAGAACGCGGTCTGGTAGACGCGGGAGAAGCGGATGTTCTTGTCCAGCTGGACGGCCAGGAACAGGCCCAGCGGTGTGGGGATCGCGATCAGCACCACGAACCAGATGATGTTGTGCTCGACCGCGGGCCAGAACTGCGGGTTGTCGGTGAACAACTGACGGAAGTTGTCCAGCCCCACCCACTTGATGGAGCCGAAGCCGATGCCGTCCCAGCTGGTGAAGGCCAGCGCGATCGAGGCCAGCGCGGTCACCCACACCAGCAGCACGTGCAGCACGGTCGGCACGCCCGCCATGAAGGCGAGCGTGATGCGGTCCCGGCGGGTCAGCAGACGCTTGTGGCCCTGCGC
>NZ_JOGP01000067.1:0-2303 GCF_000719505.1 Streptomyces sp. NRRL B-3229 | reverse complement strand
CCCGACGATCGACAAACTCCCGGCGACGGAGGCGATCCCGCTGGGCGCGCCGATCCCGAACACCCAGATGTACGTCCTCACCCAGGAGCTGGAGCCGGCCCCGGTCGGGGTGGCCGGTGAGGTCTACATCGCCGGTACCGGCCTGGCCCGCGGCTACCTCGGCCGCCCCGACCTCACCGCCGAGAAGTTCCTCCCCAACCCCCACGGGCCCGACGGCACCCTGGAAACCCTCGGCCGCATCGACCACCAGGTCAAGATCCGCGGCTACCGCATCGAACTCGGCGAAATCGAAGCCCGCCTGCGCGAGCACGCGAACGTCCAGAACGCCGTAGCCACCGTCCGCCAGTCCACCACAGGAGAGAAGTCCCTGATCGGCTACCTGGTACCGGCCGACGGGCCCACGGTCGACACGGCTGCCATCCGCGCCCACCTCACCGACGCCCTCCCCGACTACATGGTCCCGACGGCGTTCGTCACGATCGCCCGCATCCCCCTCACCGCCAACGGCAAGATCGACCACCGAGTCCTCCCCACCCCCGACCTGACGGCCTTCACCGGAGCCGAGCAGTACATCGCCCCCCGCACCCCCACCGAGGAGAAACTGGCAGTCATCTGGCAGGGCGTCCTCGGACTCGATGGCGTCGGTGTCGGTGTCGGTGTCGAAGACAGCTTCTTCGACCTCGGCGGCGACTCCATCCGCGCCGTACGCCTCGTCGGTGCACTCCGCGCCGCCGGATACGACGTCTCCATCCCGGATGTCTTCCAGCTGAAGACGATCGCGGCCCTGGCCACCCGCGTCGGCGGTCACGAGCCCGGCGGGTCCCTGATCGCGGCCGTCGAACCCTTCGCCCTGATCGGCGAGGACGACCGTGCCGCACTCCCGGCCGGCGTGACGGACGCGTACCCGCTCTCGCAGGTGCAGACCGGCATGCTGGTCGAGATGCTCGCCTCGGGCGACGACGACGCGGTCTACCAGAACATCAACTCCTACCGGATCCCCGACACCGGGGCCTTCTCCGAGGAGGCGATGCGCGAGGCCGTCGGCACGGTCGTCGCCCGGCACGACATCCTGCGCACGACCATGCACCTGGACGGCTACTCCCAGCCGCTCCAGCTGGTCCACGGCACGGTCGGCGTCCCGCTCAGCGTGCACGACCTGCGGGGCCTCACCGCCGAGGAGCGGACCGCGAGGTCGATCGCATACGTCGAGGCCGAGCACGAAACCGGCTTCGAGCTGGCGGACGGGCCGCTGCTGCGGATCGCCGTACACCTCGAAGAGGACGACGCCTGGCGGCTGACGTTCAGTCACATCCACGCGACGACCGACGGCTGGACGGTCAACTCGCTGCTCATGGAGTTGCTGGACGTCTACCGGGCCCTGCGTGACGGGCGGGAGCCGGCCGCGTACGAGGCGCCGGCCGTCCGGTACGCCGACTTCATCTCCGCCGAGCAGGCCTCCCTGGCGAACCCCGCCGACCAGGCCTATTGGCAGGACGTCATCACCGTCCACACGCCCCTCACGCTTCCGGACAGCTGGGCGGGGACGGCGGACGGTGCCGGTGAACCCTTCGGTCAGCGGGTCCCGTTCGGCGACCTGGAGGAGGGGCTGAAACGGCTCGCCACCGAGTCGAAGTCGTCGTTGAAGAGCGTGCTGCTGGCCGCCCACCTGAAGGTGCTCGGCATGCTCACCTCCGAGGAGGCGTTCCACACCGGCGTGGTCTACCACGGCCGCCTGGAGGCGCCGGGCGCCGACCGGGTGCTCGGCATGCACCTCAACACCCTGCCCTTCCCGTCCGTCCAGGGCGCCCGCACCTGGCACGAGCTGGTGGAGCGGGTCTACGCCCGCGAGACTGAGATCTGGGCCCACCGCCGTTACCCGCTGCCCGCCATCCAGCGGGCGACCGGCGGCGGCAGCGGTGAACTCCTCCCTGTGGCCTTCGAGTTCCACGACTTCCACCAGGTGGACGCCGACAGCGTCGACATCGGGGCCACCAAGGGCGCCGGATCCAACGAGTTCGCCCTCTCCGCCATCGCGAGCGCCGGGCGGATCACCCTGGGCACCTCGACCCGCGGGTCTGGCCCGGCTGGGCGGGATGTACCGCTCGGTGCTGGAGGCGATGGCGGCGGACGCGGGCGGTGACGCGCGCGGCGCGTTCCTGTCGGACGCCGAGCGCAGCCTGCTGCTGGAGGAGTGGAACTCGCCTGCCGAGCTCCCGGTGGACCGGTGTGTCCACGAGCTGTTCGCCGAGCAGGCCGCCCGTACGCCCGACGCGCCCGCGCTGACCTTCGGCGGTACGACCCTG
>NZ_JOGP01000066.1:0-2093 GCF_000719505.1 Streptomyces sp. NRRL B-3229 | reverse complement strand
CCTGCGCCTCGAAACGGTCCACCACCAGACCACCCGGCCAGCCGACAGACGAACCGTCGGCCCACTCCCCGAGCAGCACCCCCCGCTCGGCGCTGGACAACAACACACCACGTGCGTCCCCGTCCGCATCCGCAGCCATCGCCTCCAGCACCGACCGGTACATCCCCGCCAGCCGGTCCAGGCTCTCCCGGCTCATCACGTCCGTGGGACTGGTGAGGCCGAAGTTGCCGTGGCTGATGACGACGTTGAGGGCGAACTCGTTGGTGCCGTTCACCATCGTCGCGTCGACGTCGACGGCTTCCCTGTCGACCAGGTGGAAGTCGAGGTACTCGAAGAGGATGGTGAGCAGGTCGCGATTGTTGCCTGCGGCGCGCTGGATGGCCGGGAGCGGGTAGCGGCGGTGGGACCAGATGTCGGTCTCCTGCCGGTACACCTCCTCCACCAGCTCACGCCACGTACCCGCACCCTTGGCCGACGGGAAGGGCAGGGTGTTGAGGTGCATGCCCAGCACGCGGTCGGCACCCGGGGCCTCCAGTCGGCCGTGGTACACCACGCCGGTGTGGAAGGCGTCCTCCGCCGTGAGGGTGCCGAGCACCTTCAGGTGGGCGGCCAGCAGCACACTCTTCAGCGACGTCCGGGCCTCGGCGGCGAGCCGACGCAGGTCGTCCTCCAGGTCCCTGAACGGGACGCGGGTGTGCAGGAGTTCGCGCGGTCCCGTGGTCGCGGCCCAGGCTGCCGGGATCCGGGCCGGGCTGTGGGTCTCCACGACGTCACGCCAGAAGGCCTGGTCGCCCTCGTCGGCGAGGGAGGCCTGCTCGGCGGCGATGAAGTCGGCGAACCGGACCGAGGGAGCCTCGTAGGCCGGGAGGCCGTGACCGACGCTCAGGCCGCGGTAGGCGTCCAGGAGCTCCATCAGGAGGGTGTGGTAGCTCCAGCCCTCCGTGATCGCGTGAATGTGGCTGAACGTCATGCGCCACGCCTGGTCCGACTCGACGTGCACCGAGATCCGCAGCAGCGGACCGGCCGCGATGTCGAACCCGGCGGCACGCTCCTGCTCCACGTATGCGAAGGCGAGTTCCTTCTGCTGCTCCGCCGTGAGGTCGCGGACGTCGTGCACGGTGAGCGGGACGCCGACCGTGCCGTGGACCAGCTGGAGCGGCTGGGAGTAGCCGTCCAGGTGCATGGTCGTGCGCAGGATGTCGTGCCGGGCGACCACCGTCTCGACGGCCTCGCGCATCGCCTCCGCCGAGAACGGCCGAGCGTCCGGGATACGGAAGGAGTTGATGTTCTGGTACACGCGCTCGTCACCGGAGGCGAGCATCTCGACCAGCATGCCGGTCTGCACCTGGGACAGCGGATACGCGTCCACCACACCGTCGGGGAGCAGCGCCCGGTCGTCCTCGCCGATAAGCGCGAACGGCTCGACCGTCACGATCAGCGATTCGCCGGACTCCTGGCCGCCGACGCGGGTGGCCAGGGCCGCGATCGTCTTCAGCTGGAAGACATCCGGGATGGAGACGTCGTACCCGGCGGCGCGGAGTGCACCGACGAGGCGTACGGCGCGGATGGAGTCGCCGCCGAGGTCGAAGAAGCTGTCCTCGACACCGACGCCGACGCCTTCGAGTCCAAGGACGTCCTGCCAGACCGCCGCCAGTCGTTCCTCGACCGGCGTGCGCGGGGCGACGTACGCCTCGGCCCCCGCGAAGGCCGCCAGGTCCGGGGCCGGCAGGGCTCGGTGATCGACCTTGCCGTTCGTGGTGAGCGGGATGCGGGCGATCGTGACGAACGCCGTCGGGACCATGTAGTCCGGCAGCGAGGCGGTCAGGTGAGCGCGCAGGGCGGCGGTCAGGTGAGCGCGCAGGGCGGCACTGTCGAGCGCATCGGTGTCCGCCAGAACGACGTAGCCGATCAGGGACTTCTCCCCCGTCCCGGACTGGCGGACGGTGGTGACGGCGTCCTGGACGTTCGCGTGCTCGCGGAGGCGGGCTTCGATCTCGCCGAGTTCGATGCGGTAGCCGCGGATCTTGACCTGGTGGTCGATGCGGCCGAGGGTTTCCAGGGTGCCGTCGGGCAGGAACCGGGCCAGGTCGCCG
>NZ_JOGP01000065.1:0-2187 GCF_000719505.1 Streptomyces sp. NRRL B-3229 | reverse complement strand
CCCGCATCCGCAGCGAATCCCCGGCGTTCGACCTGAACCACCCGTTAGTACCGCAAGCGGAAAAGGAGTTGAGCGCGCGATGACCGTGGAAGCGGAACGAGGTCTCGTCCGGCAGATCGAGGGACATCTCCTGCTGGCCGCCGCACGGGACGAGGGCCGCGCGGCGGCAGCGCGCACCGCGTCCCGGCTCGGATGGCTCACCGACATACAACAGGAGGCGCTGGAACGGGAGTTCGTGGCAGAACACCTGGCGCTATCACGGACGTCGTGGCAGCGCACGGCAGCACGGGCAGAAGAACTCCGCCAGGCGTACGAGACGCGCTACCGCGCCCTGCGGCGGCGCCTCCTGGCCTGGCTGGTCCTGGCATACGTGGCGCTCGCGGCGGCGGCCGCGCTGGTGCTGTCCGCTTCCGCCTAGAGGCCGGGCGCCCGGCGCGGGGCCGGGAACGGGGGCCGGAGACAGGAGATGTCGGAGGCTGCGCACTCGAGGTCGTGAAGACGCCGGTGACCCGGACGGGGGAGGGGGGGCGCCGAGCCGGCCGTCGCTCGGTTTCCCAACACCACGGAGCGGGCCTGTGTGGCGCCCTGTGCTCGGCACGTGTGAGCAGCCGTGACGCCACGACTGCAGGAGCCGCAACGCGTCATCCCGACGCCACGACCTAGGCCGAGCACGATGCGCCTGAAGGTGGCCGGGGACGCTGTTCTGCGGTCCGCTGCTCGCCGACGCATGGCGGGCTTCTGTCCGCGGACGGAGGCTGCCCGGAACATCGGATACGGAGGCTGCCCGGAACATCGGATGTGGGCCGGAAGGTGAAGGGGCAGCGTGTCGACTCTGCTTTCACGCGCCTGACCACTGGATCGGACCGTCAGGCTGGGAGTGAGGTGCTGGGGCGTAACGTGCGTTACTCAGGCCGCAGTTGAGTACGTGTGCTCATACCCGGCGTTCGCCGCGCGGCCAGGATGGGTGCACGGCGCCGACGAGAGCGCCGGTGGGATCCAGCTGAGTCCGTAGGGGAGAACTTCTCATGTCGCGTCGTATCGTCGTTTCCGTTGCTGCTGGTGTCGTCGTGCTCGGTGGAGCGGGTACCTTCGCTCTCGCCTACGCCGGGGACCAGGCGCCGTCGGTGGCGCACAGCGCGGCCCGCTACACCGCTGCCGCCGCCGGGCGTGACGGTTCGCTGGCCTTCACCACCGACGTCACGGCGTCCTCCGCGGTCAGGAGTGTGAAAGTGCTGGCGTGGCCGGCGAACTCGTCGTTTGCGAAGAAGGGCCTGACAGTCAAGGACATGGCCGGTGCGGAGCCTGCTCTTTGCAAGCCCTCGGACGGGAACAGTGAGCGGTGCACCTACAAGGTCTCCGTCACCCACACCGATGCCAGCGGGTCCCCGAAGGGCTTGTGGCATGTGGCCGTCCTGGTCACCGCCGAGGACGGCGACACGACCCTGGACACCAAGGCGGCCGACTTCACGGTGGCCTGATTCGAATTTACCGCGCCCCGTCTCCGGGGCCGGGGAAAGCAGGGGCGATGGCGGCGGACGAGTCGTGGCGGATGTTGGTGGACGGCGAGGAGTTCGAGGTCAGCCAACCGGACGGCAAGCCGGGCACCTACCACTTCATGTGGCTGACCGGGCCCGACCCCGGGTACGGGTTCGGGTTCAGCACCCACCCTCCTGTGCCCGCCGACACAAAGCATCTGGAGGACGCTGTCCGGGAGTTCCTCGCGCAGGTGGACCGAGGCACCGGACACATCGAGTGATCACCAGCAATCAGCCGCACAGGTCGTCGGACGCGATCCGCGGTCGAGGCTGATGCTTGCGTCGCGCGGGCGCTGCTGCTCCCGACTGCCGTGCAACCCGCGCATGTTCGAGGTGTCGGTGTGGCCTGCCCGGCAGAGCCGGGCAGTTCCGATCAGGGCGAGCAGTGGCATCCAGGCAAGGGGGCCGAGGGTAATCTGCACGATCTCCAGCCAGATCAGGTTCTGGGCCGTGCGGTGCAGGGGCAGGTTGCGCAGGCCGGTGGCGCGGGCGGCGCGGATGCGATCCTCAGCGCGGGCCCCCTGCCGGTGGCTTAGTTCGGGGGCGGCGATTGCCTAGGCGCTGTTTCTCGGATCTCTCTCCGTGGGTGGGGTGTTGGGGGCAGGCTGACTCCATGGGACGCGGAGATCTGACGAATGCGGAGTGGGATCGA
>NZ_JOGP01000064.1:0-4388 GCF_000719505.1 Streptomyces sp. NRRL B-3229 | reverse complement strand
CCCCGTGGTCTCCAACGTCACCGGAAAGCCCGCGACTTCGGGTGAGCTGACCTCTCCCGAGTACTGGGTGCGACACGTCCGCGAGGCCGTCCGTTTCGCGGACGGGGTGAGTGCGCTGCACGAGCAGGGTGTCACCGTCTTCCTGGAGGCCGGGCCCGACGGTGTGCTCACCGCACTCGCCCAGGAGATCCTCGACGGCGCCGACGTCCGCCTCGCCACCCTGCTGCGGCGGGGCCGTGGCGAGGCCGAGTCCGCGCTCGGTGCGCTCGGTGCGCTGCACTCCGCAGGACGCGCGGTCGACTGGGCCGCGCTCTTCGCGGGGACCGGTGCGCGCCGGGTGGACCTGCCGACCTATGCCTTCCAGCGCGAGTGGTACTGGCCGCAGGGCTGGGGCGGCACCGGTGACGCCTCCTCGCTCGGGCTGAGCGGTGCCGACCACCCGCTCCTCGGTGCCGTCACCCAACTCCCCGAGTCCGGTGGAGTGTTGGCGACCGGGCTCTTGTCGGTCCGTACGCACCCCTGGCTGGCGGATCACGCGGTCGCCGGCGCGGTCGTCGTGCCGGGTGCGGCGCTGGTCGAGCTGGTGGTGCGGGCCGGTGACGAAGCGGGCGCGAGCACGGTCGACGAGCTGGTGATCGAGGCGCCGCTGGTGCTGCCCGCGAGCGGCGGAGTGCGCATCCAGGTGTCCGTGGCCGCGCCCGACGAGCTGGGCCGCCGTCCGGTCACCGTCCACTCGGCACCGCAGGACGCCGATGCGGACACGCCGTGGACCCGGCACGTCAGCGGCTTTGTCACCGAGCAGTCCCCCGACGCCGGGTTCGACCTCGGCCAGTGGCCGCCCGCCGGGGCCGGACAGGTCGGCCTCGACGGCTTCTACGACCGTCAGCTCGACGCCGGATACTCCTACGGGCCCGCCTTCCAGGGCGTACGGGCAGTGTGGACGCGCGGCGAGGAGGTGTTCGCGGAGGTCGTCCTGCCCGAGGGCCAGACGGCCGACGGCTTCGGCCTCCACCCCGCGCTCCTCGACGCCGCCCTCCAGACGACCGGCCTGCTCCCCGCGGCGGGCGATCCGGCCCCGGGCACGACACGGCTGCCGTTCGCGTGGAACGAGGTGTCCCTGTACGCCTCCGGCGCCACCGCGCTGCGCGTCCGTGCGGCCCGTACCGGCGCCGACGGCCTCACGCTGGAGCTCGCCGACCACACCGGTGCACCCGTCGCCGGCATCGGCACCCTCACCATGCGCGAGGTCTCCGCCGAGCAGCTGGGCGCGGCGGGGACCCCGGCCCATGAGCACCTGTACCGCATGTCCTGGACCCCAGTGGTTCTCCCCGAGCCCGCCGCGGCGGACCGGCCCGCTCCGGTCCCGGTCGCCGACGAGTCCGCCGTACTCGCTATCGCCGAAGCCGCGCCCGAATGGCTCCTGCTGGATCTGTCGGAGGCCGGTGGGGAGGGCGTCGACCGCGCCCACGAGCTGGCGGCCCGGGCCCTCGCCGTGGTGCAGACCTGGCTGACCGAACCGCGGTTCGACGGCTCACGGCTGGCCGTCGTCACCCGGGGAGCGGTCCGTGCGGTGACCGATCCGGCGGGGGGCGCGGTATGGGGGCTGGTGCGCACCGCCCAGTCCGAGAACCCCGGGCGGATCGTCCTGGTCGACCTGGACGAGCGGTCCGCCGACCGGCTGCCGGCCGCACTCGCCTCGGGCGAGCCGCAGCTGGCGCTGCGCGAGCGGATCGAGGCGTGTGACGCCTCGGACCGTGCGGCTCTCGAAGGGCTTCTGGCGTCGGTGGAGCGGCCGCTCACGGCGGTGGTGCACACGGCCGGTGTCCTGGACGACGGTGTGATCGCGGCGCAGTCCCGGGAGCGGCTGGAGAAGGTCTTCGGGCCGAAGGTCGATGCCGCCTGGCATCTGCACGAGCTGACGAAGGACCTGGACCTCGCCGCGTTCGCGGTCTACTCCTCGGCGGCGGGGGTCTTCGGGAACCCGGGGCAGTCCAACTACGCGGCAGCCAATGCCTACCTGGACGCCCTCGCCGAGTACCGGCGCTCACTGGGCCTGCCCGCCACCTCGCTCGCCTGGGGCATGTGGTCCGAGGCGACCGGCATGACCGCCCACCTCGACGGCGCCGACCTCGACCGGGGCAAGCGTGGCGGCATGCTGGGCCTGCCCACCGCCGAGGGCCTGGCCCTCCTCGACGCGGCGCTCGGCTCCACCGAGGCACTCCTCGTACCGGCCCGGCTCGACCTGGCCGACCTACGGTCCCGTTCCTCGGACGGCAGCGGAGTCCCGCCGGTCCTCCAGGGGCTCGTACGGCCCTCCGCCCGCCGTGTCGCCAAGGCCGCGGCCGCACCCGCGGGGGAGACCCTCCTCCAGCGGCTCGTGGGCCGCAGTCCGCAGGAGCGTGCGCAGCTGCTGCTCGACGTGGTGCGGGTGCAGGTCGCCGCGGTCCTGGGGGTAGCCAACCCGGCCACCGTGGATGCCACCCGGGCGTTCAAGGACGCGGGCTTCGACTCCCTTACGGCCGTCGAGTTCCGCAACCGCCTCACCGAGGCCACCGGCGTACGACTGCCCGCGACCCTCGTCTTCGACCACCCGACGCCCGCGGCCCTCGTGGACCTGCTCGAGGAGCAACTGCGCCCCCAGCAGCCCGAGACCGCCGAGGCGCTGTCGGTCCTGGACGAACTGGGCCGTCTGGAGAAGGCGTTGGTGGCGCAGCCCGCTGACGACGGCCCCGACCCGGCCGCGCAGGCCCAGCTCGTCGCCCAGCGGCTCAAGGCGCTCACCGCCCAGTGGGAGAGCCTGCACCCCGCCCTCAGCGAGGAAGTGGACCTGGAGACGGTCACCGACGACGAGATGTTCGCCCTCATCGACAACGAGCTCGGTCTGTCCTGAACGGACGAAAACCGGACGACCCCCGGCGACACCGAGAGCGAAGGGACACAGAGACAGACATGAGCAACGACACCGAGGACAAGCTCCGCGAGTACCTCAAGAAGGCGCTCACCGACCTGCGCAGGGCCAACGGCCGGATCCGCGAGGTCGAGGACGAGAAGCACGAACCGATCGCGATCGTCGCCATGGCGTGCCGGCTCCCCGGCGGGGTGAACGCCCCCGCGGACCTGTGGCGGCTGGTCGCCGACGGCACCGACGCCATCACCGAGTTCCCCGCCAACCGCGGCTGGGACCTGGACACCCTGTTCGACGACGACCCCGACCACCCCGGCACCTCGTACGCCCGGCACGGCGGATTCCTGCACGACGCGGGCGAGTTCGACGCGGGCTTCTTCGGGATCTCCCCGCGCGAGGCCCTCGCCATGAACCCACAGCAGCGGCTGCTCCTCGAGACCTCCTGGGAGACCTTCGAACGGGCCGGCATCGACCCGACCGGCCTCGGCGGCCAGAACATCGGCATCTTCACCGGAGTGATGCACCACGACTACGCCCCGATCGGGCAGCGCATCCCGCCGAACGTCGAAGGCATGCTCGGCATCGGCAACTCCGGCAGCGCCACCTCCGGCCGGGTCTCCTACACCCTCGGACTGGAAGGCCCCGCGGTCACGGTCGAGACGGCCTGCTCCTCCTCGTTGGTCGCCCTCCACCTGGCCGCCCGTTCGCTGCGCACCGGCGAGTGCTCGATGGCTCTCGCGGGCGGTGTCGCCGTCATGGCCACCCCCGACGGGTTCATCGAGTTCTCCCGCCAGCGGGGCCTCGCCAAGGACGGTCGTGCGAAGGCCTTCTCGTCCGCCGCCGACGGCACCAACTGGTCCGAGGGGGCAGGCCTGTTGCTCCTGGAGCGCCTCTCGGACGCCCGCCGCAACGGCCACCCCGTCCTCGCCGTCATCCGCGGTACGGCGGTCAACCAGGACGGTGCCTCCAACGGTCTGACCGCGCCCAACGGTCCCGCCCAGCAGCGGGTCATCCGGGCCGCGCTGGCCGACGGACGGCTGACGCCGGCGGACGTGGACGCGGTGGAGGCGCACGGCACCGGCACGGCGCTGGGCGACCCGATCGAGGCCCAGGCGGTCATCGCCGCCTACGGCCAGAACCGCCCGGAGAACCGTCCGCTGTGGCTGGGCTCCCTCAAGTCCAACATCGGCCACGCACAGTCGGCGGCCGGGGTGGCCGGTGTCATCAAGATGGTGATGGCCCTGCCGGGAGGAGGGCCATGTGCGACGGGCGGGTGTGTCGTCGTTCGGTGTGAGCGGGACGAACGCCCATGTGGTGATCGAGGAGGCACCGGCCGGGGAACCCGTCACGGTGCAGGCCGAGTTCGCCGGTCCGCTGCCGTTCGTGGTGTCGGCCCGCTCCGGTCAGGCGCTGAAGGCGCAGGCCGAGCGGCTGGCCGACCACCTGGAGGGCGGGCAGGCCGACCTGACGGACGTCGCCCATT
>NZ_JOGP01000063.1:0-3111 GCF_000719505.1 Streptomyces sp. NRRL B-3229 | reverse complement strand
TGACGGTGACGCTGCGCCGCTCCACGGACGGACCCGGCGCACCGGCGCGGACCGTCTCCCGGGAACGGTCGACCGCGGTCTGCGGCCGGTTCGGCAGGCATGTGGCGGCCGCCACCGGCTGGCGGTCGCCGAAGAACAGGTGGTACGTGCTGGCGGCCGGCAGCCGCGCCGTCACGGCCCTCACGATCGGCGGCAGCGTCTCCGCGCGCGAGCCGGGCCGGACGCTCGCCGTACCGGCTCCCCCGCACCCGCGCGTCACCGTCAGAGCCACCCTGTCGACGGGGGCAGACCTGCCCGGTGTCGCCTCGGCTCCGCGATAGTGGCCGTCACCGGCCATGCCGCACCTCGCTGTCGACCGACGGGGCGGCACACGGACGCAGCACCATGAGCGCGTCCTCCTCGGCCGCCACCATGGCGAAGGAGAACCGGTCGAGTTCGAGGCAGAGGTCCACGTCGTCGGGGTGGACGCCCTTCCGCACGCCCTGCGTCAGTTCGGCCGCGGCGCGCGAGGCACGGG
Organism: Streptomyces sp. NRRL B-3229; assembly: GCF_000719505.1. Lineage (NCBI taxonomy): Bacteria > Bacillati > Actinomycetota > Actinomycetes > Kitasatosporales > Streptomycetaceae > Streptomyces > Streptomyces sp. NRRL B-3229. Next base: position 2,594 of record NZ_JOGP01000063.1, on the reverse strand, counting down.
CCCGCCGGAGGTACCCGGCCGCGTCCGTCCCCGCCCCACCGGCCCGTCCGGCGATGTACTGCGCACACGCCAGGTCCTCCTCCGCCCGGCCGTCCTCGCCGGTGACCACGAAGGTGGCGTCGCCGCATCCCCGTGCCCGCAGCAGGCGTGCCGTGGCCTCCGCCACCACGAAGCCCGCGCACAGCACCAGGGACGCCTCCCGGACGGCGAGCGCGCCGACGGTTCCCGCCGTCGTCTTCTGCACGACGGTCAGCCCGGCGAGGTCGGTCGACCGCAGCATGCCGGGCGAGTTGACGGCGTCGAACCCCGGCGCGGGCGGCCCGTCCTTGAGCGCCACCCAGTCCGGGTGGCGGGCCTTGAGCTCCAGGGCCTCGTCGAGCGACCCGGCGAGGACGATCCTCTCCGCCCCCTGAGCGAAGGCCCAGGCGGCCACCGTGAAGGCCCGCATGACATCGACCACGACCGCCACCGACGGGACTTCGGTCAGCTCGGTGATCCCGAGGAAACGAGCACGCATACGGCCATGATCGGGTACGGCACGGGCAGGGCGACAGTCCCGGTTCGGACCGAGGCGACAACCAGGAGCAAACCGAGACCGCACCCCGGTGGAGACCGAGACCGCACCGCGGTGCAGACCAAGCCGACAGCCCCGGCGCGCACCGGACTGGTCCCCGGCCCGGTGATCCCGTACTCCCCCTAGGCCGTCGCCAGCGCCTCCGTCGGTGTCAGGCGGGCGGCGCGGACGGACGGGTAGACGCCGGCCAGCATGCCGATCAGGATCGCCCCGGCGAACCCGGCGGTCACCGAGGTGAGGGGGACGACCGGCGGCCAGTGCTGGTGGGTGGCCCAGCCGAGGGTGGCCAGGGCGCCCAGGGCGATGCCGGTCAGGCCGCCGAGACCGGACAGGACGACCGACTCGGTGAGGAACTGGGCCCGTATCTGGCCCCGGTTGGCGCCGAGCGCGCGGCGCAGGCCGATCTCCCGGCGGCGTTCGAGGACGGAGATCACCATGGTGTTGGCGACCCCGATGCCGCCGACCAGCAGGGCGACCCCGGCGAGTCCCAGGAAGAGCGCCGAGAACGTGGACTCGGTGGCCCGCTTGGCGGCCAGCGCGTCGGACGGGCGGCTGACCTGGACCACTCCGGGCAGTTCGGGGTTGAGGGTGGCGGGCAGCACGTCCCGTACGGCCTCGATCCGCGACTCCTTCGCCTTGAGGTAGATCACGGTCGGGTGGCCGTCGAACCGCAGCAGAGCGCGCGCCGCGTCCCACCCCACCAGCACCGAGCGGTCGATGTCCGGCGACAGCGGGGTCCTGTCCAGGACGCCGATGACCGTGAACCAGCGGTGGTCGATGTAGATCTGCGGGGCGCTCTGCCCGGGGACGACCCTCGGGATGCCGAGCCGTGCGGCGGCGACCGAGCCGAGCACGGCGGTCGGAAACCGCTGGGTGTCCGCGCTGAGGAACCGGCCCGACGCCACCTCGGCGTTGATCGCGCCCAGCAGGTCCGGTCTGCCGGCCAGGACGGTGAGCCCCGTGTAGTCGGCGTCTCCCTGACGGTCGTTGCGGAGCACCTCGGTGTGGGTGTTGGCGACCGCGCTGACCGCGGTGACCGGTCCGATCCGGCGGGCCATGTCCACGGACTCCGGGGGCAGCAGCACCGGTGGGTCCTGGCGGGCGGGCACCGCCTGGAGCATGTTGGTGCCCAGTGCGGAGAGTTCCCGCATCAGGGCCTTCTGGCTCGACGCCGGGATCCCGGTGACGACGATCAGGGTGGCGATGCCGATCGAGATGCCGAGGGCCGACAGGGCGGCCCGCATCCTGCGGGTCCGGATGCCCAGCAGCCCCAGGCCCAGGATGTCCGACGGGGCCAGCCGTACCGGCCTGTCGCCGGTGCGTCGGGCGGCCGTTCTCGTGGAGGTGTGGGTCATGAGCGGCTTTCCGTGCAGGCGTAGGAGTCGGTGCGGACGTCGGAGCGGATGCGGCCGTCGCGGATCTCCACCCGGCGGGGCAGCTGGGCGGCGATGTCCCGGTCGTGGGTGACGACCGCGATGGTGGTCCCCTCACGGTTCAGCGCGGTCAGCAGATCCAGTACGGCCACGCCGTTCGCGGTGTCGAGGGCGCCCGTGGGCTCGTCCGCGAGGACCAGGACGGGCCGGTTGACGAGCGCGCGGGCGATGGCCACCCGTTGCCGCTCGCCGCCGGACAGCTGGTGGGGCAGGTGCCGGGCCCGGCGGGCGAGCCCGACGCGCTCCAGCGCCTCCAGGGCGAGCGGGCGGCGCCTGCGGCGTGCCACCCCGGCGTACAGCAGTCCGGTGGCGACGTTCTCGGCGGCGGTCAGCCCGTCCGTGAGGTGGAACTGCTGGAACACGAAGCCGAGTCGGCGCCCCCGCAGCGCCGACAGCCGGCGGTCGGAGAGGTCCGCCACGTCCTGGCCGTCGATCTCCACGGTGCCGCTGGTCGGCCGGTCCAGCGTGCCCATGATGTTCAGCAGGGTCGACTTGCCGGAGCCGGACGGGCCGACGATGCCGAGCAGTTCGCCCTGCTCGACAGTGAGCGAGACGTCGTCGAGCGCCGTGACCCCGCCGGGGTGGAC
>NZ_JOGP01000062.1:0-3353 GCF_000719505.1 Streptomyces sp. NRRL B-3229 | reverse complement strand
CTCAGAACTAACACAGTGGACGCGAGCAAATATGGACAAGCCCTCGGCCTATTAGTACCGGTCACCTCCACCCATTACTGGGCTTCCAGATCCGGCCTATCAACCCAGTCGTCTACTGGGAGCCTTAACCCCTCAAAGGGGGTGGGAACACTCATCTCGAAGCAGGCTTCCCGCTTAGATGCTTTCAGCGGTTATCCCTCCCGAACGTAGCCAACCAGCCATGCCCTTGGCAGAACAACTGGCACACCAGAGGTTCGTCCGTCCCGGTCCTCTCGTACTAGGGACAGCCCTTCTCAATGTTCCTGCGCGCGCAGCGGATAGGGACCGAACTGTCTCACGACGTTCTAAACCCAGCTCGCGTACCGCTTTAATGGGCGAACAGCCCAACCCTTGGGACCGACTCCAGCCCCAGGATGCGACGAGCCGACATCGAGGTGCCAAACCATCCCGTCGATATGGACTCTTGGGGAAGATCAGCCTGTTATCCCCGGGGTACCTTTTATCCGTTGAGCGACGGCGCTTCCACAAGCCACCGCCGGATCACTAGTCCCGACTTTCGTCCCTGCTCGACCCGTCGGTCTCACAGTCAAGCTCCCTTGTGCACTTACACTCAACACCTGATTACCAACCAGGCTGAGGGAACCTTTGGGCGCCTCCGTTACCCTTTAGGAGGCAACCGCCCCAGTTAAACTACCCATCAGACACTGTCCCTGATCCGGATCACGGACCCAGGTTAGACATCCAGCACGACCAGACTGGTATTTCAACGACGACTCCACAACCACTGGCGTGGCCGCTTCAAAGTCTCCCAGCTATCCTACACAAGCCGAACCGAACACCAATATCAAACTGTAGTAAAGGTCCCGGGGTCTTTCCGTCCTGCTGCGCGAAACGAGCATCTTTACTCGTAGTGCAATTTCACCGGGCCTATGGTTGAGACAGTCGAGAAGTCGTTACGCCATTCGTGCAGGTCGGAACTTACCCGACAAGGAATTTCGCTACCTTAGGATGGTTATAGTTACCACCGCCGTTTACTGGCGCTTAAGTTCTCAGCTTCGCCACACCGAAATGTGACTAACCGGTCCCCTTAACGTTCCAGCACCGGGCAGGCGTCAGTCCGTATACATCGCCTTACGGCTTCGCACGGACCTGTGTTTTTAGTAAACAGTCGCTTCTCGCTGGTCTCTGCGGCCACCCCCAGCTCACCGAGTAAATCGGATCACCAAGCGTGGCCCCCCTTCTCCCGAAGTTACGGGGGCATTTTGCCGAGTTCCTTAACCATAGTTCACCCGAACGCCTCGGTATTCTCTACCTGACCACCTGAGTCGGTTTAGGGTACGGGCCGCCATGAAACTCGCTAGAGGCTTTTCTCGACAGCATAGGATCATCCACTTCACCACAATCGGCTCGGCATCAGGTCTCAGCCTCAATGAGCGGCGGATTTGCCTACCACTCGGCCTACACCCTTACCCCGGGACAACCACCGCCCGGGATGGACTACCTTCCTGCGTCACCCCATCACTCACCTACTGCAAGTCTGGTTCGTCGGCTCCACCACTCCCCTTTGCCCGAAGGCTCCGGGACGGCTTCACGGACTTAGCATCGCCTGGTTCGATGTTTGACGCTTCACAGCGGGTACCGGAATATCAACCGGTTATCCATCGACTACGCCTGTCGGCCTCGCCTTAGGTCCCGACTTACCCTGGGCAGATCAGCTTGACCCAGGAACCCTTAGTCAATCGGCGCACACGTTTCCCACGTGTGTATCGCTACTCATGCCTGCATTCTCACTCGTGAACCGTCCACCACTGCCTTCCGGCGCAGCTTCACCCGGCACACGACGCTCCCCTACCCATCACAGCCTCCGTTGGGAGTATTGCTGCAATGACACGACTTCGGCGGTACGCTTGAGCCCCGCTACATTGTCGGCGCGGAATCACTAGACCAGTGAGCTATTACGCACTCTTTCAAGGGTGGCTGCTTCTAAGCCAACCTCCTGGTTGTCTCTGCGACTCCACATCCTTTCCCACTTAGCGTACGCTTAGGGGCCTTAGTCGATGCTCTGGGCTGTTTCCCTCTCGACCATGGAGCTTATCCCCCACAGTCTCACTGCCGCGCTCTCACTTACCGGCATTCGGAGTTTGGCTAAGGTCAGTAACCCGGTAGGGCCCATCGCCTATCCAGTGCTCTACCTCCGGCAAGAAACACACGACGCTGCACCTAAATGCATTTCGGGGAGAACCAGCTATCACGGAGTTTGATTGGCCTTTCACCCCTAACCACAGGTCATCCCCCAGGTTTTCAACCCTGGTGGGTTCGGTCCTCCACGAAGTCTTACCTCCGCTTCAACCTGCCCATGGCTAGATCACTCCGCTTCGGGTCTTGAGCGTGCTACTAAAAACGCCCTATTCGGACTCGCTTTCGCTACGGCTACCCCACCCGGGTTAACCTCGCAACACACCGCAAACTCGCAGGCTCATTCTTCAAAAGGCACGCAGTCACGACGCATTGAGTAAACTCAATGCGCGACGCTCCCACGGCTTGTAGGCACACGGTTTCAGGTACTATTTCACTCCGCTCCCGCGGTACTTTTCACCATTCCCTCACGGTACTATCCGCTATCGGTCACCAGGGAATATTTAGGCTTAGCGGGTGGTCCCGCCAGATTCACACGGGATTTCTCGGGCCCCGTGCTACTTGGGTGTCTCTCAAACGAGCCGCTGACGTTTCGACTACGGGGGTCTTACCCTCTACGCCGGACCTTTCGCATGTCCTTCGCCTACATCAACGGTTTCTGACTCGTCCTGTCGCCGGCAGACGACAGAAGAGAGATCCCACAACCCCGCATGCGCAACCCCTGCCGGGTCTCACACGCATACGGTTTGGCCTCATCCGGTTTCGCTCGCCACTACTCCCGGAATCACGGTTGTTTTCTCTTCCTGCGGGTACTGAGATGTTTCACTTCCCCGCGTTCCCTCCACTTGCCCTATGTGTTCAGGCAAGGGTGACAGCCCATGACGACTGCCGGGTTTCCCCATTCGGAAACCCCCGGATCAAAGCCTGGTTGACGACTGGTGCCAAGGCATCCACCGTGCGCCCTTAAAAACTTGGCCACAGATGCTCGCGTCCACTGTGCAGTTCTCAAACAACGACCAGCCACCCATCACCCCCAACCTGAGCTGGAGTTCACTGGGGCCGGCATCACGAGGGGGTTCATTCCCTCAGACACCCAACAGCGTGCCCGACACCCTCGCCACTCGTGATCAGCGTTCCACGCTCCGAAGAGCAGTACTGGCAGCCCGAGATGACTGAAAGTGCCGAATAATCAACGTTCCACCCATGAGCAACCACCG
>NZ_JOGP01000061.1:0-5317 GCF_000719505.1 Streptomyces sp. NRRL B-3229 | reverse complement strand
CAACCTCAGCCTGGGCGGCGGCGACACCCCGGAGATCGACCCGCTCGAGGCGGAGGTCAACAAGCTCTCGGCCGAGAAGGGCATCCTGTTCGCCATCGCCGCGGGCAACTCCGGTCCTGAGTCCATCGGTTCGCCGGGCAGCGCCGCCTCCGCCCTGACCGTCGGCGCCGTCGACGACAAGGACAAGCTGGCGTACTTCTCCAGCACCGGCCCCGGCCTCGACGGGCAGATCAAGCCCGACGTGACCGCGCCGGGTGTGGACATCATCGCGGCTGTGGCCGCACACCGACGACAAGCCGGTCACCAAGAAGCTGACCTACCGCAACCTCGGGTCGAAGGACGTGACGCTGAAGCTGGCGTCAACGGCGACCGACCCGAAGGGCCAGGCCGCTCCGGCCGGCTTCTTCAAGCTGGGCGCGACCACGGTGACGGTTCCGGCGGGCGGCAAGGCCTCCGTCGATGTCACGGTGAACACCAAGCTGGGCGGCACGCTGGACGGCGCCTACTCCGCGTACGTGACGGCGACCGGCGGCGGTCAGACCGTGCGCACCGCGGCCGCGGTGCAGCGCGAGGTCGAGTCGTACGACGTCACGCTGAACGTGCTCGACCGTGACGGCAAGCCGACCAAGAACTACGGCGCCGACCTGTCTGGCGTCTCCGGCCTCGGCAGCGGCAGGTGGTTCACGCCGTACGACGCGGACGGCTCCGTCACCGTGCGGGTGCCCAAGGGCGGCTACATCCTCAACTCCTCCACCTTCGTGGACCCGGAGGACGGCTCCAAGGGCGTCGACTGGCTGGTCCAGCCGAAGCTGAACGTCACCAAGAACACGACGGTCACGCTGGACTCGCGCAAGGGCAAGCCGGTGGACATCACCGTGCCGGACGCGGCCGCCAAGTCGGAGTTCGCCATGCCCGGCTTCCAGGTCGACACGGCCGACGGCACTTACGGCTACGGCTGGTTCCTGGAGACGTACGCGGGCTTCCGTACCGCGCACTTCGGCCCGCAGGTGACCGACGGCTCCCTCTCCCAGCAGTTCGACGGGCACTGGAGCAAGGGTGCCAACGAGCAGTACGACACCGTGGCCGGCGGCAAGGTCAAGCAGTTCCCCACCGGTTACACCAAGCACTACAAGGCGAGCGAACTGGCCAAGGTGAAGGTCGGTCTGGGCGCTGCGGCGAGCGGCAAGAAAGGCGCGGTCGGCGCCACTGGCTGGCTGCCCGGCGCGTTCTCGGGCTCCTCGATCAACGTCCCGCAGGCCCTGCCCAGCACCCGCACCCTGCACCTGTCGACGGTCAGCGGCGTGAAGTGGGAGATGTCGTTCGAGCAGTACAGCGGCGTCGACGCGGACGGCTTCCCGATCGCCGACGCGTATTACTCGGCCGGGGCTCCGCTGTCCCTCCAGGGCGGCAAGTCGTACGCGAAGACCTTCAACACGGCGGTCTTCGGCCCGCGTCTCAACGCCGACTACGGTCTCTACCGCAAGGGCAACGAGATCGCCGGCTCCCTGCCGCTGTTCGCGGACGGTCAGGGCAACCCCGGTTCCTCGGACTTCACCTCGGTGAAGACCACGCTGTACAAGAACGGCGTCAAGGTCGGCTCCAACGACGACCCGCTGTTCGGCGAGAAGGTCTTCACGGTCCCGGCGGGCAAGGCCGACTACAAGCTGACGACCTCGGTCAAGCGCAGTGTCAAGGTCGCGGCGGCCTCCACCCGGATCGACGCCAGCTGGACGTTCGCGTCCAAGAAGACCGGCGACCTCACCAAGCTGCCCGCCTCCACGGCCCGCTTCAATGCGGCCACGAAGAACCCGGCGAAGGGCAAGGCCATCTCCTTCCACGCCAAGATCGCCGACAAGAAGGGCAACAAGTCGACGATCTCGATCTACAACGCGTACTACGGGAAGTGACCTGTAGGAAGCGGTAGTCGAGGGCCCGCCGGAAGCACACCGCTTCCGGCGGGCCTTTCCCGTGCGGCGGGTGCGGCGGGGCTCACCCCGTGCCCCGCCGGCCTGACAGCCCCATGACGGCTCGTGCCCGGCTCGCGGACAGGCTTCTCATGCAGCTCTTATATGGGGCTTAGCGAGTCATCACGCGTCGTACCTAGCTTGCGGGCATGTTCTTCACCTACCTGAGGCGCGAGCTGCGCCGCCGCAGAAAGGCGGCCCTCGTCGTCGCCTCCGGGCTCGCGCTCGGGATCGCGCTGGTCATCGTGGTCAGTTCCGTGTCGTCCGGCATGGGCAAGGCCCAGGACAAGGTCCTCCAGTCCCTCTACGGGCTGGGCACCGACATGACCGTCACCAAGGCGGCCCAGCCGCAGGCCGACTCCTCCGACCGGCCGCGCTTCCAGTTCGACGCGCAGGACAACGGCTCCGACGCGGAGCAGAGCAGCGACCGCGTTCTGGTGCAGGGCTTCGAGACCCTGCCCACCTCCACCGTCACCAAGGTCGACCAGCAGTCCGGTGTCTCCGACGCGGTCGGCGGGCTGAGCCTCCAGGTCATCAAGATCAACGGCCAGTTCACCCGGGGTCAGTTCCAGCAGAACGGCAACGGCGGCGGCGAGGGCGGCTTCCGCGGCGGAGGCAGCGGCCAGCCGCAGGGTGAAGTGCGGGGCGGTGGCGCGAACTTCGACGTCAACAACTACTCCGTCTACGGCACGGACGTCACCCGGCCGGCCCTCGGCCCGCTGACCTCCTCCAAGCTCACCAGCGGCCGTACGTTCAAGTCGACCGAGACCGACGCCAAGGTCGCCGTCCTCGACTCCGCGTACGCCAAGGAGAAGAAGCTCAAGGTCGGCTCCACCCTCACCGTCAAGAGCGTCAAGTTCACGGTGATCGGCATCGCCACCGCGGACAGCGGCGACGCGGCCGCCAACGTCTACATCCCGCTCGCCCAGGCGCAGACCCTCAGTGACTCGAAGAACAAGGTCACCACGATCTACGTCAAGACGACCGACTCCCAGAAGATCGACTCCGTCAAGTCGTCGATCCAGAAGAACATCTCGGGCACCACGGTGACGACCTCGGCGGATCTCGCGAGCACGGTGTCCGGATCGCTGTCCACGGCCTCCTCCCTGGCGTCCAACGTCGGCAAGTGGCTCTCCATCGCCGTCCTGGTCGCCGCGTTCCTCGTGGCTGGTCTGCTCACCTCCTCCGCCGTCTCGCGCCGGGTGCGGGAGTTCGGCACGCTCAAGGCGCTGGGCTGGAAGTCGGGGCGGGTGACCCGGCAGGTCGTCGGCGAGGCCATGGTCAACGGGCTGCTGGGAGGCGTCCTGGGCATCGCCCTGGGCCTCGCGGGGGCGTATGCCGTGACGGCCATCAGCCCCACGCTGCAAGCCCAGTTGGGCGGCGGTGGAGGCGGCGGAGCCGGTGGTCCGGGTGGCTTCGGCGGGTTCGGCCGGCGGGCCGCCGCGAAGACGCTGGACGTCTCCCTGACCGCGCCGGTCAGTCTGACGACGGTGGCGATCGCGGTCGGTCTGGCGGTGGCCGGCGGTCTCATCGCCGGTGCCTTCGGCGGCTGGCGCGCGTCACGGTTGCGGCCGGCGGACGCGTTGCGGCGAGTCGAGTAGCGCGACCCGGCCGTGGCCACGGTGCGCCCACGGATGTGCCTCGCCTTGTGGTCGTGCGGGTGCGGGTGCGTCGTGGCTGGTCGCGCCGTTCCCCGCGCCCCTAGGTGGGTTGCCGCTAGGCGTGCCTGGCCCGCACCCACTCAGGGGCGCGGGGAACTGCGCGACCAGCCCCCACCGGCCCGCGGCCGAAGACCAACCCAGACCCATACTCAGGAGCTCACCATGTACGAACTAAGAAGCGTCACCAAGCGCTACACCCGAGGCAAGGACACCGTCGACGCGCTCGCCGGGGTCGACCTCACCATCGCCGACGGGGACCGCCTCGTCATCCAGGGCCCCACCGGCGGCGGCAAGTCGACCCTCCTCCAGATGCTCGGCGGTCTCGACAAGCCCACCGAAGGCGAAGTCGTGCTGGACGGCACCGACTTGGCCAAGCTGTCGGAGGCCCGGCTCACCAAGGTCCGCAGCGAGAACATCGGCTTCGTCTTCCAGTCCTTCAACCTGATCCCCACCCTCACCGCCCAGGAGAACGTGGAGACCGCCCTTGTCCCCCTCGGCGTGAAGGGCAAGGAACGCAGGGACCGGGCGGCGGAGGCGCTCACCTCCGTGGGGCTCGGGGAGCGGCTCGCGCATCTGCCCTCCGAGATGTCCGGCGGACAGCAGCAGCGTGTCGCCATCGCCCGCGCCCTCGTCAAGCAGCCGAAGGTGCTCCTCGCCGACGAACCGACCGGCAACCTGGACGAGTCGATGCGCGACGAGATCATGGACGTGCTCGAACGCATGTGGAAGGAGCTGGGGTTGACCTTCATCATGGTCACCCACGACTCCGCTATCGCGAAGAAGGCCCCCCGTCTGGCGACGATCCGCAAGGGCAGGATCACCGTGAAGGAGAACGCGGCGACCTGAGCGCGCGGCCTCAACTCGCCCTGAACCCGGCGGTCTTGTAACAGACTTTGCTGTCGGCGAGTTGTCTATTGAACGATGTGATCACCCCTCGGCATACTGCGATTCCGGGGGGTGCACGCGCAGGTGTGCGAGACCACCCCCGCCCGGGTGAACGGGGAATTCACCCGGTCCTTCTGCAAGGGGGAATCTTGCGCAGACAAGTGAAAAAGGCATGCGCGGCCACGGTTGCCACGGCGGCCGCGGTAGCGCTCGCGGCGGGAATGACCAGCCCTGCCACGGCGGACGCGCAGCAGGGGGTGGGCGCGGCGAAGTCCGCCGGTGCCGCCCTCACCGCGAAGCACCGCATCACTCTGATCACCGGTGACCGTGTCGTCGTGGACGCCAAGGGCCGGGTCGTCGGCCTGGAGCGGGCGAAGGGTCGCGAACACATACCCGTGCAGATCCGCAAGGTCGGCGGCCACACCCTCGTGGTCCGGCCGCCGTCCGCAAGTCCCAGGCCAAGGGACTGAAGGTCATCGTCGGCTACCAGGGCGCGGCGAGCGCGGCCAAGGCCGAGGTCCGGGACGCGGGCACCCTGCGGCGGACCCTGAAGACGCCTCCGGTATCGCGCACGTCTGGCTCGACGGTGTCCGCAAGGCCAGTCTGGACAAGTCCGTGCCGCAGATCGGCGCTCCCACGGCGTGGGCGGCCGGATACGACGGCAAGGGTGTCAAGATCGCCGTCCTGGACACCGGTGTCGACACCACGCACCCGGACCTCAAGACGCAGGTGATCGAGTCCAAGAACTTCTCCGCCGCGGCTGACGCGACGGACAAGTTCGGTCACGGCACGCATGTCGCGTCCATC
>NZ_JOGP01000060.1:0-3440 GCF_000719505.1 Streptomyces sp. NRRL B-3229 | reverse complement strand
CACCGTCGGCAACCCGCTCAAGCTCTCCGACTCTCCCACCACCATCACCACCCCACCCCTCCTCGGCCAGCACAACCAAGAGATCTACATCGGCGAACTGGGTCTCGGCGACGAGGAGTTGCGGCTGCTGAAGTCGGGCGGGGTGATCTGACGTGGTGAACCGGAGCCATGTCCACGGCCGGTCGGGCGGTGGTCCATGACGTGACTGAGCACGGGGTCCGGCGGCGGTGCGCGTCGGCGAACCCCGGGAGCCGTGCGCGCACGAAAGGAATTTGGACAGGGGGCGCTGGCCAGATCTTTCGACGCAAGGAGTGCTTGAGGCTATGACAACACTCGACTACTCGTCGTCCGCCGCCTTCAGGGAGGTGACGGACCGCAACGGCCGCGTGTACCGGATCGGTGAGACCGACCGGCACATCATGGGACGGCCACGATGGACCATGGTGCTCTTCCCTTGGATGGGCATGCTGGGCATCAGTTCCTCGGAGTACGCGTTCACATCGGCCGAGGACACACTGCACGAGGCGCATCTGTGGAGCAGTGGGCACATCTTCTGGCTGATGGGTGTCTGGGTCTTCTTCCAGGCGGCCGTCGCATTCCCCGCCGGGCAGCTCAGGGAGAGCGGCAAGCTTCCGGCCCGCTACGCGATGATGCTGGGTGCGCTGGGCACCGTCCTCGGCTATCTCTCGCTCGCGTTCGCGCCGAACGTGATCGTCGCCTATCTGGGCTTCGGTGTGTGCAGCGGTATCGGTGCCGGTCTCGTCTACGCGACCTGCGTGAACATGGTCGGCAAGTGGTATCCGGAGCGCAAGGGCGGCAAGACCGGCATGGTCAACGGCGGTTTCGCCTACGGCTCGGTGCCCTTCGTCTTCCTGTTCACGTCGTACATGGACCTGAGCAACTACAGGGGCGTCCTGGTGACGGTCGGCCTGGTCTGCTGCTCCGTGGTCGCGTTCGCGGGCTGGTTCTTCAAGGACCCGCCGAAGAACTGGTGGCCGCCGCACGTCGACCCGCTGAGGATGACCGACGACCCGAAGATCCGGCGGGCGCTGGAGAAGAACCCGCCGGCCGTCAAGCAGTACACCCCGAGGGAGGCCGCGCGCACACCCGTCCTGTGGATGATGTGGTTCTGCCTGCTGTGCACGGCCGGCATCAACATCTTCGGCATCGCCTTCCAGGTGCCCTTCGGAAAGGACATGGGCTTCGCGGGCGGGATCGTCGCCACGGCGATGTCGCTGAAGGCGATCGTCAACGGCACCGGACGCGGGGTGATCGGCTGGATCTCCGACAAGTTCGGGCGCCGCAACACGCTGATCATCGTGTGTCTGGTGCTGGGCACCGCCCAGTTCGGGGTGCTGGTCTCGGGCCAGATGGGCAGCATGCCGTTCTTCCTCTTCTGCTCCATGGTCTCCGGTTTCGGCGGCGGCGCGATCTTCCCGCTGTTCGCCGCGATGACCGCGGACTACTTCGGTGAGAACAACAACGCCTCCAACTACGGCATGGTCTACAGCTCGAAACTCATCTCGGGGCTCGTGGGCTCCGGGGTCGGCTCGATCGTGGTCGGCGTCTGGGACTACCAGGGCGCGTTCGTGCTGGCCGGCTCGATCGGCCTGGCGTCCGCGGTCCTCGCCCTGTTCCTCAAGGCGCCCGGCAGGCCCCAGTCCAGCCGCAGGACCGTACCCAACCCGCAACCGCTCGGCGAGGAAATGGCCTGACATGACGGCAGATCCGTACGCAGCACGCAGCGAGACCGACAAGACCGCACACTCCACCGCCGCACCACGTCCCTACCGAGAAGTGACCGACGGCAACGGCCGTGTCTACCGCATCGGCGAGACCGACCGGGACATCCTCGGCCACTCACGCAAACTCATGGTGTACCTGCCCTGGATCACCATGATGGCCATCAGCGTCTTCGAGTACGCGTACGGCTCGGCCGAGGACACCCTGTCCCACGCCCATGGCTGGACGCAGAGCAACACCTTCTGGATCCTCAGCGTCTGGGTCTTCTTCCAGGCCGGCATCGCCTTCCCCGCGGGCTGGCTGCGGGAGAAGGGCGTCCTGACCGCCCGCAAGGCCATGTACACCGGCTCGGGCATGTGTCTGGTCGGGTTCCTCGCCCTGTCACATCTGGGCAACGTCTGGCTGGCGATCCTGGGCTTCGGCGTCGTCGGAGGAATCGGCGCCGGGCTGGTCTACGCGACCTGCATCAACATGGTCGGCAAGTGGTTCCCCGAACGCCGGGGCGCCAGGACCGGGTTCGTCAACGGTGGCTTCGCGTACGGGTCTCTGCCCTTCATCTTCATCTTCAACTACGGCTTCGACACGGCCAATTACCACCGCGTCCTGGACCTGATCGGCTGCTACATCCTGACCGTGGTCGTGGGCTGCGCGTTCTTCTTCAAGGACCCGCCCAAGAACTGGTGGCCAGCGGACATCGACCCGCTGACCTACGGCGGCAACGGCAAGGGTGCCGTCGCGCTCGCCAAGAACCCTCCCGCGGTACGGCAGTTCACGCCGAGGGAGGCCGTCAGGACCGGCATGCTCCCTCTCATGTGGATCGCCCTCGTGATGACGGCGGGAGTGTCGATCTTCGGGATCTCATTCCAGGTCGACTACGCGAAGGAGGTGGGCTTCGGCCCGCTGGTGGCGGCCTCGTCGATGGGTGTCATGGCGGTCATCAACGGCGTCGGGCGGGGCGTGGTGGGCTGGCTGTCCGACAAGTGGGGCCGCAAGTCCACGCTGGTGTTCGTGATCGTCGTCCTGGGACTCGCGCAGTTCGGCGTGATCTGGGCGGGTGACGTCAGGAGCGAGTCGCTGTTCCTGTTCTTCGCGTTCCTGTCCGGGTTCGGCGGCGGCGCGTTCTACCCGCTGTTCGCGGCGCTCACCCCGGACTACTTCGGGGAGAACTTCAACGCCTCCAACTACGGGCTGGTGTACAGCGGCAAGCTGATCAGCGGCCTGTTCGGCGGCGGGCTCGGTTCGATGGTCGTCGCGGCGTGGGGTTACGACGGCGCGTACGCGCTGGCCGGCGCCACCTCGATGGTCGCGGCGGGGATCGCCATGCTGCTGCGGCAGCCGGGGCGGCCCAGGAGCCGTGAGGCGGTTCCGCAGCCACAACCCGCGGCCTGAGCAGGGCCGTTCGGACGTCGCGCGAGCCGTTGGGATGTCGCACGAACCGTTCGGACATCGCGCGAACCGTTCGGACATCAGGCGGCCCTTCCCCTTGCCGTTGACCGGGGAAGGGCCGCCTGATCCCGCCTGCCGGTTGCTCCGCGCGGGCTACTTCTCGCGCTGGTGGTACATCTCCCGGGTGTGCTCGGTGTGTTGCCGCATGACGGCGGTGGCGCGCTGTTCGTCGCGGTCGGTGATGGCGGCGATCAGCTCCCGGTGCTCGATCCAGGACTGCCGACCACGCTGCCGGGCGATCGGCGTGTAAT
>NZ_JOGP01000059.1:0-7142 GCF_000719505.1 Streptomyces sp. NRRL B-3229 | reverse complement strand
ATTACACGCCGATCGCCCGGCAGCGTGGTCGGCAGTCCTGGATCGAGCACCGGGAGCTGATCGCCGCCATCACCGACCGCGACGAACAGCGCGCCACCGAGCTGATGCGGGAGCACACCGAGCACACCCGGACGTCGTACCACGCACGTCAGCGGGCGTGACCGGCCGCCGACGTGCTGAGTCGAGTCACCGACCCGGCCCCTTCGCTGCCGGCCGGACGCGCACCCTCAGCCGAAGGCCGCAGCGTGCACCCGCGCCCACTGGTCGAAGGTGCGAGGAGCACGTCCCGTCACCCGCTCCACCGTCGGCAGCACCTCCGACTCGTCCAGGGTGCCGTCGACGAAGAAGGCGAAGAAGGCGTCCACATACGGCTTCGGCATGGACGCCTCCAGCTCGGCACGTGTCTCCTCGTGCGTCAGCCCCACGGCACGCAGGTCCCGGCCCAGTGCCTCGCCCAGGATCCGGACGCGGTCGGCGGGCAACAGCGCCTGCGGACCGGTGAGTTCGAGTGCCCGGTCTGCCCAGTCGTCCGAGCGCAGCGCGTACAGAGCGACCTGGGCGATGTCGTACGGATCGATGTCGGCGGTGCGGGCGTCGGGGAACGGCACCCGGACCGTGTCGCCCTTGTCGATCTGGTCCACCAGCCGGAGCGCGTTGGACATGAAGCTCGTGCACTGCAACGACGTCCAGCGCAGCCCCGACGCCCGCACCGCGTCCTCCGCGTCGATCAGATAGCCGGCGACCGCGTTGCCCCGGTCGCCGGTGCCCGCGGACCGACCCGACAGCAGGACCACCCGCTCCACACCCGCGTCCCGCGCGTCCGCGAGGATCTGCCGCTGCCCGCCGTATCCCGGCATGAGGAACAGTCCCCGTACGCCGTCGAGCGCAGGCCGCACCGACTCGGGCCGGTCGAGATCTCCCGCCACGGCCGTCACGCCCGCCGGCAACCCCTCGCTCCGCCCGGCCCGGCTGAGCGCCCGCACCCGCTCGCCGGACTCGGTCAGCGCGCGCACGAGTTCGGCGCCCACGTTCCCCGTCGCGCCCGTCACCAGAAACATGGTCTCCCCCTCCGCCGGGCCCGTCACGCCGAGGCGGGCGGCCGTCGGACCCATCCTGCGCGGGCGGGTGCCGGGAGCGCCAGAGTGCGCCGCTCCGCGCCGGAATGCGGCGAGTCTTTGTCCTGTGAGTGGAGAAAGTCGGTATCAATCTCTGCACAGCTTCTTCCCAGGTGGGGCAGCCACTGCTACGTTCCCCTCGAAAGCACGCCAACGGGTGGCCGGATGAGGCGGGGAGGGGCTCGTGAGACGCATGACGGCACGACCTGCGAACGCCCATCAGGCCAAGCTGCTCAAGCTGCTGCGCGACGGAGGCCCCAACTCCCGTGCGCAGCTGGGCGACGAGGTCGACCTGTCACGGTCCAAGCTGGCCGTGGAGGTGGACCGGCTGCTGGAGACGGGCCTGATCGTGGCCGACGGACTCGCCGCCTCCCGTGGCGGACGCCGGTCCCACAACATCCGGCTCGCCCCTGCCCTGCGTTTCCTCGGCGTCGACATCGGCGCGACCTCGGTCGACGTCGCCGTCACCAACGCCGAACTGGAGATCCTGGGACACCTCAACCAGCCCATGGACGTCCGCGAGGGCGGGCTGGCGGAGGGTTTCGACGGGGCCGGTATCGGTGTTCCGGGGCCGGTGCGCTTTCCGGAGGGTGTTCCGGTGGCTCCGCCGATCATGCCGGGCTGGGACGGTTTTCCCGTGCGGGAGGCGCTCAGTCAGGAGCTCGGCTGTCCGGTCATGGTCGACAACGACGTGAACCGCGTCAAGATCGGTACCGGTATCGGCTGCGGCATCGTCGCCGGCGGTGCGGTCCACCGCGGGGTGACGGGCAGCGCGGGCGACATCGGCCACATCCAGGCCGTGCCCGACGGCCGTCCGTGCGCCTGCGGCAACCGGGGCTGCCTGGAAGCCCACTTCAGCGGGGCGGCCCTGGCGCGTGACGCCGTGGAGGCGGTCGAGCAGGGGCGGTCGGAGGAACTCGCCGCCCGCCTCGCCGCGAACGGCACCCTGACGGCAGCCGACGTCGCCGTGGCCGCCGCCGCCGGAGACGCCGCCGCGCTCGACCTGATCCGCGAGGGCGGCGACCGGACCGGCCAGGTCATCGCCGGACTGGTCTCCTTCTTCAACCCGGGCCTGGTGGTGATCGGCGGCGGGGTGACCGGCCTCGGCCACACCCTGCTCGCCGCGATCCGCACCCAGGTCTACCGTCAGTCGCTGCCGCTGGCGACCGGCAACCTGCCCATTGTGCTGGGGGAGTTGGGACCCACCGCCGGAGTCATCGGCGCGGCCCGGCTCATCAGCGACCACCTGTTCTCACCCGCGTAGGTCTGCTCCGCACCGCGTAAGTCTGTTCCGTACCTGCACAGGTCCGTCTTTCACCCGCGCGAGTCCGTTCCGCACCCGTACAGCCCTGGCCCTCACCGGCACAGGTCCGTTCCTGCTACGGCACACCAGTACAGCGCCCTGCCTCGCCCTGCCCTGCCTCGCCCTGCCCTGAAACCGGCCCGCACGCCCGCCAAGGGGACCTCATGGCACCAGAACCACCGCTGCTCAGCATGTCCGGCATCACCAAGTCCTTCCCGGGAGTCCGGGCCCTCGACGGCGTCGACCTGGACGTCCAGGCCGGTGAAGTGCACTGCCTGCTCGGCCAGAACGGGGCGGGGAAATCCACCCTCATCAAGGTGCTCGCCGGCGCCCACCAGCCCGACACCGGCACCATCCGCTGGCGCGGGGACGAGGTCACCCTCCGTTCGCCGATCGCCGCCATGCGCCTCGGCATCGCGACCATCTACCAGGAACTCGACCTGGTGGAGCACCTGTCCGTGGCCGAGAACGTCCACCTGGGACATGAACCCACCTCCGCCGGGTTCGTGGTGCGGGGCAAGCAGGCGAGGACGTCAACAGGCCTGCTGCTGAAGCGTCTCGGCCATCCGGAGATCGATCCGGCGCGCCTGGTGGGGGAGTTGTCGGCGGCGCAGCAGCAGATCGTGTCCATGGCGCGGGCCCTGTCCCACGACGTGCGGCTGATCGTGATGGACGAACCGTCCGCCGCACTCGACCCGGACGAGGTGGACAACCTCTTCCGGATCGTCGGCGACCTCACCGCCGAGGGGGTGGCCGTCGTCTACATCTCCCACCGCCTGGAGGAGATCCGGCGCATCGGCGACCGGGTCACCGTCCTGAAGGACGGTCGGGCCGTGGCGGTCGGGCTGCCCGCGAAGTCCACGCCCACGCGTGAGGTCGTCTCGCTGATGACGGGGCGCAACGTCGAGTACGTCTTTCCGGAGCGGCCGGTCGCGGCGCCGGACGGCCCGGCGGTCCTGGAGATCCAAGGGCTCGCCCGCGACGGCGAGTTCGCGGCCCTGGATCTCTCCGTGCACCCCGGGGAGATCGTCGGGCTCGCCGGGCTCGTCGGCTCGGGACGCTCCGAGATCCTGGAGACGATCTACGGCGCCCGGAAGCCCACGGCCGGTCAAGTCGTCGTGAACGGGAAGGCGTTGAAGCCGGGCAGTGTGCGGGCCGCGGTCCGGGCCGGGATCGGGCTCGCCCCCGAGGAGCGCAAGGCGCAGGCCCTGCTGATGCTGGAGTCGGTCACCCGCAACGTCTCCGTCTCCTCCATGTCCCGCTTCTCGCGCGGCGGTTGGATCGACCGTGGCGCCGAACTCGGAGCGGCCCGGGCGGCCACCCGCGAACTGTCGCTGCGGCCCGACAACCCCGCCGTGCCGGTCCGCACCCTGTCCGGCGGCAACCAGCAGAAAGCCGTCCTGGCCCGCTGGCTGCTGCGCGGCTGCCGGGTCCTGCTCCTCGACGAACCCACCCGGGGCGTCGACGTCGGCGCCCGCGCCGAGCTGTACGCGGTCGTCCGGCGGCTCGCCGACGAAGGGCTCGCCGTGCTGCTGGTCTCCAGCGAGGTCCCCGAAGTGCTCGGCCTCGCCGACCGTGTCCTGGTGCTCCGCGAGGGCCGTGTCGTACACACCGCGCCCGCCCGTGAGCTCGACGAACACCGTGTACTCGACCTCGTCATGGAAGGAAGCCCGTCATGACGCAGCCCGTGTCCCCGCCCAGGGGGAGCGCCGACAAGGCGCCCTCGGTGAGTGAACCGTCCGCGTGGCGAGGGGTGTTCGCGCGTGCCGACGTCCGCACCCTTTCCCTCCTCGGCGTGCTCGCCGTCCTGATCCTCATCGGCGGCATCACCAAGCCCGACGAGTTCCTCGACACCCGCAACCTCCAACTCGTCCTCACCCAGGCCTCGGTCATCGGCGTCGTCACCGTCGGCATGACCTTCGTCATCACCTCCGGCGGCATAGACCTGTCCGTCGGCGCGATCGTCGCCCTCGCCTCGGTGTGGGCCACCACCGTCGCCACCCAGGAGTACGGTTTCACGGGCATCCTCTTCACCGCGGTGCTCGTCGGAGTCGGCTGCGGCCTCGTCAACGGGCTGCTCGTCGCGTACGGCGGGATGGTCCCCTTCATCGCCACCCTCGCCATGCTCGCCTCGGCACGCGGACTCGCCCTCCAGATCACCGACGGCCGCACGCAGATCGTCACCGTGTCCTCCGTCCTCGACCTCGGCGAACGCGACGCCTACGTCCTCGGCGTCCCGCCGCTGGTCATGGTCTTCGCGGTCGTGACGATCATCGGCTGGCTGGTGCTGAACCGCACCACCTTCGGCCGGCGCACCGTCGCGGTAGGCGGCAACGCCGAGGCGGCCCGCCTCGCCGGCATCGACGTCCGCCGTCAGCGCCTCTACCTCTACCTGCTGTCCGGGCTGTGCTGCGGCATCGCGGCCTTCCTGCTGATCATCCTGTCCGGCTCCGGTCAGAACACCAACGGCAACCTCTACGAGCTGGACGCCATCGCCGCCGCGATCATCGGCGGAACCCTGCTCAGCGGGGGCCGCGGCACCATCACCGGGTCCGTGCTCGGTGTCCTGATCTTCACCACGATCACCAACATCTTCGCCCTGAACAACTTGCAGAGCGACGTCCAGCAGATCGCCAAGGGAGCGATCATCGTCGCCGCCGTGCTGGTCCAGCGCCGTACCGCAAGCACGACCTGAGGAAAGGGTTCACCGCCATGCAGCAACGTAATGGTCGACTTCCCACCCGCAGAGGGCTGCTCTTCGGGACCGCCGCCGTCGGGGCCGGCGCCCTCCTCGCAGGTTGCACCAGCAACGACTCCGGCGACGACGAGCCGGCCGCGAACGACCAGCCGGCCGCCGACGACAAGCCCGGCAAGGCCGTCACCATCGGCTTCGCGGGACCCCAGGCCGACCACGGCGTCAACCTGGACCGCATCTTCAACACTCCCCAGGCGTACCGGTGTTGGATCGGCGGCGACAACTACGGCATGGGCCTCAACGCCGGCCACTACATCGGCCAGAAGCTCAAGGGCAAGTCCAGCGCCAAGGTCATCGAACTGGCCGGCCTGGACAACCTGGAACTCACCAAACAGCGCACCCAGGGCTTCGACGACGCTCTGAAGAACTACCCCAACGTCCGCAAGGTGGCCCGCCAGGCCGCCGAGTTCACCGTGGAGTCCGGGCAGGCGAAGATGGCCCAGTTGCTCCAGGCCCAGTCCAGCTTCGACGCGCTGTGGAACCACGACGACGACCAGGGCGTGGGTGCGCTGCGCGCCATCGACCAGGCCGGGCGCGACGACTTCCTCATGGTCGGCGGCGCGGGCGCCTTGTCCGCGTTCCAGGCCATCAAGCAGGACAACGGTGTCCTCAAGGCCACCGTCCTCTATCCGCCGACCATGGCCGCCTCCGCGATCGATCTCGCCCGCGCCCTCGGCCAGGCCAAGGGGGTGAGCGGCCTCGCCGAGTTCGAGATCCCGGCCTCCCTCACCCTCTACTCGGCCGTGGTCGACAAGACCAACGTCGACCAGTACATGTCCACCGGCTTCAAGTGAGGCGTACCGAAACAGGGTCGGTCCCGGCGACCGGACCGGCGGCGGACAGCGGTGCACCGCGGCCGAGCCGGTCCACAGGACGGGTCCAAGGAGCCCGTTTCGTCGGCGAGTCCACAGGACGGGCCCCAGAAGCCCGGTTCGCCGGCGAGCCCACGGGACGGCCCCGAGGAGCCCGGTTCGTCGACGGACCGGGCTGCACCCCCCACCACGCCACGACGACGAGGAGGACATCGCGCATGGCACAGCCGCAGCAGTCAGAAGAGGCCGAAGCGCCGCCTCTGCGGGTCGGCATGGTCGGCTACGCCTTCATGGGTGCCGCCCACTCCCAGGGCTGGCGGACCGCGGGGCGCGTCTTCGACCTGCCCCTGCGCCCGGTGCTCGCCGCGATCTGCGGCCGGGACGCGGACGCCGTGCGCCGGGCCGCAGACCGGCACGGCTGGGCGGCGGCCGAGACCGACTGGCGGGCCCTGGTCGAGCGGGACGACGTCGACCTCGTCGACATCTGCACCCCGGGCGACAGCCACGCGGAGATCGCGATCGCGGCGCTGGAGGCGGGCAAGCACGTGCTCTGCGAGAAACCCCTCGCCAACACCGTGGAAGAGGCGCAGGCCATGACTCGGGCGGCCGAAGCGGCCCAGGAGCGAGGCCAGTTGGCGATGGTCGGCTTCAACTACCGCCGGGTGCCCGCCACCGCGCTGGCCCGCCGCATGGTGGCCGAGGGACGACTCGGCACGCTCCGGCACCTCCGGGTGACCTACCTTCAGGACTGGCTCGTCGACCCGGAGTTCCCCCTGACCTGGCGGCTGCGCAGGGAGAAGGCCGGCTCCGGCTCACTCGGCGACCTCGGCGCCCACATCATCGACCTCGCCCAGTACCTGGCAGGCGAACCGCTCGCCGGAGTGTCCGCGTTGACGGAGACCTTCGTACGGGAACGCCCGCTGGCCGGTGCCGCCAAGGGCCTCGCCGCCGAAGCCGGCACCGGTACCGGCCAGGTCACCGTCGACGACGCCGCCCTGTTCACCGGCCGCTTCGCCTCCGGCGCCCTCGCCTCTTTCGAGGCCACCCGCTACGCCACAGGGCGCAAGAACTCCCTGCGCATCGAACTCAACGGCGAGCGCGGCTCGTTGGCCTTCGATCTGGAGCGGCTCAACGAGCTCTCCTTCCACGACGGCACC
>NZ_JOGP01000058.1:0-4126 GCF_000719505.1 Streptomyces sp. NRRL B-3229 | reverse complement strand
ACCACATCCGCCCCCAGCCACGCCAGCAACTGCGTCGCCGACGGACCCGACTGCACATGCGTCATGTCCAACACCCGCACACCATCAAGAGCCAACGTCGTCATGGGTCACCTCACCGTCAGCAGGCTTGGGTCCGGCACATTGCATACAGTCGACGAATACTGTATGAAGATTGTTATCCCGCATCAGATGGGTGATGTCCAGGGGGCGTGCAGCACTTTTAAGTCGTGCACTTTTGAGACGGGAGCCGAACCATGGACCTGTACGAGCACGAAGCCCGCGCCCTCTTCGAGGAACACGGGATCCCGGTGCCGAGCGCGGAGGTCACCGACTCACCCCAGGAGGCCCGCGCCATCGCCCGCCGACTGGGCGGCAGTGCCGTCGTCAAGGCGCAGGTCAAGACGGGAGGCCGGGGCAAGGCGGGCGGTGTGCGGCTCGCCGCCGACCCCGCTGAGGCCGAGCGGACGACCCGCCGAATCCTCGGCAAGGACATCAAAGGACACCGGGTCGACAAGGTCATGCTGGCCCAACCCGTCGACATCGAGGCCGAGTTCTACGTCGCCTACGTCCTCGACCGTGCGGCGGGCCGTTTCCTCGCCATCGCGTCGGCGGCCGGCGGCATGGATATAGAGGAGGTCGCCGCCACCCGCCCCGAAGCCGTCGTGCGCGTCCCCGTCGACCCCGCAGAGGGCGTCACCTCGGCGACGGCGGGCGCGATCGCCGAGGCGGCCGGGCTGCCCCCGCAGACCGTCGACGTCCTCGTACGGCTGTGGGGGGTGCTGGTCCGCGAGGACGCGCTCCTCGTGGAGGTCAACCCGCTCGTACACACCCGGCAGGGGCAGGTCCTCGCCCTCGACGGCAAGGTCACGCTCGACGACAACGCCCGCTTCCGGCAGACCCGTCGGGGCGCCGACAGCATTTCCTACGACGATCCCCTGGAGGCGGCCGCGGCGGCGAAGGGCCTCACCTACGTCAAGCTCGACGGCGAGGTCGGCATCATCGGCAACGGAGCGGGGCTGGTCATGTCGACCCTCGACGTGGTCTCCGCCTGCGGTGCCCGCCCGGCCAACTTCCTCGACATCGGCGGCGGCGCCTCGGCCCAGGTCATGGCGGACGGGCTGTCGGTCATCCTCTCCGACCCGGCCGTGAAGTCCGTGTTCGTCAATGTCTTCGGCGGGATCACCGCCTGCGACGCGGTGGCCGACGGCATCGTCAGGGCCCTGGACGAGGTCCGGCCGACCAAGCCGCTGGTCGTGCGCCTCGACGGCAACAACGCGGCCCGCGGGCGGACCGTCCTCGACGAGCACGCCCACCCTCTCGTCGAGCAGGCCACCACGATGGACGGTGCCGCCCGGCGCGCCGCCGAACTCGCCCACACCGGCTGAAGGAGAGGGACATGGCCATCTTCCTGACCAAGGAGTCCAGGGTCCTCGTCCAGGGCATGACCGGCGGCGAGGGCATGAAACACACCCGGCGCATGCTCGCCGCCGGCACGAACGTCGTGGGCGGCGTCAACCCGCGCAAGGCCGGCCGGGCCGTCGACTTCGACGACCGTGTGGTACCCGTCTTCGGCTCGGTTGCCGACGGGATACGGGCGACCGGAGCCGACGTCACCGTCGTCTTCGTACCACCCGCCTTCACCAGGGCGGCCGTTGTGGAGGCCGCCGACGCCGGGATCGGTCTCGCCGTCGTCATCACCGAGGGCGTCCCCGTCCACGACTCCGTGGCCTTCACCTCGTACGCGAGGAAGAAGGGGACACGGATCATCGGCCCCAACTGTCCGGGGCTGATCACCCCCGGACAGTCCAACGCGGGCATCATCCCGGCGGACATCACCCGCTCCGGCCGGGTCGGGCTGGTGTCGAAGTCGGGCACGCTCACCTACCAACTCATGTACGAGCTGCGGGACATCGGCTTTTCCACCTGTGTCGGCATCGGCGGTGACCCCGTCGTCGGCACCAGCCACATCGACTGCCTGGCCGCCTTCCAGGACGACCCCGACACCGAACTCGTCGTTCTCATCGGGGAGATCGGCGGTGACGCGGAGGAACGGGCCGCCGCGTACATCCGGGACCACGTCACCAAGCCCGTCGTCGGCTACATCGCCGGCTTCACCGCGCCCGAGGGCCGGACCATGGGTCACGCCGGCGCCATCGTGTCCGGTTCCGCGGGCACGGCCCGGGCGAAGAAGGAGGCGCTGGAGGCGGTCGGCGTCCCGGTCGGCGACACCCCGACCGGGACGGCCCGCCTTGTGCTCTCCCTGCTGGACACCGTTCGCAAGGCCCCTCAGGCCTGACCCGCACCGCGCAACGCGTCCACGGAACAGGTCCGTTGCGGCCCCTCGACACCCCGCCCCCGACTGTGCACCGAGAGCGGAGACATCGCATGACAACCACCCTCGACTCCACCCGGCTCGTGGTGAAGTCCGGTACCTCCTGGAACGACGCCTGGCAGCGCTGCCTCGTCGTCGCCCCGGAGGCCTTCCGCGACGACCGCGTCCTCAACCTCTGGGGCTCCGCCTGGCGGGCCGACGGCAGGGCACTGCCCGCCACCGGCCCCGTCGACGGCAGCCCCATCGCCGGGCCGCCGCGCCTGGACCGGGAAGCCGCCCACCAGGCCGTCCGCGCCTCCCTCGACCAGCACCGCGCCTGGCGGCACCTCCGGCTCGAAGAACGCCGGGCCCGGGTCGCCGCCACCCTCGACGCTCTCACGGAGCACCGCGAACTCCTCGCCCTCCTCCTCGTATGGGAGATCGGCAAGCCGTGGCGCCTCGCACAGGCCGATGTCGACCGGGCCATCGACGGCGTGCGCTGGTACGTCGACGGCATCGAGCCGATGGTCCGGGGCCGGGTCCCGCTCGACGGCCCGGTCTCCAACATCGCCAGCTGGAACTACCCGATGAGCGTGCTTGTCCACGCCCTGCTGGTCCAGGCACTGGCGGGCAACGCGGTCATCGCCAAGACCCCGACCGACGGCGGTGTCGCCTGCCTCACCCTGGCCTGTGCGCTCGCCGCCCGCGAAGGCATCCCCGTCACCCTCGTCAGCGGCAGCGGGGGAGAGCTGTCCGAGGCGCTGGTGCGGGCGCCCGAGATCGGCTGCGTCTCCTTCGTCGGCGGCCGCGACACCGGCGCCGCCGTCGCCACCGCCGTCGCCGACCTCGGCAAACGGCACATCCTCGAACAGGAAGGACTCAACACCTGGGGCATCTGGAACCACACCGACTGGGACGCCCTCACCGCCGTCATCCCCAAGCTGTTCGACTACGGCAAGCAGCGCTGCACCGCCTACCCGCGCTTCGTCGTCCAGCGCGAGCTGTTCGACGAGTTCCTCGCGGCCTACCTCCCCGCCGTGCGCACCCTGCGCCTCGGCCACCCGCTCGCCGTCGAGAACCCCGAAGACCCCTACCCCTCCCTCGACTTCGGCCCGGTGATCAACGCGGCCAAGGCGAAGGAACTGCGCGACCAGGTCGCCGAGGCCATCGACCGCGGCGCCGTGCCCGTGCACCGCGGCAGCGACGCGGACGCCCGCTTCCTGGCCGGCCAGGACACCTCGGCGTACGTCCAACCGGTCACCCTCCTCAACCCGCCCCCCTCCTCACCCCTGCACCACGCGGAACCCTTCGGCCCGGTCGACACCATCGTCCTGGTCGACACGGAAGCGGAACTGCTGGCCGCCATGAACGCCTCCAACGGCGCCCTGGTCGCCACCCTTTCGACCGACGACCGCGCGACCTTCGACCGACTCGCCCCGCAGATCCGCGCGTTCAAGGTCGGACACGGAACCCCGCGCTCCCGCGGCGACCGCGACGAACTCTTCGGCGGCTTCGGAGCCTCCTGGCGCGGCGCCTTCGTCGGCGGCGAACTCCTGGTGCGCGCGGTCACCCAGGGGCCCGCCGGTGAACGGCTGCCCGGCAACTTCCCCGAGTACCAGCTGATGCCGTGACACGGGCCGGGGCGCCGCTACGGGAAGGCGCGGCGCCCCGACCCCCGGCGAACACACGACGACACGGAGATGGGGTGACGAGCATGACGTTGGCTCTTGATGGTGTGCGGGTGTTGGACATGACGCATGTGCAGTCGGGTCCGTCGGCGACGCAGTTGCTGGCGTGGCTGGGGGCGGATGTGGT
>NZ_JOGP01000057.1:0-5038 GCF_000719505.1 Streptomyces sp. NRRL B-3229 | reverse complement strand
GCCCTGGGTGCCGGTGGCCAGGAGGGGGTGTGCGGGAGGCGGTGCGTCGGCCAGGACGGTGAGCCAGCCGATGCCGTGGTCGAAGGCGTGCGCGGTGAGGACACCGTCGGGGACGGCCGTACGGCTGACTCCCCGGTCGCCGTCGCAGCCGGCGACGAAGTCGCAGCTCAGGGCGTGTGAGGTGCCGTCGGGGGTGCGGTAGCGGACGGTCGCGCGGTCGCCGGTCAGGCCGTGCAGGGAGACGTCGGCGGCCTCGAAGCGCAGGTCGCCGCCGCCCGCCAGGAAGGTCTCGGTGAGTTTCTGCACGAGGACCTGCTGGGGGCACAGCCGGGCCACCGGGCCGTCCGAACCGTCCCGGTCGGAGACCAGGTGGCTGCGGCCGTCGACGCGGATCTCCAGGATGCCGTCGTACGGGATGCCGCCGAGGACGCGGTCGGCCAGCCCCCACGAGTCGAACATGCGGACCGCGCGGGTCTCGACGATGCCGGCCCGCTGGCGCTGTGCCACGTGCTCGCGGGAGCGGCGCTCCAGCACGACGCAGGGGACACCGCTGTGCTGGAGCAGGGTGGCGAGGGTCATCCCGGCCGGGCCCGCGCCGATCACCACGACCGTCGTCGATACGGTCGCCGGTTCGGGAGCCTCCTTCAACTTGCCTGCTCGTTCGGCCACTTGGGCACCTCCGGCGCCCAGTCTAGTGAGGATGCCGGCCGTCCGAGCCGTATCCGATCAGCCTCTCGCCGACCGGACACGGCTCCCGGAACGACCGCGCGCTCAGCGGTGGCAGGTGGTGAGGCCCGGCCGCCACGGGCAGGCGAGCCCGGCGAAGCCGCCGTTCGCGACGACGTCGACGGCGAGGGTGTCGCCGCCGCGCAGGACCTGGCTGTCCCGGACGAGGCCGTCGGCGCCGTCCCGGATCGTCTCCACGAGCCACCGCCCCGGACCGAGCGACAGCGGCACCTGGGCCGTGCGGGCGGCTCCCGCGTAGACGCCGCCGAGGAACCACCGGTCACCGCTGCGGCGGGCCAGCACGGCCTCCTGGCCGGGTGTGCCGGCGAGCAGCCGGGTGTCGTCCCAGGCCGCCGGGACCTGGTCGAAGTAGGCCCGGGCGAGCGGCCTCGCCTCGTACGACTCGGGGGTGCCCGCGAACATCTGGAGGCCCGACTCGTAGGCGACGGTGAGGCCGACCTCGGCCGCGTCGGAGTTGGGGCGCAGTCCGACCCGCTGGAAGGCGCCGGGGGTGAAGTCCATGGAGCCGATGACGTTGCGGGTGAAGGGCAGGGTGGTGAGGTGGGCGGCGGTGTTGGTGCGCTTCTCCTCGCCCGCGACCCCTTCCAGGGTCATGACCTGCGGCCAGGTGCGCTGGATGCCCTTGGGGATCGTGGAGCCGTGGAAGTCGACCATGAGGTGGTGGGCGGCCGTCTCCGCGAGGATGGTGTCGTACCAGCGGAGCATGGGCTGCGCCTCGGAGTTCATGAAGTCGATCTTGACGCCCTTCACGCCCCACTTCTCCAGGGTGGGCAGCCACTGGGCGCGTTCCTCGGGGGTGTCGAGGTCGCGCTGGTGGATCCAGACGATGATGCCGACACCCTTGGCGCGGGCGTACCGGACGAGGTCCGGCATCCAGCTGTCGGTCTGCCAGTCGGGGTCGGTGACGTCCCACTCCCCCGGCCGGTAGTACCAGCCGGCGTCAACTGCCTCGTAGGGCCAGTGGCGTTGGGCCGCATGGTCGACGTACGCCTTCTGCGCGGCGAGGCTCTGCCCCGCCTCCCTGCCGCCCGCGAGCCACGTCCACAGGACGGTGCCGGGCCTGATCCAGGAGGTGTCACGCACCTGGGAGGCGGGGGCGAGGTCGTCGGTGAAGGTGGAGCAGGTGACGGTGGCGAGGTCGCCGGTGACCATCGCGCGCCACGAGGTGGCCAACGGGCCGCCGGCGGCGACCCGTTCGTCGGCGAGCTCGACGCGATAGGTGCCGGTGCCCTGGTCATGGGCGAGCCGCGCACCGGAGTAGTCGCCGTTGAGGTCGGACTCGGCGAGCAGGGTGTACCCGCCGTCGGTCGAGAACAGAGCTTGGTCGGAGTACTCGCCGGTGGGCGCGCTCGCGGCGGTGTACTGGGCGAACTGGCCCTCGTTGTCCACCCGGTAGGCGCCGAGCCACGCTTTCGCGTCCGCCGGGAGGTTGAAGGCGGACGCCTCCCCGAGCACGTCACCGGACCCGGCGGGCAGGACGTACCGGTAGGCGATGCCGTCCGCGGCGGCGCGGACCACGAGATCGAGCCGGGCGCCCGCGGCGCCGGCGAAGGACAGCCGGGTCTCGTTCATCCGGACCCGCCGGTCCTGGCGCTTGCCGGACTTGGTGCGGTAACGCTCCTCGACCTTACGGCTCTTGCGGTGCAGGAACCGCAAGTCCTTCGACAGGTCTGCCTGTTCGGTGACGAGACCGACGGGTGACGGCTCGATGACCGTGCGGCCGCCGCGGGACACGGCGAGCGTCAGCCGGCCGGTGGTGCCGTCGAGGCCGACCTCGGCGCGCGGCGCCTGTGCTCCCGTGGACAACGACCATGTCTGGTCGTGCTGTTGGGCCTGAGCGGGTGCGGTACCGAGGAGTGCGGCCGCCAGCGAGGCACAGAGTGCGGCGACCGCCGTTCTGATCGGAACTGACATCGATGTCCTCCGAGTCGTGTGGCCTCTACGGCAGTCCCCAGGCCGGTCCGGGCTCGCTGACGGCGACGGGCGCGAGGGTGAGGTCGGGGCGGGTACCGGCGTGCACGAGCACCTCGCGGCCGCGGGGAAGGTCGATGGCGAGGGTGCCGCCGCCGAGGTCGTGGGTGCGGGCCGGGGTGCCGTCGTCGAGCACGGCGGTGACCCGTCCGGTGAGTCCGTGCTTGAGCTCCAGGGGCTCGCCGGCCAGGCTGCGGACGCGGATGAAGCGGGTGGTTCCGGCCTTGCGGACGGCGCTGACCAGGAAGGCGCCCTCGGTGCGGAAGTTGTGCAGGGTGAGGTCGGCCCAGGCGGTCGGGACCGCGGGGAAGACCCGGATCACCCCGCCCCAGCTCTGGCAGAACATGTCGTGCAGGGACTGCGAGGCGGACAGCGGGGTCTCGATGACCGGACCGGCCTCGGTGTAGTGGGTGTTGGGGCGGCAGGGGAATCGGGTCGTGGGGTCGAAGAACTTCCGCAGGTAGGTGATCGCGGTGTCGCCGTCGCCGGTCATGGCGTACATGGAGGCGGCACCGGTGTAGCTGTAGCCGCGGTGCGCGCCGGTGAGCGCGTGCCAGTGGACGATCGACCTGGGGATGAGGGCGCGGCTTTCCGGCTGGTCCCAGGTGACGAGGTGGAGCGGGTAGACCATCAGCAGGTGCGAGTAGTGCCGGTGGGACTGGGCGTACGGGGTGTCCGCACCGATCATGAAGCCGTTGTCGTCGACCGGGTAGGGCGTGAGCCTGGCGAGGACCTCCTGCCAGCGCGGGGCCAACTCGTCCTCGGTACCGAGAAGTTCGGCGGACTCGAGGAGGGTCCGGCAGCCCCAGCGGATCAGGGCGAGGTCGTAGTTGGTGTCCTGAGGCGGTACCACCGGGTATTCGGGCGACAGGGTGCTGGGCAGATGGAGCTTGCCGTCGCTGCCCGTGGTGAGGAAGTGCAGGTAGTAGTTGATCGCCCGGCGCAGCACCGGGTAGATGGTGTCGCGCAGCAGGGACGTGTCCATGGAGTGGCGGTAGGACAGCCACACATTGTGCAACGCCCAGGTCAGGTCGCCGACTTCGGCGCCGGTGCCGGGCCGGCCCACGCTGCGGTTGGCGAACATGTCGGAGCTGCGGCCCACGCCCGCGCTGTCGGCCCGGTAGGCGGCGGGCACGTTGGCGGTCAGCTGTTCCTGGTTCTGGCGCAGGGTGGTCGCGAGGGAGTCCAGCTCCGGGTGGTTGAAGCCGTGGATGAGCCAGTACTCCAGCTGGACGTTGAGGTTCCACCAGACCGCGGGCCAGGGCGTGGGCTCCAGCCAGGGCCCTGAGGTCGCCATGACGGGTCCGCCGGCGCGGCTGGCGGAGGCGACCTTGTACAGCTGGATCCAGTGGAAGCTCTGGAGACGCTGGTCGGGGAACGACACGAAGCTCTTGCGGTAGAAGGCGTGCCACCAGCTGGTGTGCCGCTTCCGGAGCGCGCTGTACGACTTCGCACGGCGGAGGTTGCGCAGGGAGTCGGCCTCGGCGGCCGTGTCGGAGGGGTGGCTGTGGCCGACACTGAGCAGCAGGTCGTCGCCGGTGCGGCGGTGGGCGGTGGCGGTCTGTCCGCCGCCGCTGAGGGGCTGGAGGACCTGCTCGGTACCGTCGGGGGCGGTGCGGGTGGTCCACGGCGGGTTGGCGGTGTAGTCGGTGGGCGGGGCCTCGCTGATCTTCCGGGGGCTGACGGCCTCCTCGGGGTGGAACGTCCAGGTGACCCGCTCGTCGC
The DNA here is from genome assembly GCF_000719505.1 of Streptomyces sp. NRRL B-3229. Classification (NCBI taxonomy): domain Bacteria; kingdom Bacillati; phylum Actinomycetota; class Actinomycetes; order Kitasatosporales; family Streptomycetaceae; genus Streptomyces; species Streptomyces sp. NRRL B-3229. The sequence continues at coordinate 595 of NZ_JOGP01000057.1, read as the reverse complement.
CGCGGGCCGTGACACGGACGGCGAGGACCTCGTCATGGACGAGGGCGGCGAGGGTGAGGGTGCCGGCGGTGGTGGTGACGGTGCCCGTGAGTTCGGCGTTCCAGAGGCTGAGGCGCCAGTCGACGGCGGTGATGGTGCCGACCGGTTCGAGGGTGAGACGGCCGACGGGGAGTCGGCAGGTGCCCCAGCCGCTCCCGAACTCGGGGCGGTGGTCCTGGACCCGGCCGTGCTGGACGGTGAAGCGGATCCGGTTGGCACCGGGTTCCTGGTAGACCATGCTGCCGAGTTGGCCGTCGCCGAGGAAGGGGCCCTCGTACCAGAGGGTGGGCAGCCTTCTCCACAACAGGTCCTGGTCGCGCAGGAAGCGGGCCCACGCGTCGTCGGTGGTCATGGTGTCGCGGAGTTTCCAGGGGCTCCCGGCGCCGGCCCGGGCGGACGTCGTATCTCCGGCGCGGGCCGTGCCGGGTAGAGCGGCAGCCGTCGTTCCGGGTAACGCGGTCGCGGCCGCTCCGCCCAGCGCGGTGCCGAGCACGGCCCTGCGGGCCGGGTGCGGGTGTCTCTCCGAGGGTGAGGTCATCGTCGTCCTCCATACCTG
>NZ_JOGP01000056.1:0-5155 GCF_000719505.1 Streptomyces sp. NRRL B-3229 | reverse complement strand
AATGGGCGACGTCCGTCAGGTCGGCCTGCCCGCCCTCCAGGTGGTCGGCCAGCCGCTCGGCCTGCGCCTTCAGCGCCTGACCGGCCACGCACGCGCCTCGGTCAGCAGCTCCACCGCTCCCGCCGACCAGTCCACCTTCGGCGACGGCTCATCCACATGCAGCGTCTTCGGCAGCACCTCGTGCTCCAGCGCCATGACCATTTTGATCACGCTCGCGACACCGGCGGCGCCCTGCGCGTGTCCGATGTTGGACTTCACGGAGCCGAGCCAGAGGGGGTCGCGTTCGCCCCGGTCGCGCCCGTACGTGGCGAGCAGCGCCTGGGCCTCGATCGGGTCTCCCAGTGCTGTGCCTGTACCGTGCGCGTCCACGGCGTCCACGTCGGCGGTCGTCAGGTTGCCGTCGGCCAGGGCTTGACGGATGACACGCTGCTGGGAGGGACCGTTGGGCGCGGTCAGGCCGTTCGAGGCACCGTCCTGGTTGACCGCCGTACCGCGCACGATCGCGAGGACGGGGTGGCCGTTGCGGCGGGCGTCGGACAGCTTCTCCACCAGCAGGACGCCGACGCCCTCGGACCAGGCGGTGCCGTCGGCGGCGGACGAGAAGGCCTTGACACGGCCGTCCCTGGCCAGGCCGCGCTGGCGGGAGAACTCGACGTAGGTGTCGGGTGTCGCCATGACCATCGCACCGCCCGCGAGTGCCATCGCGCACTCGCCGCTGCGCAGCGCCCGTACGGCCATGTGCAGGGCGACCAGCGACGAGGAGCAGGCGGTGTCGACGCTGACGGACGGTCCCTCCAGGCCCAGGGTGTAGGAGACCCGGCCGGAGGCGACGCTGCCCGCGGTGCCGGTCAGCCTCAGGCCCTGGAGTTCGGCGGGCGCCTGCTGGAGGCGCACGGTGTAGTCGTGGCTGATCAGGCCGGTGAAGACGCCGGTGTCCGAGCCGCGCAGGGTCGTCGGGTCGATGCCCGCCCGCTCCAGGGTCTCCCAGCTGACCTCGAGGAGCAGCCGCTGCTGTGGGTCCATGGCGAGGGCCTCGCGCGGGGAGATCCCGAAGAAGCCCGCGTCGAACTCGCCGACGTCGTGCAGGAAGGCGCCCCGGTCGACGTAGGACTTGTCGATGGCGTCCGGGTCCGGGTCGAAGAGGGTGTCCAGGTCCCAGCCGCGGTTGTCGGGGAAGCCGCCGATGACATCGGCGCCGTCGGCGACCAGCCGCCACAGCTCCTCGGGTCCGGTGGCCCCGCCGGGGAAGCGGCAGCCCATGGCGACGATCGCGATCGGCTCGTCGGGGGTTTCGGGCCCGGTGAGGGGCACGGGCGTCACGGGCGCCGGCGCTTCCTGGGCAATGCCCAGTTCACTGTGCAGATGCCCGGCGAGAGCGACCGGTGTCGGGTAGTCGAAGACGACGGTCGCCGAGAGCCGGACGCCGGTGGCGGCCGACAGGCGGTTGCGCAGTTCGACGGAGGTCAGCGAGTCGAAGCCGGCGTCCTTGAAGGCGCGTTCGCCATCGACGGTGTGGGCGGCGGAGTGCCCCAGGACGGTCGCGGCCTGCGCGCGGACCAGGTCGAGCAGACGCAGGTCCTGCTCCTCCCGGGTGAGCGAGGCCAGCTCCTGCCGCAGCGAACCCTCCGCCGCGGCACCCGCCTTGGCGGTCTGCCGGCCCTGGCGCACGAGGCCGCGCAGCAGCTGCGGTACGGCCTGGCTCGCGGCGCGGGACTGAAGGCCCGCCAGGTCCAGACGGGCCGGCACGAGGGCGGCCTCGGGCGAACGCAGTGCCGCGTCGAAGAGGGCGTTGCCGGTCTCGGCGGTGATGCCGAGCATGCCGTCCCGCTTGTTGCGTTGCAGCGCGGCGGTGTCCAGCGCCTGGGCCATGCCCTCGGACCACATGCCCCAGGCCAGGGAGGTGGCGGGCAGACCGAGCGAACGGCGGTGTCCGGCGAGGGCGTCCAGGTAGGCGTTGGCGGCCGCGTAGTTGGCCTGCCCCGGGTTCCCGAAGATCCCGGAGGCCGAGGAGTAGACGACGAAGGCGGCGAGGTCGAGGTCCTGGGTCAGCTCGTGCAGATGCCAGGCGGCCTCGGCCTTCGGCGCGAAGACCTTTTCCAGGCGCTCCCGGCTCTGGGCCGCGATCACACCGTCGTCCAGCACACCGGCCGTGTGCACCACGGCCGTCAACGGCCGCTCGACGGAGGCCAGCAGAGCCCGAAGCGCCTCACGGTCCGAGACGTCGCACGCCTCGATCCGCACCTCGGTACCCGACTCGCCCAGCTGGGCGATGAGTTCGGCCGCGCCCTCGCTCTCGGCGCCGCGCCGTCCCAGGAGCAGCAGATGCCGCGCTCCGTGCTTCTCCACCACATGCCGTGCGACCAGTCGGCCCAGCGTCCCCAGACCGCCCGTGACCAGCACCGTCCCCTCCGGGTCGAGGGCACGCGGGACGGTGAGGACGACCTTGCCGACGTGGCGCGCCTGGCTGACGTACCGGAAGGCCTCGGGGGCCTTGCGGACGTCCCACGCCCGGACCGGCAGTGGGGTCAGTTCGCCCTGTTCGAAGAGGGCGACGAGTTCGGTGAGGATCTCCTGCACCCGGTCGGGTCCGGCTTCCACGAGGTCGAACGCCTGGTAGAGGACGCCAGGTCGGGCGGCCGCCACCTCGTCGGCGTCGCGGATGTCGGTCTTGCCCATCTCGAGAAAGCGTCCGCCGCGCGGCAGCAGGTCGAGGGAGGCGTCCACGAACTCGTGGGCCAGCGCGTCCAGGACGACGTCGACGCCTCGGCCGCCGGTCGCCTCAAGGAACTGCTCCTTGAAGGCGAGCGTGCGGGAGTTGCCGATGTGCGCTTCGTCCAGGCCGCTCGCGCGCAGGGCGTCCCACTTGCCGGCGCTGGCGGTGCCGAACACCTCGGCGCCCGCCTGCCGGGCCAGTTGGACGGCGGCCATGCCGACACCTCCGGCCGCGGCGTGCACGAGCACGGACTCGCCGGCTCGCAGCCCGGCCCGGTCGAACAGGCCGTAGTACGCCGTGGTGAAGACGATCGGCACACTTGCGGCCTGCTCGTACGTCCACCCGGCCGGGATCCGCACGAGGTGGCGGTGGTCGGCGAGTGCCTGAGGCCCGAAGCCGTCGCGCAGCAGGCCCATCACCCGGTCGCCGGGGGCGAGCGAGGTGACACCGGGGCCGGTCTCCAGGACGACACCGGCACCCTCACCGCCGAAGTGGGCCTTGCCCGGGTACATGCCGAGGGCGATCAGTACGTCGCGGAAGTTCAGGCCCGCTGCCCGTACGGCGATCCGGACCTGGCCCTCGGCGAGCGGTTCGCGGACCTCGGGGCTGGGCAGCAGCGCGAGGTTCTCCAGGGTTCCGGTGGCGGTGACGTCGAGGTGCCAGGCGTCGGTGCCGGCCGGGACGGCCAGTGCCTCGGAGGCGGCGGCGCGGGCCAGTCGGGGTGTGCTCACGCGGCCGGCGCGAACGGCCAGCTGCGGTTCGTCGGTGGCGAGGGCGGCGGGCAGCGCGTCCCGGGAGGCGGGGTCCTCGTCGACGGCGGCCAGCACGATCCGGTCGGGGTTCTCGGACTGGGCTGAGCGCACCAGGCCCCAGACCGCGGACGCGGCAGGGTCGGTGACCGGGTCACGGGTGAGGACGACCAGCCGGCCGTCCGCGCCGCCGAGGTGGGCCTGGACGACGGCGAGCACCCGGGTGGCCAGGTCGAGAGCGTCCTCGGCGGCAGCGTCGACGGGCGCGGTGAAGTCGGCCACGGCATGCTCGGACTGGTCGGCCACCAGCTGTTGGCCAACTGGGTTTCCCTCACGCCTGTCGGCGCCCGGCGAGCCCTCGTCGTGCGTGGTGAGCGGAGTCCAGTCGACGAGGAACAGGGAGTCCTGCACCGAAGTGCGGGCGGCGCCGAGCTGCTCGGTGGAGACCGGGCGCAGCACCATCGACCCGATGTCGGCGACGGGCGCCCCGGTCGAGTCGGCGAGGTTCAGCGAGATGCCGTCGGTGCCGACGGGCACCGCGCGGACGCGCAGCGCCGTGGCACCGGACGCGTGCAGAACCACCTGGTTCCAGGCGAACGGCAGCCGGGTCCGCCCGGCGTCCGCCTCCTGCCCGGGGCAGAACAGACCGCTGTGCAGGGCGGCGTCCAGCAGCGCGGGATGGATACCGAAGGCGTCCGCGTTCTGCCCTTCCGGCAGGACGACCTCCGCGTACACCTCCTCGCCCTTGGTCCACACGGACGTCAGGCCCTGGAAGGCGGGCCCGTACGCCAGCCCGGCCTCGCGCCGGCCGTCGTAGAAGCCCTCCAGAGCCACCTTCTCGGCTCCCGCGGGCGGCCACACGCCGAAGTCGAACTCCGGCGCGGCGGCGGCCTGTTCGGTGAGTGTGCCGGTCAGGTGCCGGGTCCACGGGGTCTCCGGCCCGGCGTCCTGCGCGGCCGAGTAGAGGCTGACGTGACGCCGCCCGTCCTCGACCCCGCCGACGACGACCTGGATCCGCACCCCGCCGGTCTCGGGCAGCACCAGCGGCGCCTCGATCACCAGCTCCTCGACGGCACTCGCGCCCGCCTCGTCACCGGCCCGCACCACCAGCTCCACCAGCGCCGCACCCGGCACGACGACCGACCCGGCGACCGCATGATCCGCCAGCCAGGGGTGACTGCGCAGCGACAGCAGGCCCGTCGCCAACACCCCACCCGACTCGGGCAGTTGGGTGACCGCCCCCAGGAGCGGGTGCCCCGCCCCTGCGAGTCCGGCACCCGACACGTCGGCGCTGCGGCCCACGTCCTCCAGCCAGTACCGTTCGCGCTGGAAGGCATAGGTCGGCAGGTCCACCCGGCGCGCACCGGTCCCCGCGAAGAGGCGCTCCGGGTCCAGAGCGACGCCGTACTCGAAGAGCCGCCCGAACGCGGTGACGGCGGAACGCGGTTCGGCGACACCGTTGCGCAGCAGCGTGACGAATCCGGCGTCGGTGGTGTCCACGAGGACGCCCTGGGCGAGTGCGGTGAGCACACCGTCGGGCCCGGCCTCCAGGAAGACGGTGACACCCTGCTCGTGCAGCGCACTCACCCCGTCGGCGAAACGGACGGCCTCGCGGACGTGTCGCACCCAGTACTCGGGAGAGGTCAGCTCACCCGAAGTCGCGGGCTTTCCGGTGACGTTGGAGACCACGGGG
>NZ_JOGP01000055.1:0-5139 GCF_000719505.1 Streptomyces sp. NRRL B-3229 | reverse complement strand
CCCGCATCCGCAGCGAATCCCCGGCGTTCGACCTGAACCACCCGTTAGTACCGCAAGCGGAAAAGGAGTTGAGCGCGCGATGACCGTGGAAGCGGAACGCGCTCTGGTCCGGCAGATCGAGGGACATCTCCTGCTGGCCGCCGCACGGGACGAGGGCCGCGCGGCGGCAGCGCGCGCAGCGTCCCGGCTCGGATGGCTGACAGACGTACAACAGGAGGCGCTGGAGCGGGAGTTCGTGGCGGAACACCTGGCGCTGTCGAAGAGGTCGTGGCAGCGCACGGCCGCCCGGGCGGAAGATCTCCGCCGAGCCTACGAGACGCGCTACCGCGCCCTGCGGCAGCGCATGCTGGCCTGGCTGCTCCTGGCGCACGTGGTTCTTGCGGCGGCCCTGCTGGTGCTGTCCGTTTCCGCATAGAGAGCGGCCGCCCGTGCCGGGGGGCCGTCCCGGCTGTCGCGATGGCCGACGGCGGCCTCTCGGCCAGGGCGGTGCAACGGCCCTTACTCAGAACGCAGTTGAGTACGCGTGCTCATTCCCGGCGGGTGCGGCGCGGCCAGGATGGGTGCACGGCGCCGACGAGAGCGCCGGTGGGATCCAGAGCTGAGCCTGTCAGGAGAACTTCTCATGTCGCGTCGTATCGTCGTGTCCGTTGCTGCCGGTGTCGTCGTGCTCGGTGGTGCGGGTGCTTTCGCTCTCGCCTACGCCGGGGACCAGTCGCCGGCGCCGGCGCACAGCGCGGCCCGTTACACCGCTCCCGACGCCGGCCGCGACGGCTCGTTCGCCTTCACCACCGACGTCTCCGCATCCTCGGAGGTCAAGAGCGTGAAGGTGCTGGCCTGGCCGGAGAAGTCGTCCTTCGCGAAGCAGGGGCTGACGGCCAAGGACATGGCCTCCGCCGAGTCGGCCGTCTGCAAGCCCTCGGGCGGGGACGGCCAGCGGTGCACCGACAAGGCCGCTGTCACCCGCGCTGACGCGGAAGGCTCCCCGAAGGGGCTGTGGCATGTGGCCGTCCTGGTCACCACCAAGGACGGCGACACGACCCTGGACACCAAGGCGGCCGACTTCACGGTGGCCTGAAACGATCACAGGTACCGGACCGCACACCGTTCGTCGAGGTGCTCCGGCCTCAGCCCCAACACGCAATGGCCGTCCCATCAGCCCCCCGCGGCCATCAGCACGGTAAGGAGGGGCTGTGAGCCGACCTTGCCCGCCTGCCACGGGGTCGGGCGGGCAAGGTGGTGGTCACCGTGCGCGGGTGGACGCGCCGTAGCTGTCGGTCAGGCGGGGTACCTGTGCCTAGTGGGAGGGTTCCGGCCAGGCCTGGATCAGGTGCCACTCGGTGATCTGGTCCGGTGTCGGGGTGCTGGCGGTGTCCCGGCCGCGGGCGTGCAGGCGCAGGCGGTAGTGGCCGGGACGGTGGAATGACAGGACGGGGAGTTCTTCGTGCAGGTCGTCCGCCTTGGCGCGGACCTTGAGGTCGCCGGATGCGGAGTGTGCCGAGACTTCCATGATCTCCTGCCAGGTGCCGTTGTCGGGTGCGGGTTCTGCTTTGTGGAGGGTGACGGTGATGTCGGCGTTGCCGGTGTGGATGCCGGGGATGACGATGGTGGCGCCGTCGGTGACCCGGACCAAGCCGTTGTGCCCGGGCTCGAGGTCGGGTCCGGTCGGTTCGTCCTCGTCGCTCATCTCGGTCCTCTATTGTGGTGCCTGCGTGAGTGCGGGGGGTGATCGGTGCTTGATGGTGGGGTCCGTACGCGTCCAGCGCGCAGGGGCGGACCCCGGGTGTCTGCGTCCGTTTCATGCGGTGTGATGCAGCCAGCGCTGCAGGGTGGTGTTGATGCTGGCGGACAGGGCGCTGAGCTGGTCGATGGCCTCGCGGTCTTCGGGCCGCGGCGGGATACCGGCGGCGGTGAGTGCGGCGTACAGGGCCAGGCGGTGCTGGTCGCGGGGCGCGATGAGGATGCTGAGGCGCTCGGCGGGGTTGGGCGGCGGCAGCAGGCAGTCCGCGTCCAGCCCGGCGGCCGGGGGCCAGGTCTCTGCCGGGTCGGCGGCGTAGGGGTCGACGAAGGCGTGCGGCGTGTGGTGGTCGAGGGCGAGGCTCACGTCGGTCTCCTTCAGCAGCGGGTGATGTGCAGGGGGAGAGACCGAGACGGCGGTGTGCGGTTGCGGCTGCGCCGCGATGTCACGCCGACGGCGTCATCGGCGGCTCATCGTCTTCTCAGACCAGCACAACGGCTACCCGGGCTGCGTGCGACCAGCCGTTCGCAGGATCGACGGAGGCGCAGAGTCGGAGGGCTGTTACGCATTCGGGTAAGGGGCCTGCAGTTTCTGGTGTGGCGTGTCCTGGCAGTGTCGGGCGGCCAAGCCCCACGGGTGCCTGCCGGCGAAGTGCTGTTGGACGTCCTCGTAGGAGGCCGTACCGCCCAGCTCGGTGGTCCGGCCCGGGACCGCCCGCCCCCGGGCACCAGCGTGGCGATCATGTGGAACAGCGTCGGCGGTGGGCGTCGTGCAATGCGGCTCTTGTCAGCGCGTCCGGCCTTCCTCGCGCGGCTGCCGCCGCCGGAGCCGTACGGCTGTCGACGGGTCGGGAGCCCGCCCCCCGGGCCCGGACCGGGGCGCGCTACGGGATCGGCACCGACACCACGTCGTACGTCGTGGTCGGCTCGACAGGGAGGGCGAAGCGGGCGTTGGGAAGATAGAGCCGTCCGCGGTACGCCGCCACCGTCGTCGGCACGTCGAATGAGGGGTCGGTGATCCGCGCGGTCACGGTACCGGTACGGCCGGTCCTGTCGAGGGTTACGACGGCGACCTCGTTCGCCAAGTTGCACACCACGTAGAGGGTGTGCCCGATGCGGAGCAGGCCGTCGCCGGGCAGCGGGAACTCGCCGCCGAGGTCGACCACGGAGGTGGCGCCGGTCCGCGGATCCACGCGGTACAGCAGCTCGCTGCTGCTGTGCATCACCAGCAGCGCCGTGCCGTCCGGGGTGGAGACGATGCCGTTGGCGTTGATGCCGACGCCTTCGGTGCTGGTGGGGAAATCGGTCAGCGGGAGGGTGAACACCTGGGACTGTGCGGGCAGCGCGCCCCCGGGGCCGAGCGGCAGCACGTACAGCACGGGGTGGCGCGAGTCGGTGAGGTACACCGCCTCACGGGTGATGACGAGGTCGTTGACAATGCCGGTACTGGGGGCGGTGAACAGCCGGTAGGCGGCCAGCAGTTCGCCGGTCCGGGTGTCCACCACCCGGGCGTCGCCGCCCTCGCTTCCGGCCACGAACAGCCGTCCGTAAGCGTCGACTTTGAGCCCGAGCGCCATGGCGTCGGACCCCGCGACGAGCTGCGTACCCTCGCCGGTGGCGAGATCGATCCGCTGGATGGCACCGGTGAGACGGCCGCCGCAGTACGCGATGCCCCGCCGGTCGATGGCGATGCCCTCGGGGCCGAACCCGTTGGGCAGGGTCGCGGTGGTCACCGGAACAGGGGCCGTCCGGGCGGAGGCTGATGCCGGAGAGGCGGGAAGAAGGAAGGCCGCGGCCGTCGCGGCGGCGCCGGCCAACAGGCCCCGCCTGGTGGGCTGTTGCGTGGGAAACATCGTCGCTCCTCTGGTGGGGGCCGGTGGGGCGGCCTCGTACAAGACAGCGTCCAGACCCCGACCGCAGGTTCCGGGGATCATGCGGTCGGGGCGGCTGGGGTGATGGGGGTGACAAGGAACGCCCGCGCGAGGCCGAGTTCGTCCCCCGCGAGCACGTCGGCCAGGAGCGCCTGAACGTCCACGCGGATGCGGGGGAGCCGCTCCGGCCCGCGCTGGACTTCAAGCCCGACCTGGCCATCGCGCGGTGCGGGACCGTCGGTCGAGTCGTCCTCCCTCAGGGACGGGTCGCGAAGTAGTTGTCGATGCCCGCGATCGCCGTGCTGACGACCTTTTCGAAGACGGGTGCCAGGCTGGCCGGGAGGATTTCCTGGCTGTAGATCACGCGTGAGCCGTCTCCGTCGGCGAGCACGTCGATGGTGCCGAGGTGGAATTCGGCGGGCTGGGGCAGACCCTCGACGACCCGGTACTGGAATCGGCGCAGCGTGTCATCATTCGTCACCACGAGTGACTTGAGTTTTCCACCGGGTCCGCTCAGGTGGCGGTGCACGCCGTCGAAGTACGCCTCCTCCACGACCGGCAACCACTCAGGGATCTTGCTCACGTCGGAGAGCACGGCCCAGACCTGGTCGGGGTTCTGCTTCACCTGAGTGTCGAATCGAAGAGTTGCCACAGTGATCTCCTTGTGTCGGTGAAGTGTCGGTGGGTGAACCGGCGAGGGCGGGCGTCGGGCTCAGGCCGGGAGCTGGGACAGGTCGGCCGGTGCCCCGGCCTCGAGCCGGATGTAATGGGTGGTGGCGTCGGCGCCTATCGTGGCGCCGACGATCCCGTTCACCACGGCGTGGCCCATGGCGCTCAGGCCGCCGTCGTGGACGGCCACGGCCAGCCGGGGCTTGATCTGCCGTATGTAGTCGATGACCTCACCGGTCCGGGACCAGGGGCTGTGCACCGGAACCAGAAGTGTCTCCACCGGGCTCGGCGGGACGGTGAACGCGTCGCCCGGGTGGAAGAGGTTTCCGGCGAGGAGGAAGCCGATGTTGGGTACGGCCGGGAGGTCGGGGTGGACGAGTTGGTGCAGTTCGCCGTGCACCTCGACGGTGATGCCGTCGATGTCGAAGGCATCACCGTCGCCGACCACGGTGACCCGGTTGCCGAGACCGACGAGCTTGGCGGCCACGGACTGGTTGGTCCAGATCCGCAGGGCCGGGTTGGTCTCGGCGGCCGCCCGGAGGCGGCCCTCGTCGAAGTGGTCGGCGTGTTCGTGGGTGACGAGCACGGCGTCCGCCCCGTCGAGGGCCTGGGGGTCGGTGTACTCGCCCGGGTCGATGACGACAGCCGCACCGGGCCGGTCGAGACGGACACAGGCGTGACCCCACTTGGTGAGGCGCAACGGTCTTCCTCTCTGTCAATGGGACGGCGTGAACGAGAACTTCATCGCTCGAGCTCGGCGGCGGGCACCCAGGTGCCGTGGAAGCCGTACCGGAGCCGGAAGGGGATCTTCACGGTGGCGATCGGGCCGGCCGCGATGTCGAGGGCGTCGAGGATGGCCAGGTCG
>NZ_JOGP01000054.1:0-5388 GCF_000719505.1 Streptomyces sp. NRRL B-3229 | reverse complement strand
CGGCAAAGCCATCGACGTGCGCGTGGCCCACCACTTCGTCGTACGGGGCGGACTCATCGTCCGCTTCGAACAGTTCGTCGACACCGCACTCGTCCGCGACGCCATGACGCCCTGAGGGGGCTCCTCTGTGCGGGACGGGCCCTGTTCCGGCCCGTCCCGTCACCGTCCTGGCAGGATGACGTCATGGAACGTGTGCTTGGAATCGGCGGTTACTTCCTGCGGGCCACCGACCCCGCGGCCCTGAGCGCCTGGTACCGCGACTGCCTGGGGCTGGAGGCCGACGAGAACGGTCTGTGGCGTCCGGAGGCCGGTCCCACGGTGTTCGCGGCCTTCGAGGCCGGGACCGACTACTTCGGGTCCCGCACCCAGCAGACCATGCTCAACTTCCGGGTCCGCGACCTGGACGCGATGCTCGCCCAGCTGCGCGCGGGGGGAGCGGACGTGGCCGACGCGACGCAGGACATGGAGGGCGTCGGCCGCTTCGGCTGGGTCACGGACCCGGAGGGCAACCGGATCGAACTGTGGCAGCCGGCCTGATCCTGCGGCAGCTGTACTGCCTTGGCCGGCGCCACCGGGCCGGAGCGAAGCCCCCCCCGCCCGCACCGGAACCGCTTACTCGTCGTCCGGGAACTCCCCCGCGAAGGCGTCCGCCATGCGCAGCCAGGGGGTCGCCTCCGCCTCGCGGCCCTGGCGTTGCAGAGTGCGGCCGAGCATCAGGTGGGCGTAGTGCTCCACCGGGTCACGCTCGACGATCAGCCGCAACTGTTCCTCCGCGCGCTTGAGTTGGGCGGAGTGGTAGTAGGCGCGGGCCAGCAGCAGGCGCGGGCCGGTCTGCTCGGGGGCCTCCTCGACGACCGCAGGGAGCAGCTTCGCGGCCGCGCTGTAGTCCCGCGCGTCGAACAGGAGTCGGGCCCGCTCCCAGCGCTCGGCCGTGCTCTCCTCGCGCGCTCCGCCGGGGCCGTTGTCGAAAAGGTGCAGCGCGCTGGCCCAGCGGTCGGGGGCGACCCCGTCGCTCGCCGGGTAGGCGTTGAGGTTGTCGGTCATGGTTCCTCCCTCACCGAGAGCTCGGCCGTCTCCATTTGTTGACGCTTCAATCACCCCCTCGCAACACGCCCCCTCGACCGGCTATTCCGCGCCCCTCCCCCGCACGCTCACCGCCGCACCCCGCTCCTCACCCACCGATCGGCGGCACCGTCCCCGTCCTCGCCAGCTCCCGGTACCACAGTGCGCTGTCCTTGAGCGTGCGTCGCTGGGTGTCGTAGTCGACGTGGACGATGCCGAAGCGCTTCGAATAGCCGTACCCCCACTCGAAGTTGTCCATCAGCGACCATACGAAGTACCCCCGCAGATCGACCCCCGCGGCCAGCGCCCGGTGCGCCGCGGTGACGTGCCGGTGGAGGTAGTCGACCCGCTCGGGGTCGTGGACCGCGTGGGTGCCGTCGGGGCCGACGGTGACCCGGTCCTCGAAGGCCGCCCCGTTCTCGGTGATGACCAGCGGCTGGTCCGGGAACCGGGTGTGCAGGTCCAGGAGCAGCTCTTCGAGGCCGTCCGGGTCGATGTTCCAGCCCATGGCCGTGCGCGGACCCTCCTGCTCGACGAACTCGACCTGGGGCGAGCCGGGCCAGGGTGAACCGCCCATGTCCTTGTGGCCGTCGTTGTTCTGCCGTTCCGTCCCGCCGTCCCAGAGCCGGACCCGGGTGGTGGCGTAGTAGTTGACGCCGAGCAGGTCCAGCGGCTGGTGGATCCGGGCGAGGTCGCCGTCCCGTACGAACGACCAGTCGGTGATGCCGGCGGTGTCCTCGATGAGGTCCTTGGGGTAGTGGCCGCGCAGCAGGGGCTCGGTGAACGCTCGGTTGGCGAGGGCGTCGATACGGCGTACGGCCTCGTCGGCGCCGTCGCCCTCGCCGCGCAGGACATGGAAGTTGAGGGTGATCGAGTACTGCGGGTCGTTGGTGGTGACCGCCCTGAGCTGTTCGACCGCCAGCCCGTGGGCGAGGTTGAGATGGTGGACCGCGGTCAGCGCCTCGGCGCCGTCGGTGCGGCCGGGGGCGTGGGCGCCGGAGCCGTAGCCGAGGTAGGCGGAGCACCACGGTTCGTTCAGCGTGGTCCAGATCGCCACCCGGTCGCCGAGGGCCTCCCCGGCGATACGGGCGTACTCGGCGAAGGCCTCGGCGGTCGCCCGGTTCGTCCAGCCGCCCTCGTCCTCCAGGGCCTGGGGCAGGTCCCAGTGGTAGAGGGTCGCGACCGGGACGATGCTCCGCGCCAGCAGGCCGTCGACGAGGCGGCTGTAGAAGTCCAGCCCCTTGGGGTTGGCCGGGCCGCGGCCGGTGGGCTGGATGCGCGGCCAGGCTATGGAGAACCGGTACGCCTTCAGGCCCAGGGAGGCCATGAGGTCGAGGTCCGCTTCGAGGCGGTGGTAGTGGTCGGCGGCCACGTCGCCGGTGTCGCCGTTCCACGTCTTGCCCGGCGTGTGGGAGTAGGTGTCCCAGATGGAGGGACCGCGTCCGTCCTCGGTGGCGGCGCCCTCTATCTGGTAGGAGGCGGTCGCGGAGCCGATGAGGAAGTGGTCGGGGAAGGACGGGGACTGGTCTGTCGGCATGCGGGATCCCTTCGGGGGATGCTGAGGACTGCGGCCGGGATCCACGGTGATGTTAACGTTAACAAGCTGTCAAGGTCTCACCCGAAGAATCCCGCTCCCCTTCTTCCGCCCCGGAGTTCGCCCCGTGCCGACCTTCTCCAACCCCGTGCTCCCGGGCAGCCGTCCGGACCCGTCGATCTGCCGGGTCGGGGCGGACTACTACCTGGTCACGTCGTCGTTCGCGTACTTCCCCGGGCTGCCCGTCCACCACAGCCGCGACCTGGTGGGCTGGACCCCGCTCGGTCACGTCGTCGATCGTCCGACACAGGTGTCGCTGACCGGGCTGGACGTCTCGGACGGTCTGTGGGCCGCCACGATCCGCCATCACGAGGGCACCTTCTACGTGGTCGTGACTCTGGCGCGGGGCCGCCGGGGCAGTACCACGTACCTCTTCACGGCCGCGGATCCGGCCGGCCCGTGGTCGGACCCGGTCGCCCTGGACGCCGAGGGCATCGACCCCTCGCTCTTCTTCGACGACGACGGCCGTTGCTGGTTCACGGCATGCCGCGACGCCGCCGAGCCGGAGGTGACGGGCCCGGGCGAGCTGTGGATGCGTGAACTCGACCTGCACAGGCAGGAGTTGACCGGCCCCATGTACGCGCTCTGGTACGGCGCGGTGCGGGGTGCGTGGGTGGAGGCGCCGCACCTGTTCAAGCGGGACGGGGTGTACCACCTGATCGCCGCGGAGGGCGGCACCGAACACCATCACGCCGTCACCGCGGCCCGCGCCGAGTTCGTCACCGGCCCCTACACCACCGATCCCAGAAGCCCGTTGCTCACCCACCGCCACCGCGGGGCGGCCGAACCGGTCCACAACGTCGGTCATGCCGACCTCGTAGACACCCCGGCCGGTGAGACGTGGGCCGTGGTCCTGGGGACACGACCGACCGACGGTACCCACACGCTCGGCCGCGAGGTCTTCCTCGTCCCCGTCGAATGGACCGGCAGGGGCCCGGTGTTCGCGCCGTCGACGGGCCGGGTGGGTCTGTCGGAGCGACTGCCCGCGGGGGTCGCCGCACCTCCGGCCCAGGACGGGCGCCCGGTGCGGGACGACTTCGCCGGTCCCGGGCTGGGCCCGGAGTGGACCGGTCGGCGGGGGCCGGTAGACGACCTCGTGTCCCCGCTTCCCGGAGAGGGCGGCCTCACCATCCGCCTCTCCCCCGAGCCCCTCACCTCGACCGGGACACCCGCGTTCGTCGCCCGCCCGCAGCGGCACCTGCGGATGCGTGCCGCCGCCCGCGTCCGTCTGATCGCCCCCGAACCCGGGCAGGAGGCGGGGCTGGTCGTCTTCCAGAACGACCGCAGGCACGCGACCCTCGCCCTCACCGTCGACAGCGAGGGCACCCGGCAGGTCGTCCTGACCGCCGTGGAGGCGGGAATCTCCAGCCGCCTCGGGGCCGTGCCGGTCACCGGCGGCGAGGTCGTCCTGGCCGTGGACAGCGACGAGGCCGCCTACACCTTCCACGTCGAGGACGGCGCCCGGTCGACGGCCGTGGGCAGTATCGAGCGGCCCTTCTTCAGCGCGGAACGGGCCGGTGGCTTCGTGGGCGTCCACCTCGGCCTGTACGGCACCTCGGGCACGGGTGAAGGGGAGGCGCACGTGCGGTGGTTCGAGTACGTCCCCGCCGGGACCGAGGCACCGGCGGGGTGAGCCTCAGGAGTGCGCGCGGGGCGCGGCCGTGGTGTGCCGCACGACGAGTTCCGGGGTGAGCCTCCGGCGCTGCGCGGGCTCCCCGCCCAGCATCCGCACCAGTTGCTCGATGGCGCTGCGGCCGAGGTGGGCGAAGTCCTGGCGGACCGTGGTCAGGGCGGGCACCAGGAAGTCGGCGCCCTTCATGTCGTCGAAGCCGACGAGGGACACGTCCTGCGGCACTCTGACGCCCCGCTCGGCGAAGGCCGCCAGCACTCCCATGGCCATCAGGTCGTTCCCGGCGAAGACGGCGGTGGGCGGGCCGGCGTCGGCGTCGCAGAGCCGATGGGCGAGACGGAAGCCGCTCTCGGCACTGAAGTCGCCCTCCAGCAGGACTCCTTCGGCACCGGCGGCGGCGAGTTCGGCCCGCCAGCCCTCGACGCGCGCCCGGGCGTCGAAGGTGCGCAGCGCGCCCGTCAGATGGGCGATGTCCCGGTGTCCGAGTTCGAGGAGGTGACGGGCCGCGAGACGGGCGCCGAGTTCCTGGTCGACCTCGACGAAGCTCAGGTCGGGGTGGGACCCGCCGCCGAACATGACCACCGCCACCGGCACCTCGAAGGAGAGGCCGGACAGCGCCTCCACCGCGACGGGCCGGTCGGTGACGACCGCGATCGCCTCCACCGACTGGTCGGTGAGCCGCTGGAGCGTCTCGACGAGGTCGCCCGTGGTGCTCTCGCCCTGCCGGCTGGCCAGACTCACCCAGTAGCCGGCCGTCTTGGCGGCGGTCTCCACGCCGAGGAGGATGCGCGGCAGCTCGAAGAGGTCCGACCCCACGATCACCACCCCGATCGTGGAGGAGCGGCGGCTCTTGAGGGCCCTGGCGACGCTGTTGCGCCGGTAGCCCAGCTTCTGGATGGCCGCCTCGACGCGGGTGCGGGTCTCCGGGCGGACCGAGGGGTGGCCGTTGACGACACGGGAGACGGTGATGTGCGAGACGCCGGCTTCGCGGGCCACGTCCATCATGCCTGGCGGCCGGTCCATGTCACTCGTCCTCTGCCCTCGACCCCCGCGGGCGGCCCCGCGCCCGCAGCCGATCCTGCCACAGGCCACGGAGCGGGGC
>NZ_JOGP01000053.1:0-5903 GCF_000719505.1 Streptomyces sp. NRRL B-3229 | reverse complement strand
CCCCGACCTTGATTGTTGAAAGCGATATGAAAAAGATCGGGTTCCTGTCATTCGGTCACTGGACGCCGTCCCCGCACTCGCAGACGCGCTCGGCAGCGGATTCCCTTCTCCAGGCGATCGATCTCGCGGTCGCCGCGGAGGAGCTGGGGGCCGACGGCGCGTACTTCCGCGTTCATCACTTCGCGCGGCAGCACGCCTCGCCGTTCCCGCTGCTCGCCGCGATCGGCGCACGGACCAGCCGGATCGAGATCGGCACCGGCGTGATCGACATGCGCTACGAGAACCCGCTGTACATGGCCGAGGACGCCGGAGCGGCGGACCTGATCTCCGGTGGCCGACTTCAGCTCGGCATCAGCAGGGGATCCCCGGAGCAGGTCATCGACGGCTGGCGCCACTTCGGGCAGGTGCCGGCCGACGGCGCCACCGACGCCGACATGGCACGCGCCCACACCGAGCGGCTCCTCGACGTGCTGACGGGCGAGGGCTTCGCGGAGCCCAACCCCAACCCGATGTTCTCCAACCCGCCGGGGCTGCTGCGCGTCGAGCCGCACTCCGAAGGCCTCAGGGACCGTATCTGGTGGGGATCCAGCTCGAACGCCACCGCGGTGTGGGCCGCCTCGCTCGGGATGAACCTCCAGAGCTCGACCCTCAAGGACGACGAGAGCGGCGAACCGCTGCACGTCCAGCAGCGCAAGCAGATCGAGGCCTACCGTGAAGCCTGGCGGGAGGCGGGGCACGCGCGTGAGCCGCGGGTGTCGGTGAGCCGCAGCATCTTCGCGCTGGTCGACGACCGCGACCGCGCCTACTTCGGCCGCGAGGCCGACTCCAAGGACCAGATCGGCTACATCGACGCCAACACCCGCGCGATCTTCGGCCGTTCCTACGCCGCGGAGCCCGACGTCCTGGTCAAGCAGCTCGCCGAGGACGAGGCGGTCGCCGCCGCCGACACGCTCCTGCTGACCGTGCCGAACCAGCTCGGAGTCGCCTACAACGCCCACGTGATCGAGAGCATCCTGACACACGTGGCTCCGGCCCTGGGGTGGCGGTGAGCATGGCGGGGGTTGTGCACGGGGGGTGAGGTGAGGGGCGCGCGGCCGGACGCCTTGTCCGTCGAGACGGTCGGCCCGCACGCCCACCTGCGCCGGCGCGGCAGACCCGCGCTCGTGGCGTGAGCGCTGGTCAGGGTGCTCCCTCGACGTCTCCGGACGCCCAGGTACGGAATATCGACAGTCCCTCGGTCAGGTTGCCCGGGCCACACGCAAGGTGGAAGGTCCTCTCGGACGTCCAGGCCATCACCCAGTCGTGCTCGCCTCGAGTGACCCGCTGCCGGGGGTACTCCCGGTCCGTCAGGGCCGTCTCCTCGAGATCGATCCTCACGATCCAGCCCGGGTTGTCCAGAGTCCCGATCGTGACACCCCACTCGTGTTCCCAGTCGCCGTCGCACTGTGCGGCGTACCAGCCCTGCAACCAGTCAAGGACGTGCTCGGACTCGGACATGGAGCCAGATGGTAACCAACCGCGCCTGAAGCGACTTTGACCCAGCACCCAGGAACGTTGAGCATCCGTGCGGCCGGCTTTGAGTACGGGTACTCAGGAGGCGGTGGCTGTACGGCGACGAGAGTGGAGGCACACCGGACAACGAGAGGGAGAACACCGTGACCACGCCTCGCAGCGAAAGCCTGACCAACTCCAGCCTGCGGCCTCGAATGGCACGCATCGGCGCCGCGTTGGCAGGCGCAGCAGCTTTGCTCTCGCTCACGGGGTGCGCGGGCTGGGAGTACAAGGAGAACATCTGCGGCAGCGGGGAGTACCCCGTGCTGGCCGTGGGCGGGACCGGCTCCGCGTGTGTGCCGGACGGGGAGAAGCCCGACGCCGGGTACGCGAGATACCCCGAGGGCAAGGTGCCGCAGGAGGTGGGCGACAAGTGGGACGTGTACTGGGAGACCCACACGCTCGACGCGAAGGGCAAGATCATCGACGTCTCGCCTCCGCGCTGACCCTGGCCACCAGCGGCTCCGGCCGCAGAGAGCGCCGGGACCCCGCCGACAGGTGCCCGGCGCTCAGCAACAGCAACAGCAACAGCAAGGACGACATCCGGCCAACTCGGCTCGAAGACGGACTTGTTGGGCGATCACCCTCCAGGGGATGCTTCTACAGCACTGTAGTTGCCGCGTGCCGCCGGTTCACCGCTTCGGCCGATGGCCCCACCGGGAAGGGCGGACCTGATGTTCGGCTTGAGTGAACTGGCCTTGATCCTGCTCGTCGTCGTAGTGGTCGTAGGGATCAAGAAACTGCCCGAGCTGACACGGTCGGCGGGCAAGGCCGCACGGATCTTCAAGAGCGAGGCGAAGGCACTCAAGGAGCAGGACCGCCCCTGAGGTCTCCGCCGCACACCCACCCTCGCGTCAGCCTGCTCCGGCCGGAGAGGACGCGCGGGTCCGGGTGCGGCGCCGCCACTACGCACCGGATCCAGTCATTTTCGGCCGTTTGCGCCACACTCCCGCGGCCCTCACCTCTCCGCGCTTCCGGGCCGCCTAAGCTTCTACGCACCTGTAGAAGGTCCACACGGGAAGGGCCTCACAGGAACACATGCGTAAGGAGTGGACGCCACGATGGTGTTCAAAAGGCTGCTCGGATCGCTCGGAGTGGGCGGGCCCACGGTGGACACGGTTCTCGATCCGGGTGCCGGCCGACCCGGCTCCACGCTGACCGGACAGGTCCATCTCAGGGGCGGTGACGCCGACTTCGACATCGAGCACATCGGCCTGGAGCTGGTGGCGCGGGTCGAGGCAGAGCACGAGGACGACGAGAGCGAGGGCGTCGTCGTCTTCGACCGGTTCATCGTCGGCGGCGGCTTCCGGCTGGCGGCGGGTGAACGGCATAGCGTTCCGTTCACCGTGACACTGCCCTGGGAATCGCCGATCACCGAGTTGTACGGGCAGGGCCTCGGCATCGTGCTGGGCGTGCGGACCGAACTGTCCGTGGCCGGCGCGAAGGACAAGGGTGACCTGGACCAGTTGAACATCGCTCCGCTGCCGGTCCAGGAGGCGATCCTGGAGGCGCTCGGGCAGCTCGGCTTCGGGTTCAAGTCGGCCGACCTCGAGTACGGGCACATCGGCGGCACGGGCCAGCATCTGCCCTTCTACCAGGAGATCGAGCTCACGCCGGCGCCGCAGTACGCCCACCAGGTCAACGAGATCGAGGTGACGCTCCTGGCGGGCCCGGGCGGGATGGAGGTCGTCCTGGAGGCGGACAAGCGCGGCGGCCTGTTCTCTTCCGGTCACGACGCGGTGACCAGGTTCAGCGTCTCCCACGAGGGCGTCGACCACTAGGACTGGAACACGGTCGTCGACGGCTGGATCCGGCAACTGGTGGACCACCGGGCCGCGTACAGCTCACAGGCCGTCCACGGCCACGCCCCGTACGCCCACGGTCATGGACACGGCGACCACTACGGCCGCGGCGAGCACCACGACGAGGGCCGCCGTCCCGGACCCGGCATGGGCACCGCGATCGCGGCGGGCGCGGCCGGTTTGGCCGTTGGTGTGGCCGGCGGGATGGTCGCGGCCGAAGTGGTCGACGAGATCGGGGACTTCTTCGAGGGCGAGGAGGAAGAGGGGGACGAGGAGGACTGACCGATCACGGGCACGTCCTACAGGGTCTTCCGCACTCGACCGGACTCCACGGACACGGCGGGAACTTGTCGGCCCCACCGCGAGTTTCTACATTGCTGTAGATATTCGTGCGGTTCGCCGACCGGCGGACCGGCTCCCCACCGACCTATGGAGTTCGCATGGCCCTGTGGGACCGACTCAAGGAATCCGCCTCCACGATGCAGACCCAGCTGATGGCGAAGAAGAACGACCTCAAGAGCGGCGCCTTCCGCGACGCCAGCATGGCCATGTGCGCCCTGGTCGCCGCCGCCGACGGCACCGTCGACCCGTCCGAGCGGCAGCGGGTGGCCCAGCTGATCTCCACCAACGAGGTGCTTCAGAACTTCCCCGCCGACGACCTGCGACGCCGTTTCGAGGACAATCTGACCAAGCTGACGACCGACTTCGACTTCGGCAAGGTCAGCGTGCTCCAGGAGATCGCCAAGGCCAGGAAGAAGCCCGCCGAAGCACGGGCGGTCATCCAGATCGGCGTCATCATCGGCGGTGCCGACGGGGACTTCGACAAGGACGAGCAGGCCGTGGTGCGCGAGGCGTGCTTCGCTCTCGATCTGCCGCCGCACGAGTTCGACCTCTGACCGACACGCGGAGCGCGGGGTGCCGGGCGGACCGTCAGGACACCGCCCGGCACCCCGCGCTCATCGGCGGACCGTCTCGTTCACAGCGGCGTCGCGGCGTGCAGGATGAAGAGCATGGTCACCGCGGAGTTCGCGGACGACATGGCGGAGACCGCCGTACCTGCGGCCGCGCCCCAGGCCGCCGGCCCCATCTCGGTGAACACCGACGGCCAGCTGCGCACGACGGGTGCGGGGCCGAGCAGGGCCGCCACCCGGCGCGGCACCGGCCCCGGCGCGGCGAACCCGGCCAGAGTGAGCGACGGAGCACCACGGGAGACCAGGGCCGCCTTGCCGATCGCACGCGCCACCGTACGGCGGCTGCCGACCGTCTGCGCCGCTTCCTCGTCCGCCCACCGCTCCGCCGTGTACGACACCGCCGTCCGCAGCGGCCGCAGCAACGGGTTGGCGAGCGAGACGAGTTGGACCGCGAGGAGGAAGCGGTGATGCCGGGCGGCGAGGTGGGCACGCTCGTGCGCGAACAGGGCCCTGCGCTCGGCCGGCTCCAGGCACTCCAGCAGGGCGGTGGTCACCACCACCCGGTCCCGGCGGCCACCGGGCAGCGCATACGCGTACGGGACACTGTCGGGCAGTACGGCCACCCCGGTGTCCGGGAGCCCTGCCAGGGCCCGGTGCGCCCGGCGCCGCACCCGGCCGTGCCGCCACAACGACCGCCCACAGGCCGCCAGTACGGCGATCAGCGCCGGGATGGCGACCTTGCCGGCCACCTCGTCGAACGGCACGGCCGCGCGGACCTCGGGGTCGGACCAGCCGTCGGGGAGCGGATTGCCGGGCAGTTGCGCGGTGCCGACCACCATCACCAGCCCGAGACACAGCGTGCTGCACAGCGCCATCGCAGCCGCCAGGGCGGTCAGCAGCCGGGTCGCGGTGCGTGGATGCAGATGCTGCTCGGCCAGGCGCGCCACCGGCCACGCGGTGAGCGGCAGGACCAGCGGCAGAAAGACGAACACCCCCATGAGGCTTCAGTCTTCCCCTTCGACCCGCGCATGACCCAGCAGTTCCCGCAGCAGACGCTCGTCGTCCGGGCCGAGGCCGGTGACGAAGCTCGCCAGCACCGCCTCCCGGTCGCTCTCGGCGTCCAGCACCCTGCGCATCCGGTGCGCCGCGAGGCCGGCCTCGTCCGAGGCAGGCGTCCAGGCGAAGGACCGTCCCGCCCGCTCCCGGGTCACCACGCCCTTGGCCAGCAGCCGGGTCAGGATCGTGATGACCGTCGTATAGGCGAGATCGGCGCCCAGGCGCTCCTGCACCCAGCCGGCGGTCGCCGGTCCGTCCGCCTCGCGCAGGGCCGACAGGACCTGCGCCTCCAGCTCACCCTGACCCCGACGCCGGGGACTGCTCCGGTGTTCCGTCACGCCCTGCCTCCTCTCCGCATCCCTCTCGCCATCCCTCTCACTGTCCGGCCAGACATCCTATCGAGGCCCCACCGGCCCTCTCGCGCACAGGAGTTGCGCCGGCCCGAGCCCCACCCGACTAACTTTCTACAGTGCTGTAGATTCTAACTCGGGGTCCGTGACGCGGACTCGTACCGACCGTGCGTGGAGGAATGAACCATGGGTGTTTCCCTGTCCAAGGGTGGCAACGTCTCGCTGAGCAAGGA
>NZ_JOGP01000052.1:0-6042 GCF_000719505.1 Streptomyces sp. NRRL B-3229 | reverse complement strand
GGCAAAGTCGTCTCCGATCAGCACTTCGTCTTCTACAACAACCTGACCAGCCCGGACGGTTCGGTCGAGCACACCGGTGACAACCTCACGGGTGAGGGCGAGGGCGACGACGAGAGCATCAAGGTGAACCTGTCCGCCGTACCCGCCGAGATCGAGCGGATCGTCTTCCCGGTGTCGATCCACGACGCCGAGGCCCGGGCGCAGAGTTTCGGGCAGGTGCGCAACGCCTTCATCCGCGTCGTCAACCAGGCCGGCGGCACCGAACTCGCCCGCTACGACCTGTCCGAGGACGCCTCCACCGAGACCGCGATGGTCTTCGGCGAGCTCTACCGCAACGGCACCGAGTGGAAGTTCCGGGCGGTCGGGCAGGGGTACGCCTCCGGGCTCGCCGGTATCGCCGCCGACTTCGGCGTGAACGTCTGAGGCGGGTCCGCCGCGGCGCCGGGTCCGGTCCTGCGGATGCGGACGCGGCGCCGGGCGCGGCACGCCGTCCCCTTCGCCTGGAGGCTCCGGTGACCGTGCCGTTCCGTCTGCGCCACCAGGACCGGTCCGACTTCGAGGCGGTCCCGCACCTGGCGCTCAACGCCCCTGACATCCGTTCCGCCCTCGGCGCCGGCACCACCAGCCGGACGTCCGCCCGGCTGCGTCTGCGCGCGCTCACGGACGCCGACGAGATGGCGGCGGCGTCACAGGACGAATACGCGAGCTATCTCGCCCTGCACGCCCCGGCCCACGCGAGCGGCGACGACCGCCCGGCGAGCAGCAGCCTGCTGTCGGCCCTGGCCGTACTCACGCCGGCCGTGGCGGCGACGGCCGGCGCCGCGCTGCTCGTGCTCGGCTACGCGCTCCGACTGGCCGACGCACAACGCTCCTCGGCCGGCTCACCGGCCACCGCGGGCTGGATCCTGGCGCTGTTCGCGGCCGTGAGCGCGCTCATCGCCCTCGTCGCCGTGCTCATCCAGGCGGTACGGCGACGGGGCGGTCCCGCAGCACCCGCCCGCCTGGAACAAGCGCGGCTGGAGTGGCAACGGGCGCTCTTGGCACAGGGAATGCTGCCTCGCCTGCGTCACTACCTGAGTGAGACCCCTTCCCGCCCGGCACCACCCGGCTCGGCCCCACCGACCGACGACGACCTCCCCCACATCCGCCGGCAATCCCCGCCCCACCACGCGAGAGGCTCCCGCATGTCGATCAACCTGAACAAGGGCCAGCAGATCAGTCTCCAGAAGGCCGACGGCAACGCCCTCACCACGGTCCGCATGGGCCTGGGCTGGCAGGCCGCGCCCCGCAAGGGCTTCCTCGCCAGGCTCACCGGGGGAGGCGAGATCGACCTGGATGCCTCCGCGATCCTCTTCGCCGGCGGCGAGCCCGTGGACGTGGTCTTCTTCCAGCACCTGACCAGCGACGACGGCTCCGTCCGGCACACCGGCGACAATCTCACCGGCGGCGCCGGCACCGGTGGGGACGACGAGTCGATCCTCGTCGACCTGACCCGGGTGCCCGCCCACGTCGACCAGATCGTCTTCACCGTGAACTCGTTCACCGGCCAGACCTTCGCCGAGGTCCAGAACGCCTTCTGCCGTCTCGTCGACGAGACCACCGGCACCGAACTCGCCCGCTACACCCTCACCGGCGGCGGGCGGCACACCGCGCAGATCATGGCGAAGGTCCGCCGCGGTCCGGGCGGCTGGCAGATGCAGGCGATCGGCGAACCGTCCACCGGCCGCACCTTCCAGGATCTGCTGCCCACCATCACGCCGCACCTGTAGAGCACGGGGCGCTTCTGACTTCCTCACGGCCTGCCGGCGGGGTCTCCAGGGCGGACGGAAACAGGGAGCAGCACCTTCGTGATCTCCTCGGCAGTCGCCCCTGGTCTGGGCCTGACCGGTCGGCCGAGTCGGCACCGGGACGTTCTTGCGCGCGAAGGACGCGACCAGACAGGGCAGCGGGTCCTGACCATGCCCTTGCGCACGACCGAGCGCGGGTGTTGAGCTGCCCCGTTCTGGCGCGGCCGGCGGGCGGTCTCGTGAAGCGGCCGGCCTGCCGCCGGATCAGCCCGCGGGCCACGCTTGGCGATCCGGTCCGCGAGCCGCGTAAAAGAACGACCCGGCGGCGTAGATGCGTATCGACTGCCATGGCCCACTCCAGGTCGCCATCAGCCGGCTGACGATGTGGCGAGCCCGGCTTGCCGGTCGACGTCAGGAGGACTGCGGCCGAACGACCGCAGGTGCTGCGGCCACGGTCGCACCGACCGTCACTGCCGAAGGTAAGGGGCGTCGGCCAGGGCTGCCGTCGGTTCGGCCCCGTCCCAGTTGTCGTCGCCGAGCATCATGTCGGGGTCGAACATGACAACGACGGCGGCGACGACAAGGACGATGAAGGGGCCGGCGAGCATGACGAGGAGGAACGAGAGCAGGCTCGCGGAGGACGTGGCGCCCGCGGAGGCGCCCGTGAGGTGGACGGACACGGCGGCCATGCCGGTGTAGTGCATGCCGGTCACCGCCACGCCCATGACCAGGCTGGCGCCGAGGCTGGCCCACAGCGCGTGGATCGAGACCGCGGCCCACAGTGCCGCCGTGGCGGCGACGATGGCGATGGCGACGGACATGACCACCGTGAGGGTGTGGTAGTGCAGAGTGCCGTTGGTGTGGATGGCTGCCATGCCCAGGTAGTGCATGGCAGCGACCCCGAGACCCGTGACCGTGCCGGCCGTTGCCAGGGTCGCCGGGGAAGCGCCCCGGTAGCCGACGAGGAACACCCCGCCGGAGACGACGAGGATCGCGACGGCGAGGCTCAGGATCGTCTTCGTCGTGTCGTAGCCGACGAGGGCGCCCTGGACGCTGAAGCCGATCATGGCGATGAAGTGCATGGTCCAGATGCCGCAGCCGATCGCTACGGCCCCCAGCGCCAGCCACCCGGCTCTGCGCTGGGGCCGCCGCAGCGAGCGCGTCGTGCAGCGCAGCCCGAGACCGGCACCGAGGCAGGCCATCAGGTAGGCGGCGACGGGAGTCACGGCGCCGTAATAGAAGTTGGAGACGTTAGCGGTCATTCGAGGACCCTTTCGCACGTGTGACGGCCGAAAGCAGCACACATGCGGCGTGCCGGCAGTCGCCCCGGGTCGGGGAACGCGGAGGAAGCGCACACCGGGGTGACCGCCGGACGAAGGCAGAGCGGAGACGTTCGATCGCGTCGTACAAGATTCAATCACACCATGCACACATTTCCTACACAACAAGGATGAGCGTTCGACGAATCGATTCTCCAACCCGTTACGGCACAAAAGGACTCAACGAGGCGGCGAAGCGGCCACGAGGGGCGCGCGGCCCGTGCAGCAACTCACCGGTCAAATGTCAGGAACCGGTTCCGTTCCTGTCGGAGTCCGGTAGCCCGTCCCCAACTTCCGCCCTCTCGCAGCGATTCGACCGCCGCTCCTCCCTACGATGGCGACCATGTGTGCGTATGTGGTGCTCGCCGACGACGACGCCAAACAAGCCGACCTCATCCGCCTGTACCTGGAGCGGGAAGGCCACTCGGTCGAGGTCGTCCACGACGGGCGGGCCGCGTTGGAGCAGATCCGGCGGCGCATGCCGGATCTCGTGGTGCTGGACTGGATGATGCCGCGCGTGGACGGTCTGGACGTCTGCCGGGTCCTGCGCCGCGAGTCCGACGTCCCCGTCCTCATGCTCACGGCGCGCGCGGAGGAGGACGACCTGCTGCTCGCCCTCGACCTGGGCGCCGACGACTACATGACCAAGCCGTGCAGCCCCCGCGAGCTCGTGGCCCGCGTCCGTACCCTGCTCAGACGCACCCGCCGTCCGGAGGCCGCCGACGCTGAGCTCCCCGCCCCGGCCATCGGGACCGCGCCGCGCCCTGCCCAACCCGTGCATGCCGTGGGTTCGCTCGTGGTCGACCCCGGCCGGTTCGAGATACGGGTGGAGGGGCGTCTGGTGGACTGCACGCCCGGTGAGTTCCGCGTACTCGAAGTGCTGGCCTCGGCGCCCGGCCGGGTCTTCACGAGGAAGCAGATCCTGGAGCACCTGCACGGCATCGACCGCTACGTCACCACCCGCACGGTCGACGGACACGTCATGAATCTGCGCCGCAAGATCGAACGCGATCCCGCGCGGCCCGAACGGCTGCTCACGGTCTACGGCGTCGGCTACAAAGCCGCCGAACCACCGGCGGGGGCAGGGCCTGACGACACGGCCGATTCCGCCCATGCGTGCTGACATACCCCTGCGCAGCAGCCTGCGGACACGGTTGCTCGCGGTGTGCGTGCTGGTCTCCCTGTGCTCGGTCGTCGCGACCGCCTGGCTCGTCGTCAGCGTGACCGCGGTCGCCATCGGACGTGAGCGCGGCCAGGCCATCGCCGACGACGCGCGGGTGTACGACGCACTGGTCGGCTTCGCCGCCACGCACCCCGACTGGCGAGGGGTCGAGCCGACGATGCGCGCCCTCGCCCGCGAGACCGGCCGCCGTATCACCCTCACCGACGAGAACCGCCGCCTGCTGGCGGACTCCGACGGCAGGAACTCGCGGTCAGCGGGATCGCTGCCCGACACACCGTCGGCGACCGTCGACGCGCTCGCCGTGGACATCACGCTCGTGGGCGGTCACGGCGGCGAACTGTCCGACCGCATCGACCCGCGGGCGGTCGGGCCCTTCCGGCTGCCCGCTCAGGAGAAGGCGGCACTGCGGATCACCGCGTCCCGCGTCCTGTCGTCCTGTCAGCAGGGCAGAGGAGGGGCGGCGGACGTCGAGATCGTCCAGGCCCCGAACGGCCGTCCGGAGATCGAGCTCAACGGCCGGGTCCTGACCGCGGGCGACCGGTGCGGGGTCGACATCCTGCTCGAACGCACGCCCACCGAGAAGCGGGCCCAGGCTCAGCTGGAGGGGCTCGTCAACGCGTGCCTGACCGCCCGTCACGCCGCCCCGGTGCAACTCGCCGACGACCTGAGCTGGACGCCCTCCACGGCCCGCGGCGCCCCGAACAGCCGTGCGGTGACGGCGTGCATCTCCACCGCGCGTCGCGACCAGCTCTCCCCCTACGTGGCTCCGCCGGCCCTGCTCTTCGCCACCGCGCCCGAACAGAAGATCGCCACGTTCTTCGACCTCTCCGGAGCCAATCGTCTGAGGATCGCCGGGGTCACCTTCGTGGTGCTGCTCCTCACGGTGACGGTCACCCTGGTCGTCGGCACCCGTATGGTCAGGCCGCTGCGGGCGTTGACCGGTGCGGCTCAGCGGATGGCCGAGGGGGACGAGGACGCGCGCGTGGAGGTCACCGGCGACGACGAACTCGGCAGGCTCGCCGTGGCGTTCAACCTCATGTCGAGCCGGCGCCGGGAGCTGGAGCGGCTGCGCCGGGCGCTGGTGAGCGACGTGGCCCATGAGCTGCGTACCCCGCTGGGGAACGTCCGGGGCTGGCTGGAAGCCGTCGAGGACGGTGTCGTAGCGGCGGACAAGCCCCTCATCTCCTCGCTCCTGGAGGAGGCGCTGCTCCTCCAGCACATCATCGACGACCTGCGAGACCTCGCGGCCGCCGACGCCGGTGCGCTGAGACTGCACCCGGAGGACGTGGACGCGGCCGCTCTGCTCGCCCAGGTCGCGCGCGCCCATCAGGGCAGTGCCGGTGCCGCCGGAGTGGAGCTGCGGGTGTGGTCCCCGCCGGAGCGGCCGTGGCTGAAGGCCGACTCGCTGCGGCTGCGCCAGGCCATCGGGAACCTGGTGTCCAACGCCATCCGGCACACGCCCACCGGCGGCACGGTCACCCTGTCCGTACGTCCCCTGGGCGACCAGGTGGTGTTCGGCGTCGAGGACACCGGCTCCGGTATCGGCGAGGACGACCTGCCCAAGGTGTTCGACCGTTTCTGGCGGGCGGACAAGTCCCGCAGCCGACAGGGCGGTGGAAGCGGCCTGGGCCTGTCCATCGTCCGCAAACTCGTCGAAGCCCACGGCGGCACCGTGCACGCCTCCAGCGCGCAGGGGGAGGGAGCACGGGAGCCCGGGGCACCCGGGGACGGGCGCGCGGGGCCGCCGGGGACG
>NZ_JOGP01000051.1:0-6344 GCF_000719505.1 Streptomyces sp. NRRL B-3229 | reverse complement strand
GGACTGCAACTCCCCAGGGGCGCGGGGAACTGCGCGACCAGCCACGACGGACCTCAAGCCGCCCAACAAGCGAACCCGGCACCCCCGTAGGCGCCCGGCTCAAGCCCAGCGCAGCGGGGGCGCGGCCGGCCGCAACGGACCCGCACCCGCCGAACAACCGAACCCGGCACCCCCATAGGCGCCGCACCCCCCGTCCCCGAACGGCCCAACCTCACCCCGGTCCCCGCCCGAAACCTCCCTAACCTGGAGCGATGGGTGAGGACATCCGGCTGGCCGCGGTCGTCTCGTTGGCGCAGGGCATGGCGGCGGCCCACGGCTCGCGGGAGGCGTGGCGGGCCGCTGCCGGTGGGGCGTGCCGTGCGCTCGGGGGGAGTTTTGCCGCGCTGTCGGTGTGGGAGCGGGAGCTCGGGCGGCTCAGGGTCCTCGTCAATGTCGGTGATCGCGTGGCCGGCGAGGAGGAGTTTCCCGAGGGGGAGGCCTACCCCGTGCACCAGTTCCCCGAGATCACCGAGTTCCTGCACGAGCGGTGGGCCGGGGGTGGGGAGCCCAACGCGTGGGTGGAGACGGCGGAGGGGCCCGCGGCGGGAGGGCGGCCGGGGTATGTGCATCAGCGGGTCGCCGCCCTGCGCAGGAGGGGGAGGGGGTGTTGCGTTGTCGCACCGATCGTGCTGAACGGGCGGGCGTGGGGCGAGTTGTACGTGGCCCGGCCCGTCGGCGCCCCGCTGTTCGGGCGGGAGGACGCCGACTTCGCCACCGTGCTGGCCGCCGTCGTCGCCGCTGGGATCGCCCAGGCGGAGCGGCTGGAGGAGGCCAGGCGGCTGGCGTTCACGGACGCGCTGACCGGGCTCGCCAATCGCCGGGCCGTGGACATGCGGCTGGACGAGGCGGTCGAGCGGCACAAGAGGGACGGGGTCGTCGTCAGTCTCGTCGTGTGTGATCTCAATGGGCTCAAGAGGGTGAACGACACCCAGGGGCATGCCGTGGGGGACCGGCTGCTGGAACGTTTCGGCTCGGTGCTGTCGCTGTGCGGGGCCATGCTGCCGGGGGCGCTCGCCGCGCGGCTCGGCGGGGACGAGTTCTGTCTGCTCGCGGTCGGGCCCGACGCCGACGACGTGGTGCGGGCCGCCGGCGAACTGTGCCGGAGGGCCGGGGAGCTGGAGCTGGGGGAGGGTGTGGCGTGCGGGGTCGCCTCGACCGCGGATCCCATCGGACCCGTGCGGTCGGCCCGGCGGCTGTTCCGGCTCGCAGATGCCGCGCAGTACCGGGCCAAGGCCGAGCGGGCCACGACGCCGGTGGTGGCCGGGCGGGGCGGGGCCGAGGACCCGGTCGTACGGCTGGCGGACACCGCGCCTTCCGAGGCCTCGCCGGAGCGTCGGCGGTTCCGGGGGCGGCCCACCTGAGGGGCCGGGGACGGTAAGGGGCGTAACCCCGACCCAGTAGTGACATCCTCGAATTCAATGCGTACGCTCCTGAATATGGATATGCACACTGTGGTGGTGGGGACGTCCGGGGTCACCGCGTCCGACGTCCTCGCCGTGGCGCGCGGCGGCGCCCGGGTCGAGCTCTCCGGGGAGGCGGTCTCGGCGCTGGCGGCCGCCCGCGGGATCGTGGACGCGCTCGCGGCCAAGCCCGAGCCCGTCTACGGCGTCAGCACCGGCTTCGGCGCCCTGGCGACCCGGCACATCAGCCCGGAACTCCGGGCCCGGTTGCAGCGCAACATCGTGCGCTCGCACGCCGCCGGAATGGGTCCGCGGGTGGAGCGGGAGGTCGTACGGGCGCTGATGTTCCTGCGGCTGAAGACCGTCTGCTCGGGACGCACCGGGGTGCGGCCCGAGGTCGCGCAGACCATGGCCGACGTGCTCAACGCCGGGATCACGCCGGTCGTGCACGAGTACGGCTCCCTCGGGTGCTCGGGTGATCTCGCGCCGCTGTCGCACTGTGCCCTGACCCTGATGGGGGAGGGGGACGCCGAGGGGCCCGACGGTGTCGTGCGGCCTGCCGGGGAGTTGCTCGCCGAGCACGGGATCGCTCCCGTCGAGCTGCGGGAGAAGGAGGGGCTCGCCCTCCTCAACGGCACCGACGGCATGCTCGGGATGCTGGTGATGGCCCTCGCCGATCTCGACATGCTCTACAAGTCCGCCGACATCACCGCCGCGTTGAGCCTCGAGGCGCTGCTCGGCACCGACCGGGTGCTCGCGCCCGAGCTGCACGCCATCCGGCCGCACCCGGGGCAGGGGGCCTCCGCCGCCAACATGCTGGCCGTACTGGAGGGTTCGGAGCTCACCGGGCATCACCAGGACGACGCGCCCCGCGTCCAGGACGCCTACTCCGTGCGCTGCGCGCCGCAGGTCGCCGGGGCCGGGCGGGACACCATGGCCCATGCGCGGCTGGTGGCGGAGCGGGAGTTGGCGTCGGCCGTCGACAACCCCGTTGTGCTGCCCGACGGTCGGGTGGAGTCGAACGGCAACTTCCATGGCGCGCCCGTGGCTTACGTGCTCGACTTCCTCGCCATCGCCGTCGCCGACCTCGCGTCCATCGCGGAGCGGCGGACCGACCGGCTGCTCGACAAGAACCGGTCCCACGGGCTGCCGCCGTTCCTCGCCGACGACGCCGGGGTCGACTCCGGGCTGATGATCGCCCAGTACACCCAGGCCGCGCTGGTCAGCGAGTTGAAGCGGCTGGCCGTCCCGGCGTCCGCGGACTCGATCCCCTCGTCCGCGATGCAGGAGGACCACGTGTCGATGGGGTGGTCGGCCGCGCGCAAGCTGCGCACCGCCGTCGACAACCTGACCCGGGTCCTCGCCGTCGAGCTCTACGCCGCCTCGCGCGCCGTCGAGCTGCGCGAGGGGCTGCGCCCGGCGCCGGCGACCCAGGCCGCCATCACGGCCGTACGCAAGGCCGGTGTCGAGGGCCCCGGTCCCGACCGGTTCCTGGCGCCTGACCTCGCCGCCGCCGACGTGTTCGTGCGGGAAGGGCGGCTGGTGGAGGCGGTCGAGGCCGTCACCGGACCGCTGCGCTAGACAGCGACCAGGGCCCCTGCCGTACGACCACGGCGGGGGCCCTCGGTGTCACTTGAGCGCGGCCACCTGCGCGTCGAGCACGGCGGTCGCCGCGGTGGCTGTGCGTCCCCCCCGGTGGACCCTTCACGAGCGGACCATGAAGGGACGGCCAAGAAAACGTCAAGCGCGTTTAAAAACCGAGGCGTTCCCGGCGTACCGAATAGACGACGAAGCCGGCACCCAGCGTGAGGAACAGGGTGCCGCCGACGACGTACGGCGTGGTGTCGATGCTGCCGGTGTCGGCGAGTTCGGCGCCGTCCCCGGTCGTCTCCGCGCCCGTGGTCGTGACCCGCGCCTGCGCCGTGGCCTGCACGGACGGCTCGGTTCTGACCGGCTTGTCCTGGGTCGCGTTGGCGGACGGGACGAACCAGAGGGCACCCAGAAGGGTCCCCGCGGCGGTGGCGGTCAGCAACGGACGGCGAACGGATGACACGGAATATCGATCCCCTTGTGGCACTGGCGAATTGGCCGTGTGGGGCGATGTTAGTGAAAGACGCGGGTCACGGGAAAGTCACGGGAGCGACGGGCCGTACTCTCCGGGCATGAGCACTGAAGAGACATCACGCTTTGTACGGCTTCGGGTGGAACTCGTCGTCGAGGTCGACGACCAGGACGCCCTCAGCCGGGCCGCGCTGGAGCGGATCGCGGAGGATCCGGACATGCCGGACGAGGAGCGGGCGCACGCCGAGGGCGCTGTGACAGAAGACACTGCCGAGGCCCTCGCCTATCTCGTGGACCCGTTCGACCTGGTGGGGGAGGTGCCCGGGGTCGAACTGGCCCAGGCCTCGTGGAGCAGTGAGCAGATCGACTACGACCCGGATTCGCCGGACTGGGACCTCGACGGGGATGATGTCGAGGAGGACGACGAAGAAGAGGCTGTCGGCTGAGCGCGCCCAGGGAACGACTGACCCCGGGTGGCAACCGCCGCCCGGGGTTTCGTCGTCTCAGGAGTCGCACGAACCGACAGACGCACCCTCCGCCACAGCGGACGTGGTGTGCCCCACACCTTCCGAGAAGGTGGAACGGGACGAACCGGTCGTAGCGTTTAGGTTCATTGACGGGGACCCTCGGGGTTTCTGGGGATTCGGCAACGATGGAGAAGCGTGTGATGACGGTCAGCAAGCGGCGCAGGGGCCTGACGGTCGCGTCCGCACTGCTCGGCGGGGTACTGGTGCTTTCCGCCTGTTCTTCCGGTGGCGACGACTCCTCCTCGAAGGGCGGCGGCGACACCTCGCAGGCCAAGGCCGACGAGGCGGCGGCCAAGAAGAGCTCCCAGGCCGAGATCAGGATCACGCCCAAGGACGGCACCGACAACGCCTCCATCAACAACTCCGCCGCCGTCACCGTGAGCAAGGGCACGCTCACCGCCGTGACGATGACGACCGCGGACGGCGCGAAGGTCCCCGGCCAGCTGTCCGCCGACAAGACCAGCTGGAAGCCCGACGCCCAGCTGGAGCGCTCCACGACCTACAAGGTCGCCGCGGAGGCCAAGGACGCCGACGGGCTCGCCGCCCACGAGAACGCCTCCTTCACGACGGTCTCCCCGGCCAACAGCTTCATAGGCAACTTCACGCCGGAGAACGGCTCGACGGTCGGCGTGGGCATGCCGGTGTCGATCAACTTCGACAAGGCGATCACCAACAAGGCGGCCGTCCAGAAGGGCATCACCGTCTCCTCCAGCAGCGGTCAGGAGGTCGTCGGTCACTGGTTCAACGCCAACCGCATCGACTTCCGCCCCGAGGACTACTGGAAGGAGAACTCCACCGTCACGCTGAAGCTCGCGCTCGACGGGGTGGAGGGTGCCAACGGGGTCTACGGCGTCCAGCAGAAGACGGTCACCTTCAAGATCGGCCGCAACCAGGTCTCGTACGTCGACGCCAAGACCAAGCAGATGAAGGTCACGCAGAACGGCCAGACGATCAAGACGATCCCGATCTCGGCCGGCTCGCCGGAGAACAAGACGTACGAAGGCGTCATGGTGATGTCCGAGAAGTTCAAGGAGACGCGCATGAACGGCGCGACCGTGGGCTTCACCGACGACGACGGCAAGGGCGAGTACGACATCAAGGACGTGCCGCACGCCATCCGGCTCACCAACTCCGGCACCTTCATGCACGGGAACTACTGGGGCGCCAAGTCCATCTTCGGCTCCGTGAACACCAGTCACGGCTGCGTGGGCCTGTCCGACACCAAGGGCGCCAACGACACCGGCACCGCGGCGTACTGGATGTACACCCACTCGATCGTCGGTGACGTCGTGGTCGTCAAGAACACCGGCGACAAGACGGTGGCCCCGGACAACGGCCTCAACGGCTGGAACCTGAGCTGGGCCGACTGGAAGGCGGGCTCGGCGGTCTGACGCCGAGCGCTCCGCAGAACGCCGCCAAACGCGCTCGCCGCCCTCACGGGTGGCGGGCGCGTTTCGCTATCCGGGCGGAGCACGGCCTCAACTCCCTCTGAACCCGGCGGTCTTGTAACAGACTTTGCTGTCGGTGACTTGTCTGTTGAACGTGGTGATCACCCCTCGGCATACTGCGGGCACCGGGGGGTGCACGTACATGCGTGCGAAACTCCCCCCGCCCGGGTGAACGGGGAATTCACCCGGTCCTTCTGCAAGGGGGAATCTTGCGCAGACAAGTGAAAAAGGCATGCGCGGCCACGATCGCCACGGCGGCCGCGGTAGCGCTCGCGGCGGGAATGACCAGCCCCGCCTCGGCGGACGCGCAACAGACCGCGAGCGTCTCGCGGTCCGGCAAGGCCCAGCTCACGCCCCACCACCGCATCACTCTGATCACCGGTGACCGTGTCGTCGTCGACGCCAAGGGCCGCGTCGTCGGCCTGGAGCCCGCGAAGGGACGCGCGCACATACCGGTGCAGCTCCGCAAGGCCGACGGCCACACCTATGTGCTGCCGTCCGACGGCCGCCGTCCGCAAGTCCCAGGCCAAGGGACTGAAGGTCATCGTCGGCTACCAGGGCGCGGCGAGCGCGGCCAAGGCCGAGGTCCGGGACGCGGGCACGCTCCGCCACTCCCCGCCTCCGGTATCGCGCACGTCTGGCTCGACGGTGTCCGCAAGGCCAGTCTGGACAAGTCCGTGCCGCAGATCGGCGCTCCCACGGCGTGGGCGGCCGGCTACGACGGCAAGGGCGTCAAGATCGCCGTTTTGGACACCGGTGTCGATGCGACCCACCCGGACCTCAAGACGCAGGTGATCGAGTCCAAGAACTTCTCCGCCGCGGCTGACGCGACGGACAAGTTCGGTCACGGCACGCATGTCGCGTCCATC
>NZ_JOGP01000050.1:0-7775 GCF_000719505.1 Streptomyces sp. NRRL B-3229 | reverse complement strand
GGTGGAGTGCTCGGTGTGCGCGTGGTCGCGTCCCTGTCTCCTGGACACACGGGACGGGTTCATCCATGCCCGCTGTCTTCCCTCACCCCCGCAACCCGTCCGGTCCGTCCGTCGTCGAACGGGCACTTCTCGAACCTTCTCCCTGAACTACCGCCGAAAGCGTCTCAGTGGCTGCTGGTAAACGAGTGGCGTCCTCACGGACAAGCCCAATAGCTTGTGCGCTCGTGACCGATGATCCGCAGATGCGCCCGAAACGCCACGCCCTCGGCCGACTGTTCGACGAGGTTCCGGAACTCTACGACCGGGTCCGGCCGGGATACCCCGACGAACTGTTCGCGGATCTCTGCGCCATCACCGGCATGCACGAAAGGTCGTCGGTGCTGGAGGTGGGCTGCGGTACCGGTCAGGCGACGCGCACACTGGCCACGCTCGGATGCTCGGTGACCGCCGTCGAGCCTGGCGCGGACATGGCCGCACTGGCTCGACGGCGACTCGCTTCCTTCGCCAACGTCGACGTCGAGAGGTCGACGTTTGAGGAGTGGGACGACCGCGGTCGACGCTTCGATGTTCTCGTGGCTGCGCAGTCGTGGCACTGGGTCGACCCGTCGACCGGCTGGCAGCGAGCGCACGACGTGCTTTCTCCCGGAGGGTGGATGGCGCTGCTCGGCCACGTCGTTGTCCGCCGGCCGGGAGAGCCGCAGGCGTACGCCGAGACCGCCGATCTGCACGAGAGGTTCTGCCCCGGAAACCCCGACTGGGGTCATCCACCGCTGGAGGACGAGGTGCGCACCACCGACGAGGGTTGGGGCATGGTCGACGATCCCGGAGGACTGTTCGGCCCGACGATCGTGCGCTGGTATCCAACCGTTCAGTGGTTCACCGGGGACGGCTTCGCCGATCACCTTCGCTCATTGTCGCTGTATCGCAGGCTCGACCAGGATGTCCGTGAGCCTCTGCTCGACGCCGTCGCCGAGCGCATCCGCTCGCGCATGGGCGACCGCGCGTCACGCCGTTACCTGACCGTCCTGCGTGTCGGACAGCGAGCCAAGTGAGGCCCTGCCCCCCTTTTTTCTGCACTGCGAGATTTTTTTCTGCACTGCGAGATGCGGCCCGCGATCGCGCGGAGGGCCGGAATCGTGAGCTTGACGGTCGTAGCCCGGTGCGTTCCTCACGGCCCCGTTCCTGCACCTGGTACGTCAACCCGTCGCAGCCCGCGGCAGGCCCTCCGGGAACAAGTACCGGTCGGAAGGGATCTGCGTGCCGTGCGCCCAGGCGGTGAAGAAACCCCGCAGGTCCTGGTGGGAGCGTTCGGCGGCCAGGGTCTCGAACTCGGGCCAGGAGGCGTTGCCGTAGCGGTGCATGGCCGGCCAGGTGCGCAGGATGCCGAAGAAGGCCTTGTCGCCGACCGTGCGTCGCAGGGCGTGCAGCATCAGCGGCCCTCGCGCGTACAGCGCGGAGTCCAGCTCACGGCCGGGCCCCGGGTCGTACAACGGCACGCTCCAGAACTCCGGATCAGTGCGGTGCTCCTGCACCGTGGCCAGGTAGTAGTCGCGGTCGAGGTCGTCCCCCTGGTGCTCGTACCAGAGCCACTGGGCGTACGTGGCCACGCACTCGGCGACACAGCCGTCACGCCAGTCCGTGAAGGACACGCTGTCGCCGTACCACTGGTGGGCGATCTCGTGCACCATCGCGACGTCGAAGAGTCCGGTGTCGTACGTCGGACGGCTCTGGGTCTCCAGGTCGACCGGGCCGGTACCGGACGGACCGGCCAGCACTACGGCCCCGGCCGAGGAGAACGGGTACGGGCCGAACCGCGAGGCCAGGAAGCCGAGGATGTCCTCCTGGAGCGCCTCGGCGTCCGGGTCGATCAGCGCGTCGGGGCTGTAGGCGTTGACGACCGGGGTGCCGTCGGGCAGCGCGGAGCTGTGCACGGTGAAGCGGTCGATAGCCACCATGCTCGCGTAGGTGGTCAGGGGGCGGTCCTCGTACCAGCGGAAGGTGCGACGGCCAGTGCCGTCCACGGTCACCGGGCCCGGCCGTCCGTTGCCGACGGCGCTCCAGCCGTCGGGGACGGTGGCCGTGAGGCGGAAGGTTGCCTTGTCGGACGGGTGGTCGTCGGCCGGGTACCAGGTGGTGGCGGAGTGCGGCTCGCCGCTGATGGCGACGCCGCCGTCGGCCATGGGGTGCCAGCCCTCCCCGACGGGCTTGCCCGAGTACCGCACACGTACGGAGAAGTCGGCACCCTTGCGCAGCTCGCGCGCCGGGGTGATCACGAGCTCGTGCTCCCCCTCGCGCTCCACCGAGCGGGCGGTGTGGCCGTCGACCGTCACGGACGACACAATGAACCCCGTCAGGTCCAGGTGGAACCGGCCCAGATCCGTCAGGGCCCGTGCGGTGACGATGGTGTCCCCGGTGAGGTGGTCGGGCCGGGCCGGATCGTAGGCGATGCGGACGTCGTACCGGTCGACGTCGTAGCCGGAGTTGCCGTCCGTGGGAAAGTAGGGATCTCCCAGGCCCGGGCCGCCGTCGGCCGCCGACGCCGGGGTCAGGCCGGTGAGCAGGCACAGGGCGAGGGCGGCGAGCGGCGGGGCCGCGAGCCGCCTCATCGGCGGTCCTTGGTGACGGCGAGCTGCCAGGTGACGTCGAGCACGGCGTTGGTGCTGGCGGTCTGCACGGCCGGGTCGACGTTGTGGATGTCGTCGCAGGCGCTGTGGATGCAGTCGGAGATGCCGGTGGTGAAACCGGCGACGGGAATGCCCGCGACCGCGAAGGACCGGTCGTCCGAGCCGGTGTCGCCGATGTCGAAGGTCGGTGTCGAGCGGGCGGCGAAGTACCTCTCGAACGCCTCGGTCGCCTCCAGGGCACCTTCGGACCCGGCCGGGTCGTGGGTGACCAGCCAGGTCGTGGTGTTGCGGGAGCCGGCCTGGTCGAAGTTGAGGTACGAGCGGACCGAGGAACGCTCCGCGGGTGACAGGGAGTTGACGTAGTGCGCGCTGCCGAACAGACCGCCTTCCTCGGCGCCCCACCAGGCGAAACGGAGGTGGCGCTCGGTCGGCAGCTGGGCCTTGGCGACGGCGACCGCGGTCGCGAGAACGGCGGCCGAGCCGGAACCGTTGTCGTTGATGCCGGGACCGGCCAGGACGCTGTCGAGATGTGCTCCGACCAGCACGGTCTTGCGCGTGTCCCCGCCGGGCCAGTCGGCGATGACGTTGTATCCGGTGGCGCCGTCGTGCGCGAACGGCTGGAGCCTGGTGCGGTAACCGACCTTGTCCAGGACCCGTTTCACATAGGTCACCGACTCCCGGTAACCAGGGGTGCCGTGTGCGCGGTTGCCGCCGTTGCGGTCGGCGATCGACTGAAAGTCCTTCAGATACGGCATGACGCGCTGGGCCGTGACCACCGGCGGACCGGGGACACGGGGGCTCGCGCCGACGGGTGCTGCACCGAACAGACCGATGGGTGCGGCCCCGAACAGGCCGGCGCACAGAACGCCGACGCCGGCGCGGCGCAGGTACGGGCGGGATGCCATGAAGTGGCTCTCCTGTCACTCGTGGAACGGACGGGGCACGACGGTAGGAGGCGGATGTCCCGTTCCGGTCGCGGAGTTGTCGGCACACGGTGGGCGTGCTGTCGTCGTGCTGTGGGCCGGCTGCGGTCGAAACAGCACCGAAGTCCGAACAGACCCGCATCGGTTGCCGACCGTTTCCCGACACCCGGCGCGGACCATGAGCCGCATGAACCACTTCGACATCGCGGTCCACCGCCGCGTACTCGGCGGCGCCACCGCCCTCGCCGCCGGCGTCCTCCTGCTCACCGGTTGCGCCGGTTCGGGCGACTCCGACGACAAGGGCTCGACACGGCAGGACGTGGCCTCCCTGCACACCGAGACCCCCGACGGCAACGCCCCAGACGGCAACGCGACCGCGCAGGCGACACCGTCCGCCGACGACGGCCGCCCCCAACTGCGGCTCGACAGCTCGGAGGAGGAGAAAGACCGCTACTGGCACCTCTACGCCGCGTGTCTCAAGGATCACGGGCACAAGATGCTCACGGCACGCGGCCCGGACTCCATCGACCAATCCGACCACAGCGCCACAGCCAAGGCCGCCACCAAGGCGTGCGCGAACAAACTGCCCTTGCAACCACCGGAGTTGGACGAGGCGACGAACCCGCACTACGACGACGACTACCGCGCCTACGTGAAGTGCCTGAACCGCAAAGGGCTCAAGGTCACGGCGCTGCCGGACAACTCCGGATGGACCTACGACGGCAACACCACGATGAGCGCCGCCCGGCAGAGCCAGGTCGACAGGAGCTGCACCTTGGAGGCGTTCCGTGGCAAGACGCGGTAAAGGGGTCGTGGCGCTCAGCGTCGTGCTGGTCGCAGGCGTCACGGGCGGGAGCGCGTATGTGTGGCGCGACGTCCATTCCGGACCGGAGACCCGGGCCTCCGCCCCCGACCGGGTGCGAACCGCCACCATCACGCGCACCGACCTCTCCGACAGCCGCACCCTGCCGGGCACCCTCGGCTTCGGCACCCCGCACGCCCTCAAGGGCACGGGCCAGGGCATCGTGACCCGGCTGCCGAAGCCCGGGACCCTGGCGGTCAGGGGCAAGGCGCTGTACCGGACAGACGACCAACCCGTCACCGTCTTCTTCGGTGACACACCCTTCTTCCGCCCCCTGACCAAGACGGGGGTACGCGGCCACGACGTGAGCGTCCTCGGAGACAACCTGCGAGCGCTCGGCTACGACACGGGCCCGGCCGCCG
Source organism: Streptomyces sp. NRRL B-3229 (assembly GCF_000719505.1). Classification (NCBI taxonomy): domain Bacteria; kingdom Bacillati; phylum Actinomycetota; class Actinomycetes; order Kitasatosporales; family Streptomycetaceae; genus Streptomyces; species Streptomyces sp. NRRL B-3229. Next base: position 3,004 of record NZ_JOGP01000050.1, on the reverse strand, counting down.
TCACCAGGAACACCGGTGACGGCGACGAGGGCGAGGAGTTCACCCCCGCGCTCGCCGCCGCCCTCAAACGCTGGCAGCACGACACCGGGCAGACCGCCACGGGCACGCTCACCCCGGGCAGGGCCGTGGTCCTGCCCGGCCCGGTGCGTGTCGACTCGGTCCAGGCCCAACCCGGCGACGCGGCCGACGGCACGCTGTTCACCTACACCTCCGCCGCCAAGGCCGTCACCGTCGCGATGGAGGCGACCGACATGGGAACCGTCAAAGCCGGCGACGGCGCCGCCATCACACTGCCGGACGGCAGAACGGTTCCCGGCACCGTCAAGGCGCTCAGCCGGACCGTGCAGGGCGGCTCCGCCGAGGAGTCCGCGCAGCAGACCGGACCCGCCACCATCGACGTGACCGTGGCGGCGAACCGGGCCACCGACCTCAAGGGCCTGGACGCGGCCGCGGTTCAGGTGCGGTTCGACACCACCACCCGCAAGGGCGTGCTCGCCGTACCCGTGGGCGCACTGGTCGCCCTGCGGGAGGGTGGCTATGCCGTACAACGCCCGGACGGCACACTGATCGCGGTGACGACGGGCATGTTCGCGGGCGGTCTGGTCGAGGTGAACGGCAAGGGAGTAGCCGTAGGCGCCAAGGTGGTGACGGCGTCATGAGCACCCCCGCCTCCACCACCGGCAGCGCGGCCCCCGTCCTCCTCGTCGAGGACGTCACCAAGAGCCATCCCGGCGGTGTCACCGCCCTGGACCGGGTATCGCTCCGCGTCGACGCGGGCGAACTCGTCGCCATCGTGGGCCCGTCGGGATCGGGCAAGTCGACGCTGCTGCACATCATGGGCACCCTGGACCGGTCGACGAACGGCAGCGTCCGCATCGCGGGCCACGACGTCCACGCACTGGGCGACCGTCACCTCTCCGCGCTGCGGGCGCGACTGCTGGGCTTCGTCTTCCAGCACTTCCACCTCACCGACGGGCTCGACGCCACGGAGAACGTCGCCACCGGCCTGCTCTACGCGGGTGTCCCCCGGCGCCGACGAGAAACCCTCGCGCGCGAGGCGCTGGCCCGGGTGGGTCTCGACCACCGCCGCTCCCACCTCCCCCAGCAGCTGTCCGGCGGTGAACGCCAACGGGTCGCCATCGCGCGCGCCTTGGTCAACGGGCCCGCGCTCGTGCTCGCCGACGAACCGACGGGCGCGCTGGACGCGGCCAACGGGGAGGCCGTCCTGCGTCTGCTCGCCGACCTCAACACCCAGGGCACGACCATCGCCCTCATCACCCATGACCGCGACATCGCGGCTCGCCTCCCTCGCCGGGTGGAACTGCGTGACGGCCGCATCACGGCGGATGTCACCGGGGTGGTGAGAGCCGCGTGACGCGCACGCTGAAAGCCTCCGGCCCCCACCCCGTACGACTGAGTCTCGCGGACATCCTCCGCCTGGGCCTGCTCGGCATCCGCACCCGCGGTCCCCGCGCCGCCCTGTCCGCGCTCGGCATCGCCCTCGGCATCGCGACCCTCGTCGTCGTGACCTCGGTACCCGCGTCCAGCCAGCAGGCCCTGATGGACCAACTGTCCGCCCTCGGCACCGACATGCTGCGCGTGGCCCCACAGGCGGACAGCGATCCCCCGGTCGTCCTGCCCTCGACCGCGGACGCCATGGCCGCCCGCATCGGCCCGGTGACCAGCGCTAGCGCGGTGGCCAACACCCACAGGAGCGTGCGTCGTTCGGACCGCGCCGACCCTTCCGACGCCTCCGGCATCAGTGTCCTCGCCGCGCGCACCGACCTCCTCCCCTCGGTTCACGGGACCGTCCGCTCCGGCTCGTTCCTCTCCCCCACCTCCGCCCACTTCCCGACCGCGGTCCTCGGCTCCCGGGCCGCCGCGCGCCTCGGGTTCGACCGCGTCCGCCCGGGCCGGGAGACGGGGCAGGTCTACATCGACGGGCACTGGTTCACCGTCATCGGCATCCTCGCTCCCCTGCCGCTCGCCCCCGATCTCGACACCTCCGTCCTGGTCGGCTGGGACGCGGCGCGCGAACAACTGGGCTTCGACGGCCACCCCACCGTCATCTACGTCACGGCCCGTGAGTCGCAGATCGAGGCCGTACGCGCCGTGCTCCCCGCCACGGTCCATCCCCAACTGCCGGGCCTGGTCCAGGTCAGCCGCCCCTCGGACGCCCTGGCCGCCAAGCGCGCCACCCGGCAGACACTGTCGGTCCTCCTCCTCGGCCTGTCGGGCGTGGCGCTCCTCGTCGGCGGCGTGGGCGTTGCCAACACCATGGTCGTCTCGGTCCTGGAGCGGCGCCGCGAGATCGGTCTGCGCCGGGCACTGGGTGCCAGCCGCGGCCAGATCAGAGGGCAGTTCATGGCGGAGTCGGTGGCTCTGTCCGCACTCGGCGGCTGCGCGGGCACGGCCCTCGGCGCGGCGGTGGCGGCCGGCTACGCGACGTCCCAGTCCTGGCCCGTGGTGTTCCCCCGACTCGCCCTCCTCGCGGGCGTTGTGGGCGCGGTGGCCGTCGGAGCGGCCGCGGGTCTGTACCCCGCCGTACGTGCCTCCCGACTGCCACCGACCGAGGCGCTGGCGGCCGTTTGAGGTGTGGGGCCCCGTGGCTGTGCCGGGCCGGTGGCTGGGCCGGGGGCCGGGAACACGCCTGGTCGGCGAGCACGTCATACGTGCGGCGGCGACCCCGGTGTCATCGTGGCTCGGTCATCCGTTTCGTGAGCCGCTCCGCAACAGGAAACGGCCCGGCACCGCGCGTGCGGTGTCGGGCCGGTGAGGGTGCTGCGCGCGCGAGGGCGTCAGCCCTGGCGTGCCTTGACGTGGGGGGCCTCAGCGGTACGGCCGTAGCGCCGCTCGAAGCGCTCCACGCGACCCGCGGTGTCCACGACCCGCGAGGTGCCGGTGCAGAACGGGTGGCTCGCGGACGAGATGTCCACGTCGACGACCGGGTACGTGATGCCGTCCTCCCACACCACCGTGCTCTGCGCGGCGACAGTGGAGCGGG
>NZ_JOGP01000049.1:0-9036 GCF_000719505.1 Streptomyces sp. NRRL B-3229 | reverse complement strand
GTCCGGCGCCTCGACGATCAGCGTCTCCACCGAGTGGTAGGGGATGCCCTCGGGGGAGAAGTAGCCGTTCGCCGGGTTGGTGATCTTGCCGTACAGATCCAGGAAGCGGGCGTCGTACGCCTTGGTCGCCCCGAGCTCTGTCACGGTGACCGACGCCTTGGCGTGGCCGGGTGCGGTCGACTCGAAGGTGGCCGCGCCGGTGCCGGAGGAGTCGGCGGTGATGGTCACCGTCTGGGCGGTGTTCCAGTTCGACGGTGTGAAGGTGAGCGAGGCGCCACCTGTGACCGAGAGGCCCGAGTTGCCGCTCGCACGGGCCGTCGTGACCGTCACGTTCACGCTCGGCTGCTTCGACAGCTTCACGTCGTACGTGCCCGTCTTGCCCTGCTGGACGCCGAGTTGGGACGGAGTGGCGACCACGGACGGGCCGGACGCCACCGTGATGCCGACCGGCGTCGACTCGGCGGAGGCTCCCAGGCTGTCGTAGGCCTTCGCCAGCAGCGAGTGACTGCCCACGGTCAAGCCAGAGGCCGAGAGCGAGTACGGCGCTGTCGTGTCGGTGCCCAGCAGCGTGGTGTTGTCGTAGAACTCCACCTTGCTGATGGTCGCGTTGTCCGCGGCCGCTGCCGTGGCCGCGAGCGGGACCGCCTCGCCCTGGCTGTAGACGGCTCCGGCGGCCGGGCTGGTCAGCACGGTGATCGGTGGCTGGTGAGCCCCGTTGCAGACGGTGCCGTTGACCGAGAACGACCCGGGGGCCGTGTTGGTGCCGCTGTAGCTGAACTGTGCGCCGGTGGAGGTGGACGCCCCAGCGGCGATCTTGCCGTTGTAGCCGGCGTCCTTGACGCTGATGTTCTGTCCGGACTGGGACCAGGTGCCGTTCCAGCCGTTCATGAGCTTCTGGTTGCCGGTGTAGGCGTACGTCAGCGTCCAACCGTCGATGGTGTCGGAGCCGCGGTTGGTGATCGTGACGTCCGTGGTGAAGCCGGAGCCCCAGTCGTTCGTCTTGTAGTCGACACTGCACTGAACTGCGGCCGCCTGTGCGGTCGTTGCGCCCGTGGCCAGCAGCGACAGGGGCAGGGCCAAGGCGGTTGCCGTGGCGATCCACACCCGTCGGAGGGTTCTGCGTTTGCGTCCGGGATCCATGAACTGGTTCCTCCAAGCGGCTCAAAGCATGGGGAAGGACAAGTCTTGGCCAGTGGGAGCGCTCCCATCATGGGGATGAGGGCGCTTGCGGTCAAGGAGGTTGAAGAGTCGAAGACACGAAAGGGTTTAGTTGAAAGGAAGTTCAGCTGTACCTCTGGGCAAGCGCACAACTTGGCGCTACCTTCCTTAACGGATCGGGGCGTTCGGCGAGTCTGGTCCGCGCGAGATCCTCCGCAGTGAAATGGATACGCAGCACGGTCCCCCCATGCGTCACTCCGGCCCGGTGGGGTCGAGAATGCCCCACCGGCCCAGGGAGACAAAGACGGGACCAAGCCATCCTCGGCCGGGCGACGGCGTCGGCGCAGAGGTGGTGCACGGCCGTACCGTCATCCTGATATCTGGGCGGCCACTTCCTCACGTATGGCGGGCAGTTGGGACCAGACCGTGCCCGGGCAGTCGGTGGCCGCCCAGTCGAGGTGGCCGCCGATGACGGGTGCCGCGCGGCTGACTCCGCTCACCGGGTTCCGGTAGAGCACCTTGCCCGCCGGGACGAGCGCGTGGCGCCCCGCGAGGTCGGCCAGCAGCTGGACGAGTGCGGTGTGCGCGGCGGTCGTCGGGGGAGAGGTGGTGAACGTGCCCAGCAGGGCGATCCCGAGGTTCCCGCTGTTGTACCCCTGCACGTGCGCGCCGGTCACCATCCGCCCTGTCGCGTCGTGGGCGGCCGTGCCGTCGGTGCCGGACCAACGCCCCTCGTACACCCGGCCGTTCCGGTCGATCAGGAAGTGGTAGCCGACGTCGCCGTAGCCCTTGCCCACCGTGTCGTTGCGGTAGATCGCCCGCACCACCGCGGCCGGATCCGGGTCGGTGCTGCCGTCGTCGGTGTGGTGCACGGTGAGCGTCTGGACCGGGTAGTACTCCGGCGGCCAGATCTCCGTACCGGCGGCGGTGTACCGCAGTGTCTCGTCCGCGCCCCAGTCCGCGCGCGACAGCAGGGTGTAGGCGGTGGGGCCGGCGGAGGCGGCCGCAGCCGCGGGCAGCGCGGGTACGACGCTCAACCCGGCGGCTCCGAGGGCCCCCAGGAACACGCGGCGCGGCACCAAGGGCCCCAGGCCGGTGGGGCGTCGGGAGCCTGCGGAGTTCGGGTCCGACATCGTGGGGGTTCCTCCTGTGCGTGGTCCGGTCCGGTCGAACAGCGTCGGGCTGAGGTACGGCAGGGTCCCGCTGCGCTGTCCGCTTCCTCGCCCGGAAGCGGACAGCCGGCGGAACGAAGGACCGTTGGCCGCGGGCCTACAGCGCGCAGGCGGGCTTGGGGCTGTAGAGCCGGGACCAGGTGCTGGGACCGACGACGCCGTCGGCGCCGCCCGTGGTGCCGTTACAGGTCTGCACGTAGAAGACGCCGGCCGCGGTCTTCTGGCCGTAGTCCCCGTCCACGTCGATCCACGTGGGGTACTTGCTGTAGAAGTCGATGAGGCACTGCACCTGGCGGACGTTGTTGCCCTGGTCACCGGGGTGGACCGTCGGCCGGGCGCTGTCGGAGATGTAGTTGCAGTTGTCCTCGGCGGCGGTGGCGCCGGCGGACGGCGCGCTCGCGAGGACTCCTCCGGCGGCGAGTGCGAGGGTGCCGAGCAGGAGGGCTGAGCGGTGGGTGCGCATGTCGTCTCTCCCGAGGTGAGGGGTTCCTGTGACGGAAGAAAGACTGCGCGGTGAGACGACGACCGGTCCACGAAATTCGAACTGCCCGAAAGAACGCAGGTCAGAGCTGAGGAGCCGGATGGTCAAGATGTCGCGCGACTACGGCGGCTACGGCCTCGCCGCCAACTACCAGCACGTCGACGTGCACCACCCGCGGGCGGGCACGGCCGACCGACTCGTTCACCGCGCTCGTCACCGGCGGTGCGGGGCGGGACGTCGTCCAGGTCCTCGCCTACGACCTCGACGTCCCGGCGGGTCACCACAGCCTGACCGTCGACCTACTCCGTACGCCTGCACGGTCGCGTGCGCGGTGTCAGCCTTCTGCCCCTGTCTCCGACGCGTCCCTCCACGCGCGGAACACGGCAGCCTGGCCGTGATGGGTGCCGGCGGTGTCGACCAGGTTCCACATGGTGACGTTCTCTATCCAGAACCTGCGGCCGGACTTGGCGACGCGGAGGCCTCGGTAGCCGGACGCGTACCCGCGTTCCGTCACGGACCGTACGAACTCCTCTCTGTCGTCCTGCCCTTCGGCTGACGCGGACAGCCGGGACGGGAGTCGTACGAACTCCGCCCAGGAGTACGCGAAGCACTCCTGGGCGGTTCTGTTCGCGTAGACGAAGACCGGGTCCGGGCTCGTGTCGTGGGCGAGCAGGCCGAACGAGGCATTGTCGTAGAGGAGATGGACCGGGTCGTCACCGGGTTCCGACGGACACAACGGGGTGCCGGTCAGCCGCAGGTGACTGGAGAGGAGGAGCTGGGCGAAGGCCTCGTCCCGGTTCCGTGTGACCTCGGACGCGCCGGGGGCGGCGTCGGCTGCGGGGTCGTCGAGGAACGTGGTCATCGAGGTGGGCCTCTCGCTGGTCCCGGGCAGGGAAACGGATCACGGATGCGTGCGCCGGCGCCCAGTATGCGCGTGCACCCATGTCCCGCCTCCGCAGGGGCCGTTGCCGCCAGCCTTGGCCATGGAGACCCGGGTCGTTGTCGCAAGCCTTGCCCGTGGACGCCCGGGCCGTCCGCACCGCCCGGCAGCTGAACAGGACATGGACGAACCCTCATGTCTCGGTGCCGGGCGGCGCCAACTCAGGTCAGTGCTGGGCGAACTGGACCCGCGTCTGTTGGACGACGTTCGCCAGCACCCCGAGTCCGCTGACCGTCAGTTGTTCACCGTAGATGTCGGTGACTCTGATCGCCTTGCCGCAGCCGGTACCGTCCGCGGAGATGAAGTAGTTGAAGCTGGTGCGGGGCAACTGGCGCCAGCCGCTTCCGGTGCTGACCTCGAGCCGTGCGACCGGGTTGCGGTGGCCGATGACCTGGATGCCGCACCAGTAGATGCTGGAGCCGGTCTTGTACCGGATGGACATCGTGCCGATGGAGCCGGGGCTCACCAGGCTCCAGGTGATGGCCAGTCGGCCCACCTTGAGGTCGGCGAGTTTGGCGAAGGCCTGCTGGCTGAGGTCGATCTGCCCGGGGGCGCAGGGCAGGGGGCATTCGTTGGTGATCCGCACCGTGACGGACTTGCCGTTGGCCGCGTGGACGAGGATGTAGGCGCCGCAGGCTCTGGAGGTCTCGTAGTCGGTGGTGTTCATCGCCGCGATCATCATGTCGGGGCTGGGACCGAACAGACAGGCCCCGTCCCCGACGCCGGCCTCGTAGGCGGTGGCGACGCCCTTGTACGAGGTGTTGGGCCGGATGCGCCCTGCCGCGGGGGGTGTCGTTGACCCGCGCGAGGACTTCGGGGCGGCCTTGGCCTGGGACTTCGCCGCCTTGGGGGTCTTTTTCGGCTTCGGGCTGGTGGAACTGCTCGCACTCGGGCTGGCTGACGGACTCGGCGTCGCGCCGGCAGAGGCTGTACCGGTGGCGGTCTCGGCGGCTTTCGGCTGGGTGGTGACGAGGGGGGAGGCCGCGGTCGACTCCGCATCCACCTTGTGGCCGGGGACCAACGCCATGACCAGGTAGACGAGAACGCCCACGGAGGTCAGCGCCGCCGCGGTGCCCACTGCGAGCCTGCGCCTGCGCCTGCGCTGCCGCGCTATCTGCCTCGTTGTCATCATCTGTCCGTTCAGGATCGTGCCGATGTGCCGGTGGTGCACTCCTCAGTGGCCGCCCACGACGAAAAGGTTGCCGACGAATTTCGCGCGGCCTGGAGCGTGGGTGATGCGCACAGCGATACGCAGGACGGCGACCGACGACCGGGAGCGCTGCTGGGAACGGACGGTCAAGTCGGCTGCGCGCAGCCGGTGTTCTCAGCTCGACTCGCGGACGACCAGTGCCGTACGGAGAATGACATGCCGGTAGGCCACCGACGGCTCCTCCATGTCCTCCAGGAGCAGCCGGATCATGGCCCGGCCCATCTCCTCCAGCGGCTGGCGCACCGTCGTGAGCCGCGGCCGCGTGCGCTGCGCCAGGGGGAAGTCGTCGAAGCCGATCACGGCGACGTCCTGCGGCACGCGCCGCCCTGCCGCGCGCAACGCCTGCAAGGCCCCTGCGGCCGTGGTGTCCGACGCGGCGAGGACACCGTCGATCCCCGGATGCCGTGCGAGCAGTTCGGTCATGGCGAGGCGTCCGCTCTCCTGCGTGAAGTCGCCCTCGGCCACCAGGGACTGCTCGCTGTCCAGGCCGGCCAGCGCCAGAGCGTCCTGATAGCCGCGCAGCCGGCACTGTGCGGCGTCCATGTCCAGGGGCCCGGTGATGGTGGCGATCGTCCTGCGGCCCCGTGACACCAGGTGGGAGACGGCGCTTCGGGCGCCCCCGACGTTGTCCGCGTCCACGTAGCTGACGTACTCGTCGCGCGAGCGGCGCCCCAGCATCACGGTCGGCAGCCGCGCCTCGGCGAGCATGTCCGGAAGCCGGTCCCCGGCGCGCACGGACAGCAGCAGGACTCCGTCGACCCGGCTGCCGCGCGCGTACTCCAGGAAGCGCTTCCGGTCGATGTCCGAGCGGACCAGGGTCAGCATCAGCTGCATCCCGATGTCCGCCAGCGCGTCGCCCAGGGAGCGGACGATCTCGGAGAAGAAGGGCTCCGCGAACATTCTCCAGTCGGGTTCGGTCAGGACGAGGGCGACGGCGTTGCTCCGCTGGCCGGCCAGGGAGCGCGCCGCGAGATTGGGGACGTAGCCCAGTTCCTCGATGGCCTGCTGCACGGCTCGACGCGTCGACTCCTTCACGCCTGCCGCGTTGTTGATGACGCGGGAGACCGTGCCCCGCCCCACCCCGGCGTGAGCGGCCACCTCTTCCAGCGTCGGCGTGCCGGGCCGTCGCGTGCCCATGACCACCTCCCCCATGAGACAGCCGATCTTACGGGCCGACAGAACCGGGCACACGCCTTCCGCGCGGAACCCGTGCCGTGCCGGCCAAGGGGGTGGTGGTCGCAGGGACGGAGAAGAGCGGGGCCCGCCCTGTCGCCCTGTGGGCGGGCCCCGCAGGGAGGAATCCCCCTGTTACGCGACGGTGCAGGACGTTCCGTTGAGGCTGAAGGCGGCCGGTTTGGCGAAGCTGCCGCTGTAGGTGCCCTGGAACCCGAAGGAGACCTGTCCGCCTGGTGCGATGGACGCGTTGTGCGCGGCGTTGGTGGCCGTCACGGCCCCCGACGCCGGGGAGACGGTGGCGTTCCAGGCGTTGGTGATCCGCTGCCCCGACGGCAGCGTGAACGCGACCTTCCAGCCGTCGACCGGGGAGGAACCCGTGTTGGTCACGGCGACGTCGGCGGTGAACCCGTCCTGCCAGACACTCGTGCCATAGGCCACCTTGCACGCGGCGGGACCGCCGGGGGTGCCCGGGCCGCCCGGGGTGCTGCCACCGAGGTTCACCGTGGAGGAGAACGAGTTCACGGCCAGGCCGGCGCCGTTCTGCCAGGGTTCGAAGCCCGCCTGAATGCTCGTCAGGTACCAGTTGTTCTGGGCGAGTCCGCGGGAGACGGCCTGCCGGACGAAGTCCATCACGTCGAAGTTCCAGCTGTCGATCGCCGACGGAGCGACGAAGGACAGAACGTCGTTGCCGCCGTTGTTGCCGGACCACACCTGCCACTGGCGTCCGCCCACCGTGGCGGAACCGACGACCGAGCCGACCGGCTGCACGGATCCCACGCGGTTGAACCAGATCATGATCTCGGTACGGTTCACGCCGTCGGTGCGCGGGGTCGGGTCCAGCCAGATGTCGTAGGCGGCGTCATAGGCGGCACCGCTCACGTAGCTGTAGGAGATGCCCGAGGGCGCGCTCGAGATCGAGCTCAGCTGGGCCGGGAGGTTGGTACCGGGCGAGCAGTTGGTGTAGTGGCAGCCGTTGAACACGGACGGGTACGACTTCGGGGCGCCGTTCGTCGGGACCGAGCCGTCGGCCTGGGTGATCCTGAAGCCGGAGTTCGTGACGGAGATGCACTGGGTGGCGCTGGTGCCCCAGCGGTTGTTCTGTACGACGTAGCGGCCCTGGATCGTGGTGCTGCCGAACTCCTCGCAGATCGTCGTGTCGGCGTGGGAGGCCGTGGCGCCGGTCAGCAGCGCGGCGAGTGCGACGAGCGTGGTCAGCAACGCACCGCAGAGCGCGCGCATCCTGCGGACTTGGTGATGTGACGGTTGCATGCGGGTCCTCCGCGCGGGTGATGTGTGGGGGGCGAGGGCTTCTGCATGGGATTGGGAGCGCTCCCAACAAGCGACTCGCAGGGACTGTAGGAGAGGATCATGTTCCTGACAAGGAGGGCGGCTCGAGTGTCTTGAGCGGATTCTCGAAGCCGCTGGTCGTACGGCTGGATCGAGGCCCGACGGATGGTGGGCCCGTGGTGCCGGGCGGCCCCCAAGGGGGCGGGGGCCGCCCGGCCGGGTGACCCCGCCGCCTGATGGCGGGGTCGCGCACGCGGCCTCAGCGGGGGGTTATTCGAGGAGCTCCGCGTACGAGCCCATGGCCAGGGCGATGTCCGCCTGGGCCCAGAACCGGTGGTACGTGAACGACGGCACCGCGCCGCCCTTCAGATAGGCCTCGATCTTCGACCAGGCAGGGTCGTTCTTGTAGAAGGACCGCAGCGAGGCGAAGGTGGAGGAGGAGTCGATCTTGTCCCCGTTCGGCATCGTGCCGCTGAAGCCGCTGGGGATGTAGACGCTGTCGTTGAACCGGCTGTAGTCCGCCCGGTTCTCGGGGACCGCGATCCCCAGCGAGTCCTGGTAGTTCCGGTAGGTGCCGTCCGGGTTGATGGTGGTCTTGGACAGCGCCCACTTGACCCACTTGTCGAGGACCGCCTTGGCCTGCGTGTTCCCCGTCTGCTGGTACAGCTCCGCCACGCGCTCCATCGACCAGGCCTGGAAGCCGAACCACTGGTTGGACGGCGGGTCGTGGTAGACGGGCTGCTCGTCGTAGTACATGCCGTAGAAGGTCGACTTGCCGGCCGGGGGAGTGGCGTAGCGGCCCGCCCAGCTGTTGGTCGCACCGCCCGCGATGGCGCCCTCGTCGGACTGGAGCCACCGGTAGAACTCCAGCTGCCGGCTGAGGGACTTCGACCAGTCCGCCTGTCCTGTGGCCGACTTGGGCTTCAGGTCGGCGTAGGAGCTCAGCGCGTAGGCCGCGAGGGGGTTCTGGTAGCCGCTGTGCGCGTGGCTGGAGCCGATGCGCCAGGCCCAGCCGCCGGTCGTGTCGGTCGAGCCGCCCCAGGCGTAGTACCAGGACAGCAGGTAGTGCGAGGCGTCCTTGCCGGTACCCGCCGGGCACGCCGAGGGGCCAACACAGTTGCCGATCTTCTTGAAGTACTTGTCGTACATCGCGTAGCGCAGGTAGTCGCCCATCTTCGCGGCCTTGCCCACGGTCGCGGAGACGTCGGAGCCCTTGCCGAGGAGTCACCGGTGAACAGGTCCAAGTACCCGTTCTTGCCGCCGTACTTGAAGGCGTCGCAGGTCGGCTGCGGCACCGTCTCCCACACCGACTCCTGCACCCCGCGCTGGAAGGTGTTGATGTACGACGGACCGGTGTCGGCGGGTCCCGCCTCGCACTTGGCCGTAGCCGTAGACGTTGTCGACGTCCTGGAGCCAGTGCATGCCGTAGATGTCGTCCGTGCCGTACGCCGACTTCAGCTCACCGGCGATCGGGTCCGAACCGGAGGCCACCGACGAGTCGAGCTTGGCCGGATACTCGTTGGGGGTGTCCAGCTCGGGCGCGTAGGTGGCCGGCTTGGAGGCGTTGTAGAAGGAGTTGGTCGGCTGGTCGGCGTGGGTGGGGATCATGTAC
>NZ_JOGP01000048.1:0-10616 GCF_000719505.1 Streptomyces sp. NRRL B-3229 | reverse complement strand
GCTCATGCACAAACGCACCCTGAGCCGGCCGCAGATCCACCCACCCCTCCGTGTTCAACCGCTGCAACGCCTCCCGCACCGGCTGCCGCGACACCCCCAGATGACCCGCCAGCTCACTCTCCACCAGATGCTGACCAGGCTGAAGCGCACGCGTCGTGATCAACTCCAACAACGCCCCGTACACACGATCACGCAGGGGTCCTGGGCGCTCGAGCCTGGGCACGGTGCCGTACGGCAGTCCTGTGGTCGGCAACATCGCGGTCCCTCCTGTACAGCGTTGCCGCTGTAGCTGAGTGCCAACTGTCGATTGGCTTTCGCCTACAGTCTACGGCGCACAAGTGCTTCACGAGTCTTGCTGACCTCTGACTCCATCCTGTAGACAATATCCAGTCGACAAAGTCGACAGTTCCTCGGTCACCCTCACCGAACGGAGCTTCCTCGTCATGAAAGTCGCAGTTCTCGGCGCCGGTGCGATCGGCGCATACGTAGGTGCGGCCCTGCACCGTGGCGGCGCGGATGTGCAGCTCGTCGCCCGTGGCCCCCACCTGGCGGCGATGCGCGGGCAGGGCGTCCAGGTCCTCAGCCCCCGCGGTGACTTCACCGCCCACGTCCATGCCACCGACGACCCGGCCGAGATCGGCCCGGTCGACTACGTCTTCCTCGGCCTGAAGGCCAACTCGTACGCGGCGTGCGGGCCGCTCATCGATCCCCTTCTCCACGACACCACCGCCGTCATCGCGGCCCAGAACGGTATCCCCTGGTGGTACTTCCACCGGCACGGCGGCCCCCACGACGGCCACCGCGTCGAGAGCGTCGACCCGGCGGGTGCGGTCAGTGCGGTGCTCGCGCCCTCCCGGGCCATCGGGTGTGTCGTCTACGCGGCCACCGAGCTCGAAGCTCCCGGGGTCGTAAGGCACTTGGAAGGCACCCGGTTCTCCATCGGCGAGCCCGACCGGAGCCTGTCGGAGCGGTGTCTGGCGTTCAGTGAGGCCATGCGGCTGGGTGGTCTGAAGGCTCCGGTCGAGGCGAACCTGCGCGACGACATCTGGCTCAAACTGCTCGGGAACATCTCCTTCAACCCGATCAGCGCACTGGCCCGCGCCACCATGCGGCAGATGTGTCTGCACGGCGGCACCCGCAAGGTCATCGAGACGATGATGGCCGAGACCCTCGCGGTCGCCGAGGCCCTCGGCTGCACCGTAGGCGTCTCCATCGAGCGGCGCCTGGCCGGCGCCGAACGCGTCGGCGACCACCGTACGTCCACGCTCCAGGACCTGGAGCGCGGCAAGCCCCTCGAACTCGACGTCCTGCTGACCGCCGTGATCGAGCTGGCGGAGATCACCGGGGTGGACGTGCCCACCCTGCGCACGGTCCACGCCCTCTCCGACCTCCTCGCCCTCCGGTCCGCCGCATGACGGAACTGAGCACCCACGCGCCCGGATCCGTCGGCCGGACCCGGTCGGCGGTGGGCACCGCGGTCCCGAACGCCGGTACCGCCGTTCCCATGGCCCATGCGGTCGGCCGGGACATCATCCAAGCGGGCCTGGCCGACCGGGAGTTCATCGTGCGGGCCACCTCGGGGTACGAGGAGTACCGGAGACTCGTCGAACCGTGGACGCTGTCGCTCGCGGTGAAGGTGACGGGCGTACGGGCCACGTCCATAAGGGAGTTGGCGCGGGCCTGGGCCTACGGCGAGCCAGGCCTGCCGTCGGGCATCGCCGAGTACGACGGAGGTGCGGTCCGCGCATGGCACAACCTGGAGCTGCTCGTCGGGCGCGAGCAAGGCGGTCGTGACGGCCGGGCGCCCTTCCAGCTCGTCGAGCATCCCCCTCCGGTCGATCTGACGGACGAGCGCTATCCGCTTCGGCTGACGAGAGGGAGGCGCCTCGACGCACACAACTTCCGTCTCCCAAGGGGCGGTTCAGCGTCGCCGCTTCGGCGCACAGAGTGCGTCGAGCTGAGTCCCGAGGACGCCGAGCGCTACGGCGTGGTGGTCGGCGAGGAAGTGCGGGTGGTGACCCGGCGAGGAGCGACGACGGCACCGGTGTGGGTGGACCCGGCGCTGCGTCCGGGCCTGGCGTTCATGACCGAGCCGTCGAACGGGACGGACGGCAACGAGTATGTGGCCAGGGCTCGTTGTCCGATCGCGGGGGCCGCGGAGTTCGAGGCCGCCGCGATCCGCATCGAGAAGTCGCCGGCCACGGCGCTGCGGAGCTGAGGTCGGCCATGGGGCGAGTGGCGGAAAGGCCCGGAGTGGCGCGCGACGTTGACGGAATGGGGCTCGTCCGCGACGGCGAGTCCCGTCCGAGGCGGAGACGTCTGGCTCCATCCCGACCCGCTCATGGCCGGGACTCTGACGCAGGGCGGGCGTACGACTTCCTCCCGCGGCCCGTCCGGCAAGGCGAGACCCGGCGCGGTCCCCGCAGCGCCTCGGCGATTCGTTCCCCGCACTCCCCCGGTCCGTGTCGAACCCGGCGTCCTCGCGAGCCTCCCCGACCGGCTCGGCGCGGCCGCACAGGTCCTCGACCGGGCCGGGGGCCATGTTCCGGTGCCGTGCTCGCCGTGCGTCGGACCGGGCCTTCGGCCCCCATCCGGCTCGTGCGTGGTCGGACCGGGCCTTCGGCCCCCGTCCGGCTGTGCGTGCGGGCACTCCATGAACGTGTACGCGGGTGTACGCCGGCTCGCCCTGCCGGCCGCCGCGGCGGTCCGGGCTCGGCCGGCCTGCCCGTTTACACGACGGCGGGACCCCGACCGGCGGGGAGCGCCCCCTGCGCCTTCGGGGTCCCGCCTCAGTCGGCTCATGCCCGGGACTCCTCGGTGCCCGGGGCGTTGTCAGTGGCGGGTGCTTCACTGGGGACCAGCCAGGAAGGTCCGGCCGGTCAGGTGAGTCCGGCCAGTCGGAGCAGGAGCGACTTCACGTCGGTGGCCGCGATGCGGTCGTCGACGGCACGGGGGGTGGAGCAGATGAGGAGCGGACCGTCGTCGTCGCTCTCGGGGAGGCGGCCGTGGCTGCCGCGAATAGGTGACGGGTCGAGGGGCACCACCGCCATGCGGTAGCGCAGTCCCAGTTTCTTGCGGGCCAGCGCGGTGGCCGCCTTGACCTTGACGTAGGGGTCGAGCGGGTCCATGAACAGTTCGACCGGGTCGTAGCCGGGTTTGCGGTGGATCTCGACCAGCTGCGCGAAGTCGGGCGCGCGGTCGTCGTCGAGCCAGTAGTAGTACGTGAACCAGGCGTCCGGTTCCGCGACGGCCACGAGTTCGCCGGCGCGCGGGTGGTCGAGGTGGTGGGCCTTCTTGCCCTCGTCGTCGAGGAGTTGCTCCAGGCCGGGCAGTCCGTCGAGGGCGGCGCGGGTGGCGTCCAGGTCCTCGGGGCGGCGCACGTAGACATGGGCGATCTGGTGGTCGGCGACCGCGAAGGCACGGGAGGCCATCGGGTCGAGGTACTCCATGCCGTCCTGCGTGTGCACCTCCAGTAGTCCGGCGCGGCGCAGGGCCCGGTTGATGTCGACGGGGCGGTCCGCGCGGGTGATGCCGTACTCGGACAGCGCGACGACGGTACGGCCTTCCGCGCGGGCGTCGTCCAGGAGCGGGGCCAGCGCCCGGTCCAGGTCGGCCGCGGCTTTCAGGGAGCGCGGGTCGTCGGGGCCGAAGCGCTGGAGGTCGTAGTCGAGATGAGGGAGGTAGCAGAGCGTCAGGTCGGGGTGGCGGGTGCCCATGATGTGGCGGGTGGCGTCGATGATCCACTGGCTGGAGACCAGGTCCGCGCCGGGGCCCCAGAAGTGGAAGAGGGGGAAGGTGCCCAGCTTGTCGGTGAGTTCGTCGTGCAGGGCCGGGGGCCGGGTGTAGCAGTCGGGTTCCTTGCGGCCGTCGGCGTAGTAGACGGGGCGGGGGGTGACGGTGAAGTCGGTGTCGGCGCCCATGGCGTACCACCAGCAGATGTTGGCGACGGTGTAGCCGGGGTGGGCGCGGCGGGCGGCGTCCCAGAGCTTGTCACCGGCGACGAGACCGTTGTGCTGCCGCCACAGGAGTACGTCGCCGAGCTCGCGGAAGTACCAGCCGTTGCCGACGATGCCGTGCTCGCTGGGGTGGGCGCCGGTGAGGAAGGTGGACTGGGCGGCGCAGGTGACGGCAGGCAGGACGGTCCCGAGCGGGGCGTGGGAGCCGGACTGGGCGAGGGACTTGAGGTGGGGCATGTGGTGCAGGAGTTGGGGGGTGAGGCCGACCACGTCGAGGACGAGGAGGGGGGTGGGTCGCGCGGCGGGGGGCCCCGGGTCGGTGGCGGCCGCTGCCGGTGCGGCTTGCGGGGGCTGGGGGCTCATGGCAGCTCCTTGAGGCCGAGGTCGGTCAGCAGGTCGCGGGCGAGGGTGAGTTCGGCGGCGATGCCGTCGGCGAGCTGGGTGCGGGCGCGCGGGCGCAGTGCGGGTGGGAGGGCCTGCCAGGTGTAGGTCTCGACCTCGAGGTGGCGGGTGAGGGGGTGCGGGCCGCCGACGAGCCGGGTCAGGGCGGCCTGGAGCACCGGGAGTGTGGAGGTGAGGGGTGCGGCGGGGGCGGCGTGCAGGGGGACGTGGAAGTGGGCGCGCCAGGGTGCGCCGTCGGGCAGGGCGTCCGCGGCGAGGGCCGCGCCGAGGTCGTCGGTGCCGCGCAGACCGGCGGCGGTGGCCGTGCGGGTCTGGTGCAGGAAGCGGGGTTCGTCGAAGGCGGCGAGTGCCTCGCGGACCTCGGGGAGGTGGGGGTGTTCGGCGTGCAGGGCAGCGGAGAGCTGGGACTTGACGACGGGGACGCGGGCGGTGGTGAGCGCGTCCAGGGCGGTGTGCGGGTCCTCGAAGGAGGTGGCGAGGTGGCAGGTGTCGACGCAGATGCCGATGCGGTCGTGGGCGATCGCCGTCAGGGGGGCGATCGCGTCGCCGGTGGTCTCGACGACGCAGCCGGGTTCGGGTTCGAGGCCGACGCGGATGGAGCGGCCGGTCAGTTCGTGGAGGGCGTCGAGACGTTCGGCGAGGGTGAGCAGGGCGGTGCGGGCCTTCTCGGCGTCCGCTTCGTCGTAGCCGGTGCGCCAGGCGAGCGGAAGGGTGGAGATGCTGCCCTCGGTGACGTCGTCGGGCAGGAGTCCGGTCAGCACGCGGGCCAGGGCGGTGGTGTGTTCGAGGCGTTCGGGGTCGGTCCAGTCCGGTTTGTAGACGCGGTACTTGACCTTTTCGGCGCCGAAGCCCTCGTAGGGGAAGCCGTTGAGGGTGACGACCTCCAGGCCGCGGCGGTCGAGTTCGGTGCGCAGCTCGCGCAGTGCGGAGGGGTCGGTGACCAGGGCGTGGGCGGCGTCGCGGGCGAGCCACAGGCCGATGCCGAGGCGGTCGCGGCCGAGGCGGCGGCGGACGGGTTCGCAGTGGTCGCGGAGCTGGGTGAGGACGCCGTCGAGGGTTTCGGCGGGGTGGACGTTGGTGCAGTAGGCGAGGTGGACCGTGGTGCCGTCGGGGTGGCGGAAGCGCATGGCTCACGCCTCCGTCTTCTGCGGTCCGCGCAGGATGGAGTTGCCCTCGTGGGTGACGTCGGTGACCGGGACGTCGAGGTCGAGGCGGCCGCTGAGGCCGTAGAAGGCAACGGGGTTGCGCCACAGCACCCGGTCGACCTCGTCCTCACTGAAGCCCTCGGCGAGCATGAGGTCGCCGACCTTACGGGTCTTCAGGGGGTCGCTGCGGCCCCAGTCGGCGGCGGAGTTCACCAGGACCTGCTCGGGGCCGTAGGTGCGCAGGATCGCGACCATCCGCTCCTCGTCCATCTTGGTGTCCGGGTAGACGGAGAAACCGAGCCAGCAGCCGCTGTCCTTGGCCTCCTTGACGGTGGTCTCGTTGAGGTGGTCGACCAGGACCCGGTCGGTCGGCAGGCGGGACTCGCGGACGACGTCGAGGGTGCGGCGCAGGCCCACGAGCTTGTCGCGGTGCGGGGTGTGGACGAGCGCGGGCAGTCCATGGTCGGCGGCGAGCTGGAGCTGGGCGGCGAGGGCGGTGTCCTCGGCCGGGGTCATGGAGTCGTAGCCGATCTCGCCCACGGCCACGACCTGGTCCTTGACGAGATACCGGGGCAGTTCGTCGAGGACCGGGGTGCAGCGGGGGTCGTTGGCCTCCTTGGGGTTCAGGGCGAGCGTGCAGTGGTGGGCGATGCCGTACTGCGCGGCGCGGAAGGGCTCCCAGCCCAGCAGGGCGTCGAAGTAGTCGAAAAAGGAGGCGGGCGAGGTGCGGGGCTGGCCCAGCCAGAAGGACGGCTCGACCACAGCGCGCACTCCTGCGGTGTGCATGGCCTGGTAGTCGTCGGTGGTCCGTGACGTCATGTGGATGTGGGGGTCGAAGATGCGCATCAGGACTCCTTGCCGTGGGCGCCGTCGGCGCCGGGGGCGGTGTGGGGGCGTTGGGCGCCGCTGGTGCCGTGGTCGGCGGCCGGTGCGGGTGGGCCGGCCTCGGGGTCGGTCAGGGTCAGGACGCGGTACAGGTCCTGGGGGACGGGCCGGCCCGCGGCGGTGCGTTCGGCGGCGTAGTCACCGAGCATGCGGGCGAGTTCGGCGTCCGCGCGGGCACGCCGGTCCAGTTCGGCCACCTCGGTGACGGGCACGCCGGTGAACAGGCACTTCAGGACGGCGTGACGCCACTGGTGGGCGGCGAGGTGGCGGGCGGCGTAGGGGCCGACGGCGGCGGCCAGGAGCCGGGTGTCGTTGGTGCGCAGGGCGTCCTCGACGAGCGGGAGTGCCTGCGGGCCGGACACCAGGTGGGGCAGGGCGTGCAGGACGGCTCGGCGTTCGGCGGCGGTGCCCTGGGCGTAGACGCGGGTGAGGGCGTCGGTGTCGGCGCGGGCCGCGTGCAGGATCAGGACGCGGACGGCGTCGGCGTGTTCGGGCCCGCAGCGGCGTCCGGCCTCGGCGAGACGCAACTCCCACGGGGAGATGGGGCCGTGGGTGCCGGGGTGGGCGGCGGCCTCGGCGAGGGCCTGGTCGAGCCAGGCACGGGCGGCTTCGCCGAGTCGGGCGGCGAGGTGGCGGTGGAGGGCGGTGAGCGGGGTGTGGGGGTCAGGGGTGGCGGGTCCCCTCTGGGTGTTAGCCAGGGAGGCCGCCTGGTGGGCCGGGACCTGGGCTTGGGCTTGGGCCTGGGCTTGGGCCTGGGAGTGGGTCATGGGGTGCTTCCTTGTGAGAGCGCCACTGCCTGACGGAGGAAGGGGAGGGAGAGTTCGGCGAAGTGGGGGCCCGCGTGGGAGTGGCGGGGCAGCTCGACGACGGTCAGGCCCTCGTAGCCGGTTTCGGCCAGGGCGGCGAGGACGGGTGGGAAGTCGATGTCGCCGTCGCCGAAAGGGAGGTGTTCGTGGACTCCGCGGCGCATGTCCTCGATCTGGACGTGACGCAGCCAGGGGCCCGCGGCGCGGACACAGTCGGCGGGTGATCGGGGCTCCAGGCACTGGCAGTGCCCGATGTCGAGGGTGAGGCCGAGGGCCGGGGGGTCGCCGAGGGCGGTACGGAGGTGGTGGAAGTCGGCGAGGGTGGCGAGGAGGTGGCCCGGTTCGGGTTCGACGGCGAGGGGGACGCCGGCGGTGGTGGCCGCTTCCAGTACCGGGGCGAGGGCCTCGGCGAGCCGCTTCCAGGCCAGGTCCGGGTCCGTGCCGGCCGGGGTGACGCCGCTGAAGCAGTGCACGGCGTGGGCACCCAGGTCGGCCGCGACCTGGACGGCTCGCACCAGCAGGTCGGCACGGCGGGCGCGGTCGTCGGGGTCGGGGTCGAGCAGGGAGGGGCCGTGCTTGCGGCGCGGGTCGAGCACGTAGCGGGCCCCCGTCTCGACAGTGACCGTCAGCCCGAGCTCGTCCAGCCGCTGCGCGAGGCGACGAGTGCGGGCGACGAGGTCGGGGGCGAGGGGGTCGAGATGCATGTGGTCGAGCGTCAGCCCGACCCCGTCGTAACCGAGGTCGGCGAGGAGGGAGAGAGCGTCTTCGAGACGGAGGTCGGCGAGACCGTTGGTGCCGTAGCCGAAGCGGAGTTGGGGGGTGGGTGGGAGTGGGGTGGAGGTCGTTGCGCCGGAGGGGGTGGGGGCTGATCGCGCGACGCGGGCGAGGGCGGTTCTGGTGGTGCCGGGGGCGGGCTCCGGCGAAGAGACCGAGGCGGCTCCGGTGGTACCGGGGATGGGCTCCGGCGAAAAGGCCGAGGCGGCTCCGGTGGTACCGGGGATGGGCTCCGGCGAAAAGGCCGAGGCGGCTCCGGTGGTACCGGGGGTGGGCTCCGGCGGAGAAGGCGGGGCCGGTGTGTGGGCTTCGGGGCTGGGCTCGGGGAGGGGGCTGGTCATGTGACGCTCACCTTTCTCGCGAAGCGGGTTGCCAGGGGGGCGAGGGCGGCGGTGAGGAGGGCGGTGAGTGTCGCGGACTTCGTACCCGAGCGGGATGCGAGGGCCGCCTGGAGAGGGATCGTGGCGCGGATGCCCCCGGTGACGGCGCGTTGCGTGAGCGGGGGTGACGGGTTGAGCACGGCGTGGAAGTAGGGGCGCGCGGCCGTGACCGCGTAGGCCGTGGCGAGGGCGGCACGGAGAGCGGCGGACGGGTCGTCGAGGCGCCAGAGGCGGGAGTCGCCTTGGGGAGGGGGCGTGACGGGTCCTTGCGGGAGGGAACGGGCCGCAGTTGTCCGGTGCTTGAGGGAGGGCGGTTCGCTGGAGCGTCGGCCTTCGCCGGTCCGGTCCGTCGGGAGCGACCGTGGCCGGGCCACGAGGCGGGTCAGTGCGGCAGTCGTGGCCAGCGCCGCCAAGGGACCTAGGGGTGAGCCGCCCTGCGCTTCCTTACGCGACACGGTCGTGAGCGCGAGGGTGTGGGCCCCGAGGAGAGCGGCGGAGGGGAGAGCCTGCCGGATGCTTTGGAAGGCGGTCGATGCGGGAGCCACTACGGAGGCGGCACGCGCCTCGTCGGCGACGGCGGAGACCCGGGCTCCGACCGCGTCGGCCTTCTGCCCTACGCCGAACCCTCGCAGGCCCCCGTCCGCATCGGCCCTCTGCCCTACCGCGACCCCTCGCAGGTCCCCGACCGCATCAGCCCTCACACCGAACGCACCCACCAACCCGCCCGGCCCGAACGAACCCACCACCCGACGCACTCCGCCACCACCCACCGGCCCGGCACCGCCGTCGCCCGTCCTCCGCGCCGCCCCCGCTCCCGCCCCCGCTCCCGCAGCAGACGCCGCCGACGACGCCCCCAGCAGCAGATCCAGCCCCCGTGCCGTCGCCATCGCCGCCGGGCCGAACCGTGTGTTCTTCAGGGTGAGGTCGTACGCCCACACGGTGGCCGCCAGCGGTACCGCGACGGTGAGGGCCGGGCGGCCCGCCCAGGCTGCGAAGGAGAGGCCCGCGCCCGTCAGAACGCAGGCCGCGCCCAGGGCCGCCGCGGGACGGATACGGCCGGAAGGCAGAGGGCGGTGCGGGCGTTCCACGGCGTCCACGTCACGGTCGGCCCAGTCGTTGAGGGCCATGCCCGCCTCGTAGAGGCAGAGAGAGGAGGCGATGGCGAGGAAGGTGCGGGGAGTGGGGCGCGCGGAGACTGCCGCGGTGCCGGCGAGTGCGTCGCCGGGCACGGTGAACAGGGCCGGAAGGCGCAGGAGCTCAGCCCAGGCGCGGGCGCGAACGCGAACGCTGACGCCGCCCGCGCGGATACGTTTCCGTCCCCCTGGGCGGGGTGAAGTCAGCGGCGACGGGAGTGCAGCGGGCTTCGGCTGCGTCCGGCCGCCGACTGCGGACGGGTCGTACGGTGCCGCCGCCCCCCGCGCCGTCACTGCTGCTCCCCGGAGCGACCGGCGTCGACCGAGCCCGTTCTCGGCTGGCGACGACCGCCGGGACTGATCTCCCTTCTCGCGGCGACGAGTTCGGCGCTCATGGCGGCTGTCAGGCCATGGGGCAGGACACTGCCGGCCGCCAGTGCCTCCGCCCGTTCGGACAGGCGGCGGTCCACGGTGTCGTGGCCGCCGAAGGCCAAGGAGGCCAAAGAGGCCAAGGACGCCAAGGAGGCCAGGGAGGCCAGGGCGGACAGTCCGCCGTCGGTGAAGGGGGGCTTCTCGGTGACCAGCCCTGTCGGCGGGTGCGGCCCCGCGGTGAGGGCCGCGCCGCCCGTGACGAGCGTCGTGGCGACGGACCCGCGAGCGTCGATCAGCCGGACTCCGACCCGCGGTACAGAAACGGACGCGGACATGAACAGCCTCCTAGAACAGGTGGTACGCAGGCCCCCGGGACGGCCGAGCGCGTGCTGCGCGCATCGCCGCGACGGGAGGTGAAGAGGGCGGTCCGGGGTGCGGCGCCCCGACCGTCTCGCTCGATCAAGGGGTGCGCCGACGGCGGCGCGGGGCGGCGCTCAGGGCACGGGGACGGGACCCCTGCCGGGCGCAGGCTCTCCCCGCGCGCCGACGACCCGCCGCCCCTCTGGCCCGCCGGTCCACCGACCCGCACGTCCGCCGCCCCGCCAGTCCGCCGCCCCGCCAGTCCGCCGCCCCGCCGGAGCACGCCCAGGACCGGAGAGAATTACTCGCCGCCTCCGAATGCTGCGTCGAAGGAGGCCGACGGGGCCTCGAAGTCGTACCGCTTGAGGCTCTTCAACGCCTCCGGCGCGCCCTGGAGCCGGTC
>NZ_JOGP01000047.1:0-10700 GCF_000719505.1 Streptomyces sp. NRRL B-3229 | reverse complement strand
CCGGAGACATGACGCGCCGTCACTACGTGACGGAGCGTTGCGCCGCCGCTCCGCGACGGTTATGTAACGCCGCTCCGCGGCGTTACCTACGGCTGGCTAAAGGGAAGCGGCCGATCGTGCCCTCGCTGGCGTTACATAATTGTGGGGGGTGCGGTCGGCGCCCCAGAGATAAAATCGCAGGTCAGAGATACTAAGAGGGCCATCCTCAGCTCAATTGCTGGTGGCGAGGGTGGAGCTGACTTGTGTTCAAGCGCGCCCCCCTCCGGGCACCCCTCCTGCACATAATGTGTACCCATTATGTAACGCCCTCAAGGTCGATATATAATTATGTAACGGCTACTCTATGTGATGAGAGCGGTGGTCTGGACCTCTTGTGAAATATTCGATGCTTAAAAGAGGTGACAGGAAACCTCCCGGAGGGATTATGCAACTCGCCGAGAAGGCGCCCTGCATTTCTGGTGCATTCATTGCGTTACATTTTCTATTTTCTGGTGGGGTGTTGAGTATTTTGTACCGATTCTCTCCGGGTGGTGTTCTCCAAAGGGGTGTCGCGACGCAGAATGTCAGAACCTAATTCAGGGCTCGTTTTCCTTGTGCTCGGGTTTCTTTGGTCGGTTCTTGGGAGGTGTGTGTGGGAGCTGGTGGGAGGCCCGTAGGGCCTTTATGTCTTCTGCCGGTCTCGTCGCCGTAGTACCGCCCAACGGTGCTTTCGAGCAGTCTGGCGGTCTGCATGAGGCGGAACCGTCTTCACCATCGCCATCAGCCCCGCACCTGACCGCGCTCGCGTCCCCGGACGCGTTGCCGGCCCGCGTCGACAAGTTCGTCGCGGGCCACGCCCTCGGCGCGGCGCCGTACGAGACTCACCCCCGCCAGCGGGCACCGCCGCCAGCCCGCGCCCGCTCGACGGCCTCCGCCCGGTGGTGGTCGGCGTGAGAATGGCATGGCTCTTCGTCGCTCATGCCAGCAACGATTGAGCACCACCCGTCAGCGTCAACGACCAGGTCACCGCGCCTGAGCCACCGACGCCTAGACGACGACGCTCAACCGACACGCCCCCACAGACCATCAGCGACGCGTTCGCGGAGGAGGGACGTGTCCTTCCTTCTGCACGCGGCCGAGTTGCTGCCCGGCGATCCCCAGGTGGACGACTACGGCCCGCTCTACGCGACGGTCGCCCGGGTCAACGCCCGGGCGATGGAGCGCGACGTCTACGGCTCGGTGTATCTCAAGGCAGCTGCGCTGCTCCAGACCCTGGCGAAACTGCCGGTCTTGAGCACTCCACCGAGGCCTACCTGGCCCTGAACGGGTATCAGCTGGCTTACCCGCCGAAGGAGGCGGTCGCCTTGGGGCGGGACGCGCATCCGGCGCGGTGGGTGTTGGCCTGATTGGACGTCTATTGCGTGCGTGGAGCGGCTCCTGACCGCACGGGGGTTGTGAGCCGGATTCTCATTTCCGCCTGGCTCCAGGGGGAGGTCGCGGTCCCGGCGGGCTTGCGGTTGGTGGGTGAGGGGGCGGGTGACGTTCCTGGCGATCGGGCATGCCGGTCTGGGCGGTCACGCGTTCGTCTGCTCTTTTTGTCCGCGCCGTGGGTGTGCGGATGCGGATGGTGGGAGTGATGGAGGGCCGCGACCGGCGGCGTGTCTGGGGTAGCGCTGACATCCCCGCGCGCGAAGGGGGCGTGGACGGAAAAGTGACCTCACAGCCGCTGACCTGCGCCCGGCGGCCGGGCGCGAGCGTACGTCTCTTTCGGGCCGTTGGCGAGCGGGTCGCGCCGGGTCCGGGGCTGCTGCGACGATCGGTTGCACCGCTGCGGGGCCCTCTCGCCTCCGGCCACTCTTTCCACTTGTCGTGCCGATCCTGGGGTATCGCCATGTCTTCGTCCTGTCCCCCGCCGCCCGACAACGCTGGCTGCACGGGTCAGCTCGGTGTCGGCGAGGCGGTCGTCGCCGTCACGCCCGTGCTGTGTGTCACCACGCTCGCCGCACTCGAGCGCCCCCTCCCGGGTGTCCTGGTCGCTTTCGCGGCGGCCGCCGGAGCGCTGCTCATGCCCGGCCGTCTGGGCTGTCTGCTCGGTGCGTGCGCCGGGAGCAGCCGGTGAAGCATCGGGCTGTCGTGGCGTCGTGGCCGGAGTTGGCCGCACTGCACGCCTGGATGCGCGAGGCGCAGTGCGGGCTGACGTTCCGGCGGCTGGCCGACAGGGCCGTCATGGCCGGGCGGCCGGTGGGTGAGCGCACGCTGCGGCGCGCGTTCGACGCGCCTTCCCTGCCGAAGGGGAAGACGATCAGTGCCTACGCCTGGGCGTGGGCGAGCAAGAACGGTGTCGACGGCCGGGCGTTCGAGAAGCGGGGCTTGGACCTGCTGACGGCGGCCCGGCATACTGCCCCGCCGGCGGCAGTACCCGTGTGGCCGCGTCCCGCGTACGTTCCGGGGTCGGTCAGCACCTGGGAAGGTCTCACCAGGGCTTTGAAGCGCATCCATGCGGAGGCCGAGAAGCCTTCGCTGCGAGCGCTGGCGGCATCTCCTGGGGCGGCCGGCCGGCTGTCGAAGAGCACGATCGGCAACATCCTCAAAGGCAAGCGGCATCCCACCGCGGAGCAGCTGTCGGCTTTGCTCGCGGCGTACGGCGCCGGGCCCGAGACGACCACCGGCATGCTCGCCGCGCACCGGCGGATCCTCGCCGGGGCCAGTGGGTCCGCCCTCTACCCGTGCGAGGTCGTCGAGCGGGCCGAGGAGCGCCGTCAGCGGGAGGAGACCCGTCGCGAACTGCTTTACGGTGTCGAGCCCGAGCTCGATGAGTACGACCAGCGGCTGCGCGAAGAGGAGGAGGCTGAGTTCCAGCGCTGGGTCGAGTGGGTCGACAGCCTCAGCGCTGACGAGTTCGAGGTCCTGCAGGGCCAGGCCGCAGCCGGATCGGGGCTGGTGGTTGTTTCCGGGGTTCCGGTGCATCAGTCGCCTTGCGGCAAACCGATGCTCGTGTGTCTTGGCATGGTCGGTTCGTTGTGTGACAGTCGCCGCCTGGCCTGAACGGAGGCCAGGAGCTGCAGGGTGTGCGGGCGGACGTTGGTCTTCGTGCAGCCGGGCGCGGAGAACCATCAGAGCGGGCGGCCGGGGTGGGTGGCGGCTTGGTGTCCTCGGCCGTGCGGAGTTGGGGAATTCGATCGGCTGGGCAAGTTCTGGCCGGGATACTTTCGGGGTGTCGATGATGGATCTCGAAGCCGTCCGTGCTGCGCTGCGCGCGCAGAAGCCCGATCTGCTGCTGGAGCAGCCGGAGGGGCAGTGGCTGGACGCCAAGGCGGTTCCGTACGAGCCGCGTGAGCCGCGCGCTGTGGAGGAACTCGCCAAGGACGTCTGCGCCTTCGCCAACGGTGGCGGTGGTGTCCTCGTGCTGGGCATCGGCACGCGCGTGGTAGACGACGTGGAGATCCTCGACCGGATCATCCCGGTCGACCGCGCCTCGGTCGACCGCGACCAAATCCGCAAGCTGATCCGCGCGCACATCACCCCTGCTCCGCGCGGGGTCAGCGTGGAGTGGTCCGACGACCAGCAGGGCTGTCGCGTGCTCTACATCGACGTACCTGCGCAGCAGGCGGGCACCCTGTTCGTCGTCGCGGCACCGGTCGGCAAGCCTGGTGCGCCGCGCACGGACACGGTCGCGGTGCCCGTGCGCGAGGCCGACGGGACACACTGGCTCGCGCGCACCGAGATCCAGCGCCTGCTCTCCGCGGGTGTCGCCGCCTCCGGTATGCCCACCGCCGAGACGCTGTCGAGGCTCCTGCGCGAAGCCGTCGCCCACTCCCCGTCGGGGCCGGCTGCTGTGCGCGTGGGGCAGGGCCTGCCCGCGTGGGAGCGGGAGATGCGGGAAGCGTACGAGGAACTGGCCGGTGCGGGTCTTGGGGCCCCGGTGGGTGAGGCGTACCGTCACGGGGCGGCTGCGCTGCAGGATCTGGGCCCTGCCCGGGACGAGGAGGCGGGGTGGGTGCTGTGCGTGGCTCCTCCGCACCCGCCGGTCGTGGTCGTCGCGCCCGTGTGGCAGGCGATCGTCACCGCAGGCCGCAGCGATGTCGGCGGGGATCCGCTGGCGGCGGTCGGCTACCCCGTACCGCCGGGAGCGGGCGAGGGAGGGCGGGCGTGGGTGGTGGCCGCCGACGCCATGCGGGTGGACCTGGACGGCGGCACGTGGGGCGCTGGCCGCCTGGTGCGCTCGCAGACGGGTGGATGGCAGTGGGAGCCCGCTGTGCGCTTCAGCCTCGAGCAGACCCGGTCCGCACGACGGTGGACGAGCCAGGTGCCGCCGCCGCAGCTGCGCCTGCGCGCCCTGGTGACGCTTCCCTGGACCGACACCCCCGCCCTGGAGATCACCCGGACGCGGCGCCAGGACCTGGAGCAGCACCTGCCGCACAGTGCGCTGGCCGGTGCGGTGACCTTGCTGTCCCAGCGGCGCGGCGGCAGCCTTCCTGCGGCCCGGTGGGAGGCGGGCCCGCACGACAACTCGCTGCACGCCGCAAGCTATACGAGTGTGGTCACCGCCCCGGACAGGCGCCCGGCCGTGACGGCCGCCGTCATGATCACGCTCCCCGGCGTGATGGACTCCGCTGTCGTGTCCTGCGCAGACGTGCTGGTCGAGGACGCGGCGGCCTGGATGGCAGCGCTGGGCGGCCATCGGGGCGTACCGCTGGGCTTCGAGGAGGTCCAGGACGTCCTCTTCCACGCATGGGAGACGGCGGCTGAGCTGCTGCCTGCGGTCTTCGGCGACCTGGCCCTCCGGCGCTGGGCGGCACCGCCCACGACCGAGCTGCGGCTGAGCGCCGAACGGTATGACGACGTCGATGTGGCTCCCGCTCTGTCGTCGTTCGTCGACTTCGAGCAGCTCGGTCCCGGCGGCCGCAGCTCCCGGCGGGAGATGGCAGTCACGATCACCGCCGAGCCCTCCATGCGGCGTGCCGAGCGCCAGGACGTGATGCGCCGCGCGGTGGTCCATATGGCGCAGGCTTTCGGTTACGTCCATGCGGAGGCGGGGCTGCCGTAGTGGGAGGGCGCGTCGGCCGGGGAAGCCGGCCGTGTGTGGTTGTCGTTGTCAGCCGCGGATGGTCGCCGCAGGGGCGGCGTTGCTGTGCTCGTCGTCCTGGCCCGCAGCGTCGCCTGTGGTGGGGGCGTGAGAATGTAGGGCATTGGTGCCCCGCGAGGCTCTGTTCGTGTGGGGGCGATGCGGTGGATGGAGGCAGAGCGCGGGTGTACGTCACGAGGGTCCAGCTCAGGAACATCAAGGGCTTCACCGGTAGGCGGGCGGCCGATCTGATCTTGCCCGGGCGTAGCGGCTGGACGGTGCTTGCGGGTCGCAACAGTTCGGGCAAATCCACTGTGCTGCAGTCGATCGCCCTGGCACTGGGTGGACCGGCGGTCGCGCGGGCGCTGGTGTCGGACTTCACCGGCTGGATCTCGACGCGTGCCAAGAAGGGGGAGGTGGAGGTCCACGTCGTCAGCGACCCGGTGAACGATGGCTTTACGGGATCGGGCAACAAGCCTCAAGGTGAGATCTCTTTGGGCCTGCGGTGGACACACCCTGAGCCTGATCGTCATGCTCCTCGGCCGGTGATGGCACCGCTGGGTACCGGCAAGAGTGGCCCTCGCGGGCCGTGGGTGGAGAACCCGATCGGCTGGTTCTGTGCCGGATACGGCCCGTTCCGGCGGTTGACCGGCGGCTCCAGCGAGGCGCAGCGGCTCATGCTGAACCAGGGGCCCAGTGGGCGACTGGCAACTCTCTTCCACGAGGACGCTTCGCTGGCCGAAGGCGTGGCGTGGCTGATCGATCTACGGCTGCGTATGTACGAGGAAGGCAAGAGCAGTGAAGCCGCCGTATTGCTCAATCAGGTGATGTCGTTGCTGCGGGACGGGTTGTTGCCTGACCGGTACCAGATCCAGAGGGTGTCAGCGGACGGCTTGTGGGTGGTCGAGAAGGGCCATAACGGGCCCGGCTTCCCGTTGAAGGAGATGAGCGACGGCTACCGGACGGTGGCGGCGCTGGTGCTGGACATCGTCCGGCAGCTCCACGGCGCCTACGGGTACTTGCACACTCATCCGACCGCTTCCAGGTCCGGGGGTACGGCGATCCTCGCCCCAGGCGTCGTGCTGATCGACGAAGTGGACGCGCACCTGCATGTGACCTGGCAGCGCAAGATAGGCGACTGGATGCAGGACCACTTCCCCAACATCCAGTTCATCGTCACCAGCCACAGCCCCTACATCTGCCAGGCCGCCGACGAGGGCGGACTGATCCGGCTCCCTGGAGCAGACGAGCAGCAGCCCCCCGAAGTGGTGGACGAGGATCTCTACCGCAGGGTCGTGTACGGGAGCGGAGACGATGCCGTGCTCTCGGAGCTCTTCGGTCTGGAGACGCCGTACTCCAGCCGTGCCGAGCAGCAGCGCCGGCGTCTGGTGGCCTTGGAGCGCAAGGTGTACGCCAAAGCAGCCACGGCTGAGGAGATCGCCGAATACCAGGAGCTGAGCGGCCTGCTGACGAGCTCTCTGGAGAGCAGGGTGGCCGAGGTGTCGGCGCGGCTGGAGCAGGAACGGTGATTCCGGTTCAGCGCGTTCCTGTCTCCGACAGGACGCAGGTTCTGCTGACGCGGTGGACAGGGCGCGTCCGGGACGCCGGGGGAACGTCGAAGGCGGCGCGTGAGCAGTGGATCAAGGCGCAGACCCCCCGCAAGCACGTACGCACGGCGCTGGAGTCGATGACCCGTGGTGCTGTGCGGTGCATGTACTGCGACGACAGCCGCGGCACCGACATTGACCATTTCCAGCCGCTGGAAAACGCGCCGCTGCGTGCTTTCGAGTGGTCGAACCACCTGCTGGCCTGCTCGTACTGCAACAGCAACGCCAAGCGTTCGCAGTACCCGGTGAACGGGGACGGTGTGTGTCTCCTGGTCGACCCCTCTGCGGAGGAGCCGGCAAACCATCTGCGGCTGCTGCTGAAAAGCGGTCTGTACGACCCGGTGGACAAGTCGGCCAAGGGCGAGGAGACGATCCGGGTGTTCGGTCTCAACCGTCCTGATCTCGTCAAAGGGCGGCTGGACGCCTTCTTCCGGGCCTGCTCCAATATGCGCGACTGGCACGGGCTGCACCAGGATGCAGACCCGCTGGCCGACCGTTTGGCGCAGGCGCTGCTGGACTCACCTTTCATCGATGTCGTGCACGCCATGACCCGTCTCGAGCCGGGCGTCGAGGCGACCGTCGTCGGTCAGGCGACCGTTCCGGCCCTTGATGCCTGGCGCACCGCCCATAGTCTCTCGTTCTGCGCTGCCGACGCCGACGCCAGCGGCATCGAAGATGTTGTCGACAACACCCTCGTGGGCGACGACCGGACCCAACAGGGGCGGGCCGGTGGGAGGAACAGCGTTGGACTTGTGACAACCATGCAGAACTACGGCCTCACCTGGACTGACCCCACCGGCACGCCTCGTTCCTCCGCCGTCGCCTACGACGAGCCCAGCGCCCAGTATCGGAAGGCTGCTCTTGAGAGCGAGGGCTGCACCAGCGTGGAGGTCGTGGCCGTCAGGCCAGGGGAACTCCCCGAGCCGCGGGGCTGAGGTACTGCTCGGCTCATCGCTCGTGATCGAGGGTCGCGTGGGCGCTTCGGTCTGGGACGTCCACCTTGCACGTCAGAGCGAGAGAGACGGCGTGGCTGGCTCAGTCCGCGTCGGTGGTCGTGTCTTGAGCCAGTGGGGCTGCAAGACGAGCAGCATGCAGCCGCCGCAATGCCATGGCCCCGCCCTGTGACTCACCGCCGTTTGAGATCGGTGAGGCAACCGCCAATCGGGCTACAGTGTGCGCATGAACGATGACCCTCTGCAGGACGGAGCCGGATTCGGCGCCGTGTTGCTGCAGCGGGCCTTCGACGAGGACATGCGGCTGGGCCGCCTCCCGGTGGACACGCGTACGGCCGACCCTGACCTCGTCGTGTGGTGTTCTTCCGGTAAGTCCAGCACCGTGGTGTATCTCCTGCAGGCCAAGTGGCGTGCCGAGACGGAGCTGAACCGAGTCCGCGAGGAGTACGACCGGCTGAATGCGATGGCGGAGCGGGAGGTTGCTGGCGAACCGATCTCACCGGCTCAGGCCTTCTTGACCGTGAAGGTGGCCTCGCAGCCCAGGCGGAACCTCAGCCTTGCAGGCCGCGTGCATGCCCTGCGCGAGCAGGCTGCCGCGCTCGAGGCGCTGCTGGCGCTCCTGCACTGCGTTCTCGAGCAGTTCCTGGGCGATGCCCGGTATCCGCGTCGAGAGCGGGTTGTGCGCACGGCGGCCTCGCCGTGCGGGGTGATCGGGCTGACGACACCCCGGGTACCGCGGGCGCCAGGTCCTGTCCGGCTGTACCGGACCGAGCCCACCGCTGGCGCTGCGGCCGTGTGACCTTGCGAAGGCGGGGCGCGGCGCGCTGAGTGCCCGCTCTTCCCATACGAGGTCGTCTTGTTCTTCACTGTCCTGCATTCCCCCGCGTCCTTGCTCCTGCTCGCGGGTGTCTTGTTCTTCTTCGTGCCGCCCTCCCTGTCCTGGTGGAGGGGTAAGGTGCGGGCCGGCTCCGAGTGGGTGCGTGCCCGTGTTCGGGCCCGGGCCGGGTGGCTGCAGATGCGGGTGCGCGTCTGGCTGCTCAGCGGGCATCCGGGAAGCTCTCAGGAGGACGTCTGCGGAGACCGTGACACTGACAGGAACTGAGCCCGTCGCGTCCGGGGTGCGGTCCTCGCGCCCCGGGTAGCGGGTCTCGACTGACAGTCCGCACCGGGCGGACGACCTGCCGGGCCGGCACCGCTCCCGGCAGCCGGCCCGGACTCTCCAGCATGGAGGATTCATGTGAACCCAACGCGGCGCTGACCCAGGGCGCGTTGGTGGTGGTTGGCGTGAGAATGACATGGCCCTTCGTCCCTCATGCCAGCAACGAGTGAGCGCAGTCCGTCAGCGTCAACGACCAAGTCGCCGCACCTGCGCCACTGACGCCCAGACGACGACGTTCAACTGGCACTCCCCCGCAGACCATCAGGCGCCGATGCCGATGTAGGAGACGTAGGTGTAGGCGCCCCAGTCGGAGTCGAGTTCGGCAATGACGTCGTCCCAGAGGTCTCCCATGGTATCCAGATCGCTGGCGACGAGGGCGTCGACGGCGTCGTCCCAGATGTAGCGGACCTGCCGGTGCTGGATCCTCAGGTTGGCGCGGCGGCGTGGCTCGTCGACGGTGGTCTGGTTGACGGGATGGATCTCGATGCGGGTGCCGCGGCCGTTGCGGTTGAGGTGTTGCTTAAGGGCGCCGGGGTTGGTGAGCACATTGTGGGCTCGTAGGTTCCAGTAGGCGGTGTCGATCGCTTCGAGGTTGGCTGGGCGCGGGCGCTGGGTGCCGCGGGTCCAGGCGCGGATCGTGGCGGGGGTGGCGTGGATGCCGACGTCGGCCAGGGCTTGGGGGCCCCCTTTGGTGGTGGTGAGGTAGCGCATGCGGGCTTTCAGGCCCCGGCGGGTGTCGACTGGGGATTTGATTCCGCCGTCGATGATCATGCGTTCGAGGGCGTCTTCGAGGGCGCGGGCGAGGGCGACCTTTCCGTGAACGTTTCCGGGGTCGCGGTCTGCGCCGTAGTTGCCGAAGTTTTTCCATCCATCGGTCGACATCTATCGGGCGCTCTTCCTCGGCAGGGGGTATTGGTCTTTTTGTTTCATCTGGGTTGTGAGGCGGCCTTCAGTGAATACCGTGTGCCAGTCGCCGGCGACGTGGAGTTCGTCGGTGCCGCGGACGCGGACGACAGTCAGGCCGTTACTGTGGGCCCGGTGGGATTTATACCAGAGGTTGGCGAATGCCTGGGAGCGGATGATGTGCATCCAGTCGGGTCGGCGGATGTCGCGGTTAACACTTGATTCTCCGATGGTGGAGGTGAATTTCGAGTACATGGATTTGATGTATTCGACTGTCACCGTGTCGTCGGCTTCGATGGCGTTTGCGCGGGCCTCGGTCAGGACGCGGCGGAATTTTTCCAGGAGGCCTTCGCTGGCCCCGGAGGTCCAGCATTCAGTGATGTGTGGGGCCTCGCACAGGCCGAGGCGGGCGCAGCGGATGAGGAGGCGGATGGTGGCGTCGTCGAGGAGGACGGGGCCGTCTTCGCGGCGGTTGCCGATCGGGTCGGGCAGGTCGGGGTGGTGCCAGGTGGGGCGGGTGGGAAGACGGTAGATGCCGGAGCGTTTGGGGTCGAAGCCGCCGTGGGGGTCGTGGATCAGGGCACCGATGGGCAGGTGGGTCTTGAAGGCGGACAGGAAGCTGGCGTTGGTGTCGAGGGCGTTGACGGTGATCGGAGGGTGGGCGCCGTTTTGCAAGGCGTCCGTGAGGTGAGTGTTGGTCCAGTTGTGGCGGCCTTCCCAGATTTCGTCGGCGCCGTCTTTGGTTTTCTTGCGGAGGAATTCGAGGGTTTCCGGGTAGATGGTGTGCTCGTAATTTCCGCCGACGCGGGTTGCTTCGAACAGGGCCATTGCGTTCGGTACGGCCTTTTTCACCAGGGCTTCGGTTGCGGCGGTGATGTCGTCGTCGTGGTCGTGGAGGGCTTCGTCGACGGCATGGGTGATCATGCCGGTGAAGTAGCTGTAGTCCCGGTTTGCGTAGCCGCTTTGGGGCGGGGGTGGGGCGGTGGTGTGGCGGGGCGATGGCCTGCGTGGGGCGGCGGTGTGGGCTGTCGGGG
>NZ_JOGP01000046.1:0-12191 GCF_000719505.1 Streptomyces sp. NRRL B-3229 | reverse complement strand
GGACTGCAACTCCCCAGGGGCGCGGGGAACTGCGCGACCAGCCACGACGGACCTCAAGCCGCCCAACAAGCGAACCCGGCACCCCCGTAGGCGCCCGGCCCGAGCCCAGCGCAGCGGGGGCGCGGGGAACTGCGCGACCAGCCCCCACCCGGCCGTACTCGCCGAACAACCGCACCCGGCACCCCCATAGGCGCCCGTTCCCACCGAGAACCCGGCGACAATGAGCCCGTGCGGTACAGGATTCTGGGTGTTACTCAGGCGATGGACGACGACGGCACCGAGATACCTCTCGGCGGCCCCCGTGTCCGCGCACTGCTCGCTGCACTCGCCCTGCGGCCCGGGCGGGCCGTGCGGGCGGAGGGGCTGGTCGATGAGGTGTGGGCGGGGGAGCCGCCGCAGGACGCGACGGCCGCACTCCAGGCCCTCGTCGGGCGGCTTCGGCGGGTCGTCGGCAAGGACGTGGTCGTTTCCGGACCGGGGGGCTACCTGCTGGCCGCCCGCGACGATGACGTGGACCTGCATGTCTTCGAGCGGCTCGTGCGGGAGGGCACCGACGCGCTGGCCCACGGCGACCCGCGTAGCGCAGCGCGGAAGCTCACCGACGCCCTCGCCCTGTGGCGCGGTCCCGCCCTCGCCGACCTCTCCGACCGCAGCGCCGCCACCCGGCCGGAGGCACTGCGGCTGGAGGCCACCCGGGCCAGGATCGAGGCGGATCTGCTGCTCGGCCGCGCCCAGGACGTCGTACCGGAGCTGAAGGAGCTGAGCGGGGCCCACCCGTACGACGAGCGGCTGTACGGCCTGTTGATCCGCGCCCTGCGGGACAGCGGGCGGGGTGCCGACGCCCTCGCCGTCTACGAGGGCGGTCGGCGGGCGCTCGCCGAGGGGCTGGGGACCGATCCGGGTCCGGAGCTGCGGGCCCTGCACAGTGAGTTGCTCGCGCCGTCCGCCAGTCGTCCTCGTGCCGAACCCACCGGCAACATCCGTCCGCGGCTTACCTCTTTCGTGGGCCGGGAACCCGAACTCGACGCCATCCGTTCCGAATTGCACAGAGCTCGCCTCGTCACCCTCACCGGACCGGGCGGCTCCGGAAAGACCCGTCTCGCCGAGGAAGCCGCCGCCCGGCTCCCGCAGGCGTGGCTGGTCGAGCTCGCCCCGCTCGACCGGCCGGAGGCGGTGCCCGGCGCGGTGGTCAGCGCGCTCGGTCTGCGCGAGACCGTGCTCATGACCAACGAGTTGACGGCCCCGCAGGACGACCCGCTCGCCCTGCTCGTCGAGTACTGCGCCCCGCGCACCCTGCTTCTGATCCTTGACAACTGCGAACATGTCATCGAGGCCGCCGCCCACCTCGCGGAGACCCTCCTCACCCGCTGCCCAGGGCTCACCGTGCTCGCCACCAGCCGGGAGCCCCTGGACGCCCCGGCAGATCGCCGACCGGCTCGACGACCGGTTCCGGCTGCTGACCTCCGGCAGCCGTACCGTCCTGCCCCGGCAGCAGACCCTGCGGGCCGTCGTCGACTGGTCCTGGGACCTGCTCGACGAACCGGAGCGGACGTTCCTGCGCGAGGTGTCCGTCTTCGCCGGCGGCTGGGACCTGGAGGCCGCGGAGGCGGTGTGCGGCGGGCCGGCCGCCGAGCTCCTCGGGGCGCTGGTGGACAAGTCCCTGGTCGTGGCGGTCCCGTGGCAGCGGGACGGCCATGACGGCATGCGCTACCGCCTGCTGGAGACCATCCACGAGTACGCCGTCGAGCGCGCCGCCGAGTCCCACGCGTTGCGTGCCGCCGCCGAGCGCCGGCACCGCGCGTGGGTGCGCGCGCTGGTCGAGGAGGCCGAACCCCGGCTGCGGTCCGCCGACCAGCTTCCCTGGATCGCCCGCCTGGAGACCGAACTCGACAACATCCGTGCCGCCCTCGACCGGGCGATCGCGGCGGGCCAGGAGGCGGAGGCCTCGGCCGTGGCCCTCGCCATGGGCTGGTTCTGGTGGCTGCGCAACTACCGCCGCGAAGGCATGTCCTGGGTGGCCCGGGTGCTGGACCCCGGGGCGACCCCGGAGGGCGGGCGCCTGGCCGACGCCTTCCTCGCCGCACCGCGCGCGGAGACGCCCGTCCGGTTGAACCTCCGCATGCTGCACCTCTTCCTCAGCGCCGAGACGGAGCCCATCGACGCCCGCCTGGACCCGCGCCTGCACCGCTACGTCAGCGCCGTGCGCGACCACTTCGAGCCGGGCGGCCCCGACGCGGCCCGGCTGCCCGGCATGATCTGGCCCCTGGTGGGCGTGATGCTCGGAGACCACACGGACATCCGCCCCCTCATGGACGTCGCCGTCGCCAACTGCCGTGCCCACGGCGACGACTGGTCCGTGGCCGTCACCCTGATGTTCCGCACGCACATGATCGTCGACTCCCCGGGCGGCATGGCCGGCGTGGACGACGACCTGGTGGAGCTGCGCACGCTCAGCCGCCGCGTGGGCGACCGCTGGCTCCGTGCCCAGGTCAGCAGCGCGGCCGGCGAGGCGGCCATGGCCCGGGGCCGCCCGGCGGCGGCCAAGGAGGAGTACGAGACGGCGCTCCAGCTCGCCTACGAGGTGGGGGCGTACGCCGAGACCCCGTTCCTCATCGCCCGGCTCGCCGAGGTCGCGTACCGCACGGGCGACCGTACGACCGCACTGGCCACCCTGGAGGAGGCGAGCGAGGCGGGACACCGGTACGGCGTCCCGGAGACCCGGGCGTTCGTGCGGCTGCTGCGGGCCCATATGGCCCTGGACGACAAGGACCCCGTACGCGCGCGTGCACTGGTGGACGAGGTCCGCGCGGAGCTGGGGCAGGCGGCGCCGCCACCCCAGTTCACGGTGATGCTGAACGCGCTCGACGCGATGGTGACGGCCGAGGAGTCGGGCCCGGAGCACGGGCTGCCCCTGCTGGCCGACACCATCCACGAGGCGATCGACAAGAAGTGCGCCGACGCGGTGCTCGCGACGCTCATGGACGCTGCGGCTGTCCTGCTCAGCGACCTCGGCGACCTCCCGCGCGCGGTCCGGCTGATCGCCGCCGCCGGGCGGCGACGGGGCGGCGATCCGCGTCCGTACCCCGAACGCGTGCACGTGGAGCGCACCGAGACCGCCGCCCGCACCGGCCTGCGACCCGTGCGCTACGCGGCCGAGCACACCAGGGGCGCCGACCTCACCGCGGCCGAGGTCCTGGCCGAACTCGGCGAGGCGGTCGAGGCGCGGCGCGCTAGGAGCAGCTGAACTTCGACTCGGCCCAGTCCGCGAGCATGAGGTCGTCGAGGTGGCTGTGCGGCTCCACCACCAGCCGTACGGTGTCGTGTCCCGCGAGGTTCACATGGACGGACACGGCCGGGTCCCCGCCCTGGACCAGGCCGGACCTCCACAACCGGACCCCGTCGGCGTAGACGGAGAAGCGGACCTTGCCGAGGCCCAGTGTCATGTCGTCGACGCCGACCACCGCGTCGTAGGACGAGCATGCGCGGTTGAGGTCGATCGTGACGGAGGAGCGTCCGTGCACGGTCACGCCGTGGGTGTACCGGTTGCCGGCGATCGAGACGCCGTAGCGCTGCCACACCCAACTGCTCTCGCCGATCCGCATCTCGGGCCCGCTGCCGTCGCCCGAGACGTCGTAGGCCAGGTCGCTCCACTGGTAGACGGTCGGTGGCGGCGGGGGAGCCGGGGTCGGGGTCGGCGTCGGGGTGGGGGTCGGGGTCGAAGGGGGGTTCGGTGCCGGTGTGGGTGTCGGCTTCGGGGCAGGGGGCGGTGTGGGCGTGGGGGTGGTCTTCGGGGTCGGGGCGGGCGAGGAGGCGGCGGGCGCCGGGGTGGGGGTGGCCGCGACGGGGAGCAGCGGGGGATCCGGCTCGGGCGTGCTCGGTGTGGGAGTGGGCTCGGCCGGTTCGACGGCCGGTGCGGAGGCGGGCGGCTTGGCGTCCGGCTTCCGCGCGGGGCTGTGGCCGCCGATCAGCGCGAGCGCCACCGCGGCGGTGGCCACCGCGACCACACCGGCCGCGATACCGGCCTTGACCGGCGCGCCGAGGCCCTCCGAGGCCGCTGCGCCGCCGGCCCCCGCCCCGCCCGAGGAGCCTCCGCTCGCCGCGGCGGCCGCGCCCGCGGCACCGGCGGTTCCGGCCCCACCGGCGATGAGCCCGATGGCCTTGGCGTATCCGGCGGCCCCGAACCAGCCGATGACCGCGAGCGGTACGACGGCCGGGATGCCCCCGGCGACTTCCTTGATCTGGCCCGCGGCCAGCCGGCACTTGGCGCACTCCTCCAGGTGTTTGCGCAGCCCGCGTTCGGCCCGGGTGCGCAGGCTTCCGCGGGCGTAGGCGCCGAGCCGGTCGGCGTAGCGGGCGCACTCCTCGTCGCCGGCGAGGCTCGCGCTGACGTGGGCCTGGAGGTAGGCCTGCTTGAGGCCCTCGCGGGCCCGGCTGGCCAGCACGCGCGTGCCGTTGGCGTCGAGCCCGAAGAGGACGGCGACCTCGCTCGGCGACTCGTCCTCCACCTCGGTGTGCCACAGCACGGCCTGCCAGCGCTCGGGCAGCGACCGGAAGGCCTGCATGGCCATGGACTGCTCGGCTTCGTGCATCGCACGCACGTCGGCGCCCAGGTCCAGCGTGTCCTGGTCGGAGACCTCGGACGTGCGCGCGGCCTGGGCGGCGAACACCGCGAAGTCGTCGACGAGTTGCTCGCGCTTCGCCGACTTCGTCCAGCCGGCGGCGACGCGCCGGACGCTGGTGAGCAGGTAGGCGCGTACGGCGTGTTCGGGGCCGTGGCCGCGGCGGACGGCCTGGAGCATGCGGGCGAAGACCTCGGCGGTGAGGTCGTCGGCGGTGTGGGCGTCGCGGCAGCAGGTGCGGGCGTAGCGGCGCACGGCTTGCGCGTGGCGCCGGTAGAGCGCCTCGTACGCCGAGTCGTCGCCCGCGCGCATCCGCTCGATCAGATCGGCGTCGGACGGGATTGTCTCGCGGGGCGGGGGCAGCAGGACGCTGCCGTCCTCGCGCCGGTCGCGCTGAGTCGGCACGCTGCCCTCGACGGGTTCGCCGCCCTGGGCCGGGATGCCGCCCTGCGGGACGCCGTGCGGGAGCCCCGCCTGCGGGATGCCGGCCCGGCTGCCCTGGCCGGGCACCTGTGGGGTGCCTCCGGCCCGGCCACCGGGTTCCTCGTCGCCCTCACCGTGGGGCTCGTTCCGCCCGTCAACGCTCATCGCGGAATGCCCCCGCCGCCGCCCCAACCAGTCCCGAACACCGGGTCAGCGTGCCATATCGACTTTTAGTCAGTAGGGCACAGTGCTTCGCATCCACTCGTCCGTGGGGTTTTCCGGCGATCCAGTACTAGCTCTCACCCGTTCGGGGAATGCTCAACTGTCGTGCGCCGGACGGAAGTTGGACGAGATGCCGGAATCGGGCAGGAATGTTCCGAGGTGCGGCCGACGATCCGACCGCACCCCCGTCGTCACCTTGACGCGTCACACCGGCCGGGACCGCAGCCCCTCCAGCAGGATGTCCAGCAGCCGCGCCGAGGCCGCCGCCTGCTGCGCCGCGTCCGGCAGCGAGGGCGCCGCGGTCGCGATCACCAGCAGGACGTCGGACACCGACACGTCGGTCCGCAGCTCGCCGGCCGCACGCGCGCGGTCCACGAGCTGGCCCACGACCTCCAGCAGTGCCGCCGCCCCGGCGTCGTCGTCCCCGGAGCCCAGCGGGCTCTCCTCCGGAACGAGCCGCAGCTCGCCGGAGCCCGGGGTGGTCCGCTGCTGCGGCACCCGCGCCTCGTCGTAGCCGTCACCCTCGTCGACCCCGACCCGCAGCACCTGCGGCGGCAGCAGCCGCCCGGCGCCCGAGGCGACCGACGTGCGCAGGAAGCGCGACAGGGCCGACCACGGCTCGTCCTCCTGCCCGAGCGCCGCCCGCGCCTGGTCGGTGAGCCGGGAGGTCTCCTCCTCGGCTATCCGCCGGACCAGGACGTCCTTGCTCGGGAAGCGCCGGTACACGGTGCCGACACCCACCCGGGCGCGCCGTGCCACGTCCTCCATCGGCGCGCCGTAGCCCAGCTCGCCGAAGACCTCGCGCGCCGCGCGCAGTACGTGCTCCAGATTGCGCTGTGCGTCCACGCGCAGCGGGGTCGCACGCGAGCCCTCGCGTCCGTTGCCCGCCGCGCTCATCGTCGAGCCCATCGCGCCACCCATCGCCCCGCCACCGGGTGCGATGGCGGACGCGGTAGACCAATGAGAGTCCTGAATGTGCATAAATGTTCCCCCGGTAATGACGTCTCCCCCCGGAGACTCTCCCCGCCATCGAAAGCCGGAGCGAGCGGAACAAGCCCGTTTCGCGAGTCCGCCCGTCGCGGACCCGGAGCGCATCCCCCTACACCCCGTCGACACACGAACATAGTTGAGCGGGGGTCAATTCAGAAGGGGCACGTTCCGCACGGAGCGCCCCCCGATCGGAGTACGGGTGCCAAACGCCCGGATTGCACCCCCTCCACCCGCCCGGCGCACACCCCTTGACCTGCGAACCTTCCGCGCACTCCGGAGATTCGGCCAACCCGGCGCGCCGACGGGCTCCGGTCACACAAATTGTCGAGGCTGTGGACAAACTCAAGAGACGGGTGCGTCATGGGATGGTGAAGGAACGTGCGCGCATTCTGGTTGTCGGCGGTGGCTACGTCGGGATGTACACGGCCCTGCGGCTGCAACGGAAGCTGAAACGGGAACTGGACCGGGCCGAGGCCGAGATCACCGTCGTCACGCCCGACCCGTACATGACCTATCAGCCGTTCCTGCCCGAGGCGGCCGCCGGGTCGATCTCCCCCCGCCATGTCGTCGTACCGCTGCGCCGCGTCCTCGACCGCTGCCGGATCCTCGTCGGCGAGGTCACCGCGATCGACCACGCCAAGCGCACGGCCTCCGTGACCACCCTCGCCACCGAGGAGGAGCGCACCGGCAGCGAGCAGCTGTCGTACGACGAACTCGTCCTCGCCCCCGGCTCGATCGCGCGCACCCTGCCGATCCCGGGACTCGCCGACCACGGCATCGGGTTCAAGACGGTCGAGGAGGCCATCGGCCTGCGCAACCACGTGATCGAGCAGATGGACATCGCCTCCTCCACCCGTGACCCCGCGATCCGCGACGCGGCCCTCACCTTCGTCTTCGTCGGCGGCGGCTACGCGGGCGTGGAGGCGCTCGGCGAGCTGGAGGACATGGCCCGTTACACCGCGCGGTACTACCACAACGTCCGCCCCGAGGACATGAAGTGGATCCTGGTCGAGGCCACCGGCCGCATCCTCCCCGAGGTCGGCGAGGAGATGGGCCGCTACACGGTCAGTGAACTGCGCCGCCGCAACATCGACGTACGGCTGAACACCCGCCTGGAGTCCTGCGTGGACCGCGTCGCCGTCCTCAGCGACGGCAACCGCTTCCCGACACGAACGCTCGTGTGGACGGCCGGCGTCAAGCCCAGCCCGCTCCTCGCCGCCACCGACCTCCCGCTCAACGAGCGAGGCCGG
The DNA here is from genome assembly GCF_000719505.1 of Streptomyces sp. NRRL B-3229. NCBI lineage: Bacteria > Bacillati > Actinomycetota > Actinomycetes > Kitasatosporales > Streptomycetaceae > Streptomyces > Streptomyces sp. NRRL B-3229. Next base: position 4,687 of record NZ_JOGP01000046.1, on the reverse strand, counting down.
CTGAAGTGCACCCCCCAGCTCACCGTGGAGGGCGTCACGCACGCGTGGGCGGCCGGAGACGCGGCCGCCGTCCCCGACGTCACCGCCGACGAGCCCGGCAGGGAGACCGCGCCCAACGCCCAGCACGCCGTACGCCAGGCCAAGGTCCTCGGCGACAACATCGTGCACGCCCTGCGCGGCGAACCCCTGGAGACGTACGCGCACGCGTACGTCGGTTCCGTGGCCTCCCTGGGCCTCCACAAGGGTGTCGCGCAGGTCTACGGGCGCAAGCTGAAGGGCTACCCTGCCTGGTTCATGCACCGCGTCTACCACCTCAGCAGGGTGCCCACCTTCAACCGCAAGGCCCGCGTGCTCGCCGAATGGACCCTGTCGGGGCTCTTCAAGCGGGAGATCGTCTCGCTCGGTTCACTCGAACATCCCCGGGCGGAGTTCGAACTCGCGGCCGGTGGAAAGCCTCCTCATGACCCTGTGAACGACCCGAAGGGGTCGTCCTGACCGGACCGAGGAACTCCACGAACCGCCCCGGCGTCTGACGGATGTCGACCCGGTCGGCCTCCTGACACACTGATGCCCGTCCTCGGACGGGCAGCCGCCCGCCCCTCGAACCCAAGAGGTCTTCCCACCGTGCTGCACCCCCGGGCTGCCGTCCCCAGCCCACCGGCCGGGCCCGGAGCCGGCCCGAAGACGCCGAAGACGACGACACGAGGCAAGGATTCGTGAACTTCACGCGCTGGAGCGCCCGCCTCCCCGGAACGCAGCGCCGCGCCGCAGCGCGGACCGACGACCTGGTCACCGAGGACCGCCTGAGCGAGGGCGCGGTCCCCGCGGCCCGCGCCGAACAACTCACCGTGCCGATCCCCGCCGTCGACGAACTCCCCGTCCGCGAGGTCCTCGACCGCGTCCCCGCCCTCGTCGCCCTCGTCCACGGCCCCGACCACCGCCTCGCCTACGTCAACGACGCCTATGTGGTCGCCTTCGGACTGCGCTCGCCCGGCGCCCCGGCCCGCGAAGCACTCCCGGAGCTCGACGAGATCGGCCTCCTCCCGCTCCTCGACCAGGTCCTGCGCAGCGGCAAGCCCCGCACGGTCAAGTCCCGCAAGGCCCCCGACGGCCGCTCCTACACCTTCACCTGCACCCCGGTCACCGAGGGCGACGGCGGCGTACTCGTCTTCGCCACCGACGTCACCGACCACGCCGAGGCCGCCGAGCGCCTCAGAGCCAGCGAGCGCCGCCAGCGCGAGACCGCCGTCACCCTCCAGCGCAGCCTGCTCCCCCAGGAACTCGAACAACCGGACGACCTCCGTATCGCCGCCACCTACCACCCCGGCGGCACCGAGGCCGCGGTCGGCGGCGACTGGTACGACGTCATCACCCTCGGCGGCGGCCGCACCGCCCTCGTCATCGGCGACGTCATGGGCCGCGGGGTCCGCGCGGCCGCGGTCATGGGCCAACTCCGCACCGCCGTAAGGGCGTACGCCCGCCTCGACCTGCCCCCGCACGAGGTGCTCCAGCTCCTCGACGGCCTCGCCACGGAGATCGACGCCAACCAGATCGCCACCTGCGTGTACGCCATCCACGACCCGAACGAGGGGAAGCTGGTCTACGCCTCGGCCGGCCACCTGCCGATCCTGGTCCGCGACGAGACCGGAACCGTCCTGCGCGCCGACGAACCCACCGGCCCGCCGCTCGGCACCGGCGGCTGGATGCACACCTCCGGCTCCATCCCCCTCAGCCCCGGCTCCACGGCCGTGCTCTACACCGACGGCCTGGTCGAGCGGCGCAACGAGGACCTGGACGAGGGCATCGCCGCCCTCGAACGCGCCCTGGCCGGCGCGACCGGGACGCCCCAGGTGATGTGCGACCGCCTGATCCGCTCGGCCGGCGTCACCGCGGAACACGACGACGACGTCGCCGTCATGGTCCTCCAGCACCCCGCCCACACCGGCCCCCAGGGCGAGCTCTTCCGCAACGCCGGCCTCGAACTGCTGGGCGGGGTCGAAGCGGCCCCACGCGCGCGTGCGTTCGCCTCCGGCGTGCTGACGAGCTGGCGGTTCCCGGTCGAGCTGCACGACCTGGGCGTGCTGGCCGTGAGCGAACTCGTGGCGAACTCCTTGCAGCACGGCATCCCGCCCATGCGGCTCCGGCTCCGCCGTACCGACCGGCGGCTCATCGTCGAGGTCACGGACGGGGACGACCACCTGCCCCGGCGCCGACGGGCGGAGCCGGGGGACGAGTCCGGGCGCGGGATCGCGATCGTGGCGACCATCGCGTCGAACTGGGGGTCGCGGAGGACCCCGGGTGGGGGGAAGGCGGTCTGGTGCGAGTTCGTGCTGCCGAAGGGGGAGCGGCCTGAGGACGCGGGGCGACTGCGGCTGAGTGGGGGCTGATCGCGCAGTTCCCCGCGCCCCTTAGGAGTTGCAGTTAGGCGGCCAGAGACTTCGCCGTCGCTCCACCCTGCGCCACGACCCGGCTCTTCTTGAGCGACGGCTGGTTCTGTACCGGGGTCAGCTGCTTGCCGAGGCGTATCGCGAGGTAGGTGATGCCCAGCGAGAACAGCAGGAACGTCACGATGTACGGCGCGTGCAGGGAGGCTCCCAGCGGCCCGCCCACCGCCGGGCCGACGGCCAGGGCCAGCTGCTTCACCAGGGCGAAGGCCGAGTTGTACTGGCCCGCCATGCCCTCGGGAGCCAGGTCGGCGACCAGCGGGGCGACGGTCGGGGACAGCATCGCCTCACCCAGGCCGAACAGCGCGTACGTCGATACGAACGCGGCCGTGGCCATCTCCTGGCTGCCGTGGCCGAGGCCCGCGTACCCCGCGGTGAGCCACGCGATCGCCCAGATGACGCCGACCGCCGCGATCACCCGCGTGCGCCTCCGCCGCTCCACGAACTTCAGCACGGCGAACTGCGCGACCACGATCATCGCGGTGTTCGCGGCCAGGGCCGTGCCCAGCGCGGAGGTGGAGATGCCTGCGGCCTCGACGCCGTACGCGCTCAGGCCGGACTCGAACTGGCCGTAGCAGGCGAAGAACAGCACGAAGCCCAGCACGCACAGCTGCACCATGGCCCGGTTGCCGAGAAGCTGCTTCCAGCTGCCCTTGGCGGACCGGCCCGGCGCGTTCTCGATCCGCGGAGAGTGCGGCAGCCGCAGGGTCGTCATCACGACCACCAGCAGCAGGAACATCGCCGCCTCGATCGCGAAGAGCAGAGTGAAGGACGCGGTGCTCGACGTGTCGACGAGGTGGCCGCCTATCAGACCGCCGACGCCGAGCCCGAGGTTCTGAAGGAAGAACTGCGTCGCGAAGGCACGCGAGCGGGTCTCCGCCGTGGAGCAGTCCACGATCATCGTGGCCAGCGCCGGCTGCATCACGGCCTGACCGGCCCCGAGCAGGGCCGCCGATACCAGCACGGTCGGGGCATGGGCCGAGAGACCGAGACTCAACGACCCGACGGCCGCCGTGAGCAGGGCGGTGAGCAGCACCGGCAGCGGGCCGCGCCGGACGATGGCCCGTCCGGCGAACGGCAGCACGAACAGTGCCGCCACGGCGAAGACGGCGAGGACGAGCCCCGCCGTCATGGCTCCCAGTCCACGCACCTGCGCCACATAGACGTACAGATACGGGACGGTGAAACCGAGCCCGAACGCGCTGAGTGCGTTGCCCACGTGGATCCGGCGCATCGCTGCGCCCATCGCCCTGGTCACGTTCACCTCTCTCACTAGTTAGAGTCGAAGACTTCAGAGTTAAAGTTCGAAGCTAAAGAGTACATAGCGAAGGACTTCAAGGCAAAGCGTGCGCGTGCGATACTGCCCACATGGCCGAGACCCCTGGCGTCCCCGAGCCGACGCTCGACGAGCAGATCGCCGCCTATCAGCGCGAGTTCCAGGACCTCGACCCCCAGGTCGAACAGATCGTCTCGGCGCTCTCCCGCCTCAACCGCCGTATGAACGTCGCCTACGGCCGTCAGACCGCCGACCTCGGCATCAGCAACGCCGAGTGGGAGGTCCTCAAAGCGCTCGTGGTCTCCGGCGCCCCCTATCGGATGGGCCCCAGCGAGCTCGCCAAGCGGCTCGGCCTCACGCCGGCTGCGATGACCCACCGGATCGACCGCATGCACGCACAGGGGCTGGTGACCCGGGAGCGGGACGAGACCAACCGGGTCCGGGTGATCGTGGAGCTGACCGCCGAGGGCCGCGAGAAGTGGCTGGAGGCGATGCGCCTCGCCACGGTCTTCGAGGAGGAGCTGCTCCAGGACCTCTCCGCCGAGGAGCGCAACACCTTGGGGGACGTCCTCACCAGGCTGCTGCGTAGGGTGGAGCACGCACAGCCGGACGCCGGCGGACGTCTCAGCGACCTCGACTGAAAAGATCTTGACAGCGGGTGCTTGACAGCCCCCTGCCGGATCCGTAAAGTTCTTCGGGTTGCCACGGGGCCGTAACGGTTCTGCGGCAGCACCTCCGCCGCGAAGCGGCCACTCAAACCATCAGAACGATCTCCCAGCCGGGGTGAATTCGGCGTGCCCGAATTCAATTCGATTTGGGTGTGGCTCCTCGATTTGGGACCACAGTGAGAGTCCGCTAAGGTTTGAGACGTCGGAACGGCCCAACAGCCGGGAAGACAAGCCCCGCTGACCGGGGATCAGGCCCGAAAGGATCTGATAGAGTCGGAACCGCCGGAAAGGGAAACGCG
>NZ_JOGP01000045.1:0-14573 GCF_000719505.1 Streptomyces sp. NRRL B-3229 | reverse complement strand
CCCCTCCTCACCCCCGTCCCCCTCCTCGACGACCCCGATCCCCAGCCGGCCCCCGTGCGGGGGTTCGACGCGGTGGCTGAGGCCGTGATGGGGGAGGGGCTGGTCGTCGAGGACACGGCGGTGCTCGGGGAGCCCGTTGAGCGGATCAGCGCGGCCGTGCGGGAGGGGCGGACGGACGTCGCCGCGGAGTTGGCCCAGGACGTGGTGGCCGAGGCGTCACGGACCCTCGGTGAAGAGCATCCCGATGTGCTGCGGGTGCGTGAACTCGCCGCGTACATCGCCTACTTGGGCGGCGAGCCGGAACAGGCGGCGGTGATCTCCCTCGACCTCGCCGGCATCCAGCACCGCGCCGGAGACGCTGAGTCGGCCTACGGCAACGTGCAGAGCGCGGTCACCGCGTGGAAGGCCGTACGGGATCCGTCCCGCGGCCTGGCCCTCGGCAGTGACCTGCTCGCCCTGTGGACGGAGATGGCCGCCGGGGAAGGCCCGGCGGCCGGTGAACCGGACAGGCTGGAGTCGGCCCGCTCCCGCATGCTCCGCCTCGCGGAACGCGCCCGGAACGCCGACTCCTAGGACCAGAAGCCCTGTTGTCGGTGCATTACGGGCACTACGCGCACTACTGGGAAAGCCCCCACACCGCGTACGCCACCGCGTCACTGTTGCGGTCCAGCGCCGTGTCGTCGATGTTGGCCGTCGTGTCGCACGACGAGTGGTAGCAGCGGTCGAAGGCCCGCCCCGAGGTCCCGCCCCACTTGGCCGCCTGCGCCGCCGTCTTGATGTAGTCCGCCCCGCTGAACAGCCCGCCCACCGGAACGCCCGCGTTCTTGAAGGGCGCGTGGTCGGAGCGGCCGTCGCCCTCGGTCTCGATCTCGGTCGGGACGCCGAGGCCGGCGTAGTACTCCTTGAAGGTCTTCTCGATGCCCGGGTCGTCGTCGTAGACGAAGTAACCCGGGTTCGGCGAGCCGATCATGTCGAAGTTGAGGTAGCCCTTGATCTTCGAACGGTTCGCCGTCGACAGGTTGTTGACGTAGTACTTGGACCCCACCATGCCGAGTTCCTCCGCTCCCCACCACGCGAACCGCAGGTGCTTGGTGGGGTGGAAACCCGCCCGGGACACCGCCAGCGCGGTCTCGAGGACGGCCGCGGAACCGGAGCCGTTGTCGTTGATGCCCGCGCCCGCCGTCACGCTGTCGAGGTGCGAGCCGGACATGATCACCTGGTTGGTGTCGCCGCCGGGCCAGTCGGCGATCAGGTTGTACCCGGTGCGGCTCGAGGACGTGAACTGCTGGACGGTCGTGGTGAATCCGGCGGCGTCCAGCTTGGCCTTCACGTAGTCGAGCGAGGCTCTGTAACCGGCGCGGCCGTGCGCGCGGTTGCCGCCGTTGGCGGTGGCGATGGACTGGAGCTGGGTCAGGTGCGCCTTCACGTTGGCCACCGGGATGTCCGGGGCCGCGGCCACCGCGGATGTTCCCGCGGGGGCCGCGCCGGCTATGGATCCGCCGGCCAGGAGGGAGACGGTGGCGGCGACGGCGGTGGCCGTGACGCGCCCGGGAACCGAGAGCTTCATGTGGGGGGCTCCGAATTCCATGGGAGTCCCTGAAGTCACAGGAACTCCACAGCGAATGGTGCCTGGATGGTGAAGCTGAGGTTGACTTACCGTCAAGGGCGCTATTCGGTCACGGAAGTTCGGACACCGGTTCGCCGGCGCGGAACGCGAGCGCGCTCAGGGGACGCGACCGCGCTCAGGGGACGCGACCGCGCCCAGCGAACGCGAACGCGACCGCGCTCAGTGGACGCAGAACTCGTTCCCCTCCGGGTCCTGCATGACGACCCAGGCCCCCGAGGGCCCGCTCACCTCGTTCAGCACGCTCGCCCCGAGCCCGGTCAGCCGCTCCACCTCGGCCGCCCGTCTGCCCTCACCAGGATGCAGGTCGAGATGGAGCCGGTTCTTGACGGTCTTCGGCTCCGGCACCCGCTGGAAGAGCAGCCGCCGCCCCAGCCCGGTACCGCTGTCCTTGTCGTAGGGGTCGTCCGGATGCCGTACGGCGACCAGGTCCCGGAAGGCCAGCCGGGCGTGGTACTCCACGGTGGCCTCCCGCGGCAGGGCACCGAGCTCCAGCAGCCGCTGGATCAGGGCGTCGTTGTCCTCGCTCTCGTAGTGCAGCGCGGCGGCCCAGAAGTCGGCCTGGGCATGCGGGTCCTCGGCGTCGATCACGACTTTCCAGTGCACGGGTGTCATACCGTCACTTATAGCGGCGCCCACTGACACCGCCCCCGCTACGGCCTCGCGGCGGGCGAGTCCAGAACTTCCGGACCCGAGGCCGGGACCTCCGAGCTCGAGGCCTGGACCCCCGGACCCGAAGCCGCGCTCTCCGCCTTCGGTACGGCACCGACCGTGGTCCCGGGCCTCGCGATCTCCCTCCTGACCGTCCGCGCGGTGTGCAGGGCGTCCCAGGTGAGCAGCGTCAGGGCCAGCCAGACCAGTGCGAACCCGGCCCAGCGCTCGGGCGGCATCGCCTCGTGGAAGTAGAGGACGCCGAGCAGGAACTGGAAGACCGGGGCCAGGTACTGGAGCAGCCCCAGGGTGGACAGCGGTACGCGGATCGCGGCGGCGCCGAAGCAGACCAGGGGGAGTGCGGTGACGATGCCGGTGGAGGCGAGCAGCGCCGCGTGTCCCGGGCCCTCGGCGGAGAAGCTGAGCTCGCCCCGGCTGCTCAGCCACAGCAGATAGCCGAGCGCGGGCAGGAACTGGATCGCGGTCTCCGCGGTCAGCGACTCCACGCCCCCGAGGTTCACCTTCTTCTTGACCAGGCCGTAGGTGGCGAAGGAGAAGGCGAGCGTGAGGGAGATCCACGGCGGCCGCCCGTACCCGATCGTCAGGACCAGCACCGCGGCGGCACCGACCCCGACCGCCGCCCACTGCACGCGCCGCAGCCGTTCCTTGAGCAGCAGCACGCCCATCGCGATGGTGACGAGAGGGTTGATGAAGTACCCGAGCGAGGCCTCGACGACATGGCCGGAGTTCACGGCCCAGATGTAGACGCCCCAGTTCACGGTGATCACGGCGGCGGCCACGGTGACCAGCGCCAGCCTGCGCGGCTGCCGCAGCAGCTCACCGGCCCAGGCCCAGCGCCGTACGAAGGCGAGCGCGACGGCGACGAAGACGAGCGACCACACCATCCGGTGGGCCAGGATCTCGCCGGCCCCGGCGGGCTTGAGGAGCGGCCAGAACAGGGGCACGAGCCCCCACATGCCGTACGCGGCGAAGCCGTTCAGCAGACCTATGTGCCGCTCGCCTCTCGACTTCACGGGACCCTCCTCGTCGCACTCTCCTCGCCTGCACGAAGGTAACGCCGAGCACCCCCGCCTGTCATGCCCGTATCGCCATACGGTCATGACAGGCGGGGGTGGGGTGCCGTGGGCCCCGGGAGGGGGTCAGCCCTTGAGCGCGGCCTCGATGGACGTGGCGATCGGGGTGGTCGGGCGGCCGGTCAGGCGGGAGAGGTCGCCGGAGGTGACGACCAGCTCGCCCTTCTCGATGGAGGCGTCGACCCCGGCGAGGATCGCGGCGAGCGGCCCGGGCAGCCCGACACCCGTCAGGATCCCGGTCAGGGCCTCGACGGAGACCGCGTTGTAGGCGATCTCCTTGCCGGTCTGCCGGCTCAGCTCGGCCGCGTACTCGGCGAAGCTCCAGGCCTCGTCGCCGCCGAGCTCGTACGTCGAGTTCTCGTGCCCCTCGCCGGTCAGGACGGCCACGGCGGCGGCCGCGTAGTCGGCGCGCGAGGCGGTGGAGATACGGCCGTCGCCGGCGGCCTGGACGACGGCACCGTGCTCCAGGGCGGGGGCCAGGTTCTCGGTGTAGTTCTCGTTGTACCAGCCGTTGCGCAGCAGCGAGTAGGGCAGGCCGGAGGCGAGCAGGGCCTCCTCAGTGGCCCGGTGGTCGTCGGCGAGCGCGGCGCTCAGGGGACCGGGGGCGCTGGTGTACGCGAGGAGGTCCACGCCCGCGGCCTTGGCGGCGTCGATGACGACCTGGTGCTGGGCCGGGCGGCCCTTGTCGAACTCGTTGCCGGAGATCAGCAGCACCTTGTCGCCGGCCGCGAAGACGTTGTCGAAGGTCTCGGGGCTGTTGTAGTCCGCGACGGCTATCTTCACGCCCTTCGCCGCGAAGTCGGCGGCCTTCTCCGGGGTGCGGACGACGGCGGTGACCTGCTCGGCGGGAACCTTCTCCAGCAGCTGCTCCACGACGTGACGGCCGAGGTGTCCGGTGGCTCCGGTGACGACGATGCTCATGGTCTGCGATCTCCTTGTGGGGTGCGGATGGCACTAACCCTAGGTGAGGCGCTAACTCTGCGAAAGTACCCACTTTGAAGTAAGGTACTTGCATGTCGGTAAGTACGGAGTCCCTCCTCTCGGAGGCCACGGCGGCGCAGGGCGAGGCGATGTGCCCCCACCGCCTCGTCCTGGAACACGTGACCAGCCGCTGGGGCGTCCTGGTCCTGTTGCAGCTCCTCGACCGCCCCTACCGCTTCAGCGAACTCCGCAGGGCGATCGGCCGCGTCAGCGAGAAGATGCTGACCCAGACCCTCCAGACCCTGGAACGAGACGGCCTGGTCCACCGCGACGCCAAACCGGTGATCCCCCCAAGAGTCGACTACTCCCTCACCGACCTGGGCCGTGAGGCAGCGGAACGGGTACGCGGCCTGGCGGAGTGGACGGCGAGACGGATGGACGCGGTCCAGGAGGCGCGCGAGGTGTACGACGCGCGAAAGGGCGACGCCGGCCAGGAATGACGTGCGCGGGGTTCACTTCGTGTGAAGCATCGGGCGATATGGGCGCTGCAAGCCACCGAGCGCCCTCGCCTGGCCTCCGCCGCCCGTGCCGGTCCTCGTGCATGCTGGGTCGGGGGCTGCCGTGGTCCCCGAACCTGCGTGACGGGGGGGGGGGCGCTTTGAACGGACAGAATCCGCACACGCGACGCACGGGTTCCGCGGCACGGAAACGCGTGGGCCGGATACGCACCCCACGCCCTCGCCCCGATTTGGACCGGCGCCGAGGGGACGTTCTGCTGGCCGAGCAGTTGGATCGGGTGGCGGTGGAGATGCGCCGGGCGAACCTGATCCAGCTGCACCGGATCTTCGTGAGTCAACTGGACCGGGCCATCGACGATCCTTCTCTGGCCGTGGTCATCAGCAGCCTGGAGGACTTGTCCAGGGAAAGGCGGCGGCAGCTGCTCTTTGCCAACCGGGAGTACGGTGCGCTTCTGCTCGGATACCGCATCGGAGCCCTGGATCGCACGGAACTTCTGGGCTCACTGCGGGTGTTGAGCAAGAGTCCGGTCTTCGCCGAGTACTGGAAGCGGACCAGCGACGCACGGAGCAGCCTGGCGGCGGACTCCTGGGAAGCAAAAGTCGGCAGGGCTGTGGACGTCGTCATGGAAGAGCGCGAGGACGACCTGGAGGAGTGGTGGGTCATGGGCAGGAAGGAAGAGGAGAACTGACCACGCGTGCATAACCGCGTACGTGCTCTCCCGCCCCGTTTTATGGTGGCTGGCCGACACCACGCTCGGCCATTGACGGAGGGGTTCACGTGCGCAACAACCTCCCTGCTGTCCGCATCGTCCGCCGACTCGGAGACGCGCCTGACCAGAGGGGCAGCATGTCTGGTGACACCTGTCCCGACATTTTTGAACTCAGCGACGGGAATTTCGCCGTGATCGGCACCGACCGCACGCTCGAACTCGATGTCGGCCTTCCGCCGGACGCGAGCCGTGCCGACTACGAACGCATCGTCGTCATCACCCGCGAGACCCTCATCCGCGCCAAGAAGGACATCCCCGACAGGTGAACGCCGAAGGGCCCGGACGCCTAGTCGCATCCGGGCCCTTTCCGTGCAGGTACGGCGGGTCAGCCCACCACCGTCCAGGTGTCGCCGCCCGCCAGCAGCGCCCCCAGGTCCCCCTTGCCGTTCTGCTCGATCGCCGTGTCCAGTTGGTCCGAGAGCTGGGTGTCGTACACCGGGCGGTCCACCGCGCGGAAGACGCCGATCGGGGTGTGGTGGAGGGTGTCCGGGTCGGCCAGGCGGGAGAGGGCGAAGGCGGTCGTCGGGGACGCGGAGTGCGCGTCGTGGACCAGGATCTGCGCCTCGTTCGCCGGCGTCACCGGCACCACCTTCAGGTCGCCGGTCGCCGCGTCCCGGACCACGCCCTTGGACAGGTCCGCGCCGAAGCGGATCGGCTGCCCGTGCTCCAGGCGGATCACCGCCTCCTCGGCCTGCCGGTTGTCCTTGAGGACCTCGAAGGCGCCGTCGTTGAAGATGTTGCAGTTCTGGTAGATCTCGATCAGGGCCGTGCCGGAGTGGGCGGCGGCCGCCCGCAGCACCGACGTGAGGTGCTTGCGGTCCGAGTCCACCGTCCGCGCCACGAAGGACGCCTCCGCGCCGATGGCCAGCGACACCGGGTTGAACGGTGCGTCCAGCGACCCCATCGGCGTCGACTTCGTGATCTTCCCGACCTCGGAGGTGGGGGAGTACTGCCCCTTCGTCAGGCCGTAGATCCGGTTGTTGAAGAGGAGGATCTTCAGGTTCACGTTCCGGCGCAGGGCGTGGATCAGGTGGTTGCCGCCGATGGACAGCGCGTCGCCGTCACCCGTCACCACCCACACCGACAGATCCCGGCGCGAGGCGGCGAGGCCCGTCGCGATCGCCGGCGCCCGACCGTGGATCGAGTGCATGCCGTACGTGTTCATGTAGTACGGGAACCGCGACGAGCAGCCGATGCCCGAGACGAAGACGATGTTCTCCTTGGCCAGCCCCAGCTCCGGCATGAAGCCCTGGACCGCCGCGAGAATCGCGTAGTCACCGCAGCCGGGGCACCAGCGGACCTCCTGGTCGCTCTTGAAGTCCTTCATGCTCTGGCGCCCCTCGGCCTTGGGGACCAGCGAGAGTGCCTCGATCGTGCCCGTGCCTTCCGTGGACGTCTCAGCCATCGATGGCCTCCTTGAGAGCCGTGGCGAGCTGTTCGGCCTTGAACGGCATGCCGTTGACCTGGTTGTAGCTGTGCGCGTCGACCAGGTACTTCGCCCGCACCAGCAGGGCGAGCTGCCCGAGGTTCATCTCGGGGATCACGACCTTGTCGTACGCCTTCAGCACCGCGCCCAGGTTGCGCGGGAAGGGGTTGATGTGGCGCAGATGGGCCTGCGCGATCGACTCACCGGCCGTCCGCAGCCGCCGTACCGCCGCCGTGATGGGCCCGTACGTCGATCCCCAGCCCAGCACCAGCGTGCGCGCCTCGTGCGGGTCGTCGACCTCGATGTCCGGTACGCCGATCCCGTCGATCTTGGCCTGCCGGGTGCGGACCATGAAGTCGTGGTTGGCCGGGGCGTAGGAGATGTTGCCGGTCCCGTCCTCCTTCTCGATGCCGCCGATGCGGTGTTCGAGACCGGGGGTGCCGGGTACCGCCCAGGGGCGGGCCAGGGTCTGCGGGTCCCGTTTGTAGGGCCAGAAGACCTCGGTGCCGTCGTCCAGGGTGTGGTTCGGGCCCTGCGCGAACTGCACGGTCAGGTCCGGGAGCTCGTCCAGCTCCGGGATCCGCCAGGGCTCGGAGCCGTTGGCCAGGTAGCCGTCCGAGAGCAGCAGCACCGGCGTGCGGTACGTCAGCGCGATCCGGGCCGCCTCCAGCGCCGCGTCGAAGCAGTCGGCCGGGGTGCAGGGGGCGACGATCGGCACCGGCGCCTCGCCGTTGCGCCCGAACATCGCCTGGAGGAGGTCCGCCTGCTCGGTCTTGGTCGGCAGCCCGGTCGACGGACCGCCGCGCTGGATGTCGATCACCAGGAGCGGCAGCTCCAGGGAGACGGCGAGGCCGATGGTCTCCGACTTCAGCGCCACACCGGGGCCGCTCGTGGTGGTGACGGCCAGCGACCCGCCGAAGGCCGCGCCCAGCGCCGCGCCGATGCCCGCGATCTCGTCCTCGGCCTGGAAGGTCCGGACGCCGAAGTTCTTGTGCTTGCTCAGCTCGTGCAGGATGTCCGAGGCCGGAGTGATCGGGTATGAGCCAAGGAACAACGGCAGGTCCGCCTGGCGGGACGCGGCGACCAGCCCGTAGGACAGCGCGAGGTTCCCGGAGATGTTGCGGTAGGTGCCGACCGGGAAGGCCTTGGTGGCCGGCGCGATCTCGTAGGAGACCGCGAAGTCCTCGGTGGTCTCACCGAAGTTCCAGCCCGCCCGGTAGGCCGCCAGGTTCGCCTCGGCGATCTCCGGCTTCTTCGCGAACTTGGTCCGCAGGAACTTCTCCGTGCCCTCGGTGGGCCGGTGGTACATCCACGACAAGAGGCCGAGCGCGAACATGTTCTTGCTGCGCTCGGCCTCCTTGCGACTGAGGTCGAAATCCTTGAGTGCCTCGACGGTCAGCGTGGTCAGGGGGACCGGGTGAAGGCTGTAACCGTCGAGCGATCCATCCTCCAGCGGCGAGGCCGCGTACCCCACCTTCTGCATCGCCCGTTTGGTGAACTCGTCCGTGTTGACGATGATCTCCGCACCGCGCGGCAGGTCTGCGATGTTCGCCTTGAGGGCGGCCGGGTTCATGGCCACGAGCACGTTCGGCGCGTCACCCGGGGTGAGGATGTCGTGGTCGGCGAAGTGCAGCTGGAAGGACGACACACCCGGCAGGGTCCCGGCGGGGGCCCGGATCTCGGCCGGGAAGTTGGGAAGGGTGGACAGGTCGTTGCCGAAGGACGCCGTCTCCGAGGTGAAACGGTCACCGGTGAGCTGCATACCGTCACCGGAGTCCCCCGCGAAACGAATGATCACCCGGTCGAGACGGCGGACATCCTTCGCGCCCGGCTCTTTGCGCTGCTCTCCCGCGACGGTTCCGTCGGCCTGCTCCGCTGGGCTGCTGACCTGACTGGTCACTGAACTGGACCTCCCTCGAGGCGGCTGTTCGGGAGCGGCCTTCCCGCAGGCCTCTCCCAGGATCAACCCTACGACCGCGGGGTTCTCTTCCCTCGGCCATTCGCATGATGGACGCGGTTTTGAGACGATACGGCGCCCTGACTTGTCACCATTTGGACGACCTCCGACGCTTGTCTGAAGACGCTCCCTCACGTCCTGCGGTTCTGGGCCCGCCATTTGCTGACACGGTGTCAGAAACTCATGAGTTCAGATAGGTGAGCACGGCCAGCACCCGCCGGTGGTCCCCGTCGCTCGGGGACAGCCCGAGCTTCAGGAAGATGTTGCTCACGTGCTTCTCCACGGCCCCGTCGCTGACGACCAGCTGGCGGGCGATCGCGGAGTTGGTCCGCCCCTCGGCCATGAGCCCGAGGACCTCCCGCTCCCGGGGCGTGAGGCCCGCGAGCACGTCCTGCTTACGGCTGCGTCCCAGCAGCTGGGCGACCACCTCGGGGTCGAGAGCGGTACCGCCCTCGGCGACCCGCACCACCGCGTCCACGAACTCACGCACCTCCGCGACCCGGTCCTTGAGCAGGTACCCCACCCCACGGCTGGACCCGGCCAGCAGCTCGGTGGCGTACCGCTCCTCCACGTACTGCGACAGTACGAGTACCCCGAGCCCGGGATGTGTCTTGCGCAGTTGCACGGCGGCTCGCACGCCTTCGTCGGTGTGCGTCGGAGGCATCCGTACGTCGGCGACCACCACGTCGGGCAGTTCGCCCTGGGCGTCCAGCTCGCCGATGGTCTTGACCAGCGCGTCCCCGTCGCCCACACCGGCCACGACGTCGTGCCCGCGGTCGGTCAGCAACCGGGTCAGGCCCTCCCTCAGCAGCACCGAATCCTCGGCGATGACCACCCGCACCCTGTCCTCCACGACCCTCGGCCCCCCAGCCCACTGCCTGCCCGTCCACTGAACAGGTCCAGCATTCCAGCATTCGGATGCGGAGGGGCGAGGGCAACGGGATTAGGGGCCCCTAATTCGAACGGACCGCACATCCCGAACGCCGGCCCGGGCCTTTCAGCCCGTCCGGCGTTCGAGGACACCCCCGTCACAGACAACCCGTCACACGCGATCACCCCGCCAGGGCAGCTCCGCGGTCACCCGGGTGGGCCCCCCGACCGGCGAGTCCACCACCAGGATCCCGTCCACCGCGTCCAGCCGCTCGGCCAGCCCGGCGAGCCCGGACCCCGCGGACACATCGGCGCCGCCCACCCCGTTGTCCACCACCTGGAGCAGCAGCCGGTCCTCCACCCGCCACACGTCCACCGCCGCCCCCGTGGCCCGCGCGTGCTTGCTGACGTTCTGCAACAGCTCCGACACCGTGAAGTACGCGATCCCCTCGATCGCCGGCGCGGGTCGCGCCGGCAGATCCACCTCCACCTGCACCGGAACCGTGCATCGCGAGGCCACCGAGGACAGCGCCGCATCCAGTCCCCGGTCCGTCAGTACGGCGGGATGAATCCCCCGCGCCAGATCCCGCAGCTCCTGAAGCGCCGTCTTCACCTCACCGTGCGCCTCGTCCACCATCCGCGCCGCCGCCTGCGGATCCTCCGTGAGCTTCTCCTTCGCCAGACCCAGATCCATCGCCAGTGCCACCAGACGGGCCTGCGCCCCGTCGTGCAGATCGCGCTCGATCCGGCGCAGATCGGCGGCCGCCGTGTCCACCACGACCCCCCGGTCCGACTCCAGCTCCACCACCCGCGCCGACAGCCGGGTCGGCCCCAGCAGCCCGTGCACCATCACCCGGTCCACCGTCGTCAGCGCCCGCACGATCCACGGCGTGGCCAGCGTGAACAACAGTCCCACCAGCGCGGTCACCCCGATCTCGAACGGGTTGTCCAGGTAGATGTGGTGGCTCTGGTCGCCGTACAGCTGGAGCCCGTCCTGACCGGCGTACGCCGGGAAGACCCAGAACCACAGCGGATACGTCAGCAGCGCCCAGCCGTACACCCAGAAGTTCACCGCCACGACGAACGAGAACAGCGCCCACGGCAGGTGCAGCACGGAGTACAGCAGCGTCCGCCAGGACGTCCCGCTCTTGAGCACCGCCCCGATCCACGCCATGAACCCGGAGCCCCGCGTCCGGAGCGGCTCCGGGTCCGCGACCTCCAGGCCGAGCAGTCCCCGCGCCCGCGCCCGCTCCAGGGCCCCGAGCCCACGGCACCCGGCGAGCCCCGCCGCGAAGACCGGGATGCCGAGGAAGGTCACGAGCAGTCCGGCGCCCAGCGAGACCATCGTGACGGCGTACGTGAACATCAGGATGCTGATCGGCAGGCTCAGCAGCACATAGCCGAACTCCCGCCAGGTCCGCCCCTCGAACGGCGCCCGCAGCCCCGCCGGCAGCCGGTGCCGCCGAACCGTCTCGGGGAATCCGAGCCCACTGTCGTACCCGTAGTCCGTGGCCATCGACGTCGTCCTTCTTCTCTCGCCTGAGCATGTGGTGTCGTCCTGGTTCCACCCTGCTGCGTCGCAGGTCGACGGACCATGGAGACCGTCGGCGTCTTGGAAGGGGGGTTTTCCCTACCTCTCGCCCGGCGCCCGGTCGCGCCACGGCAGCTCCGCCGTGACGACCGTCGGACCGCCCGGCGGCGAGTCGATGACGAACAGTCCGTCGACCGCGTCCAGCCGCTCCGCGAGCCCGCGCATACCGGTGCCGCCGTCGAGCCGGGCCCCGCCGCGGCCGTCGTCCCACACCTGGATGAGCAGCCGGTTCTCCGCCCGCCACACGTCAACCGACGCCGACCGCGCCCCGCTGTGCTTGCTGATGTTCTGGAGCAGCTCCGAGACGGTGAAGTAGGCGATCCCCTCGATCGCCTGGACGGGCCGCGCGTCGAGGTCGGCGGTCACCTTCACCGGCACCGTGCAGCGCGAGGCGACCGAGGAGAGGGCGGCGTCGAGCCCGCGGTCGGTCAGTACGGCGGGATGGATGCCCCGCGCCAGATCCCGCAGCTCCTGGAGCGCCAGCTTCACCTCGCCGTGCGCCTCCGCGACCATCGCCTGCGCGTACTCCGGGTCCTCCAGGAGCTTCTCCTTCGCGAGACCGAGCCCCATCGCCAGGTTCACCAGCCGGGCCTGCGCACCGTCGTGCAGGTCGCGCTCGATCCGCCGCAGATCGGCGGCGGCGGTGTCCACGACGACCCCCCGGTCCGACTCCAGTTCGGCGATACGGCGTTCCAGCTCGTCGGACGGCGACAGCAGACCGCGCACCATCGCCCGGTCCACGTTGGCCAGGCCCCGCGCGATGAACGGCAGCACCGGCCACAGCACGAACAACGAGGTCAGCGTGATCGTGAAGGTCAGCACGCCCCACGGCAGCCGGATGAAGTCGTACAGCACCGTCCGCCAGCCCACGGGGTCCTTCACCCCGAGCCACAGCTGGGCGAAGAAGCCATTGCCGCCGTTCCTGGTGCGCCACGGCAGCCGGCTCGGCTCGTCCACCCGCACGCCCAGCAGCGCCCGGGCCCGTGCCCGCTCCAGCTTCCCGAGCTGGCGCGCGCCCAGCAGACCGGCCGCCAGCAGCGGGAATCCGATCACCGTCACGGTCAGCCAGAAACCGGTGAACAGCACCGTGACGACGTAGACGAATCCGAAGACCGACACGGGCAGGTTGGCCAGGAGGTGCGCGATCTCCTTCCACGTGTGCACGTCGTAGGCGAAGCGGGCCGGCGGCGGTCGGCCGTCATCGGTTCCGCCGTATCCGCCGGTGGTCACGGCGCGGCTCGGGGACGATTGGCGTTCGGTCATATGGGCTAGCGTGCCGGGCGAGAGGCGCGTGCGCCATGAGGTGGACCGCCGCGAGGTGCTGGGGAAAACCCCACCCCGTCCCCTTACAGGGGTGACGGGCTGCTTACCGCTCCTTTACGAGGGCCTAGACTCCCGTGCGTACAGATCGTCGAACAGCGGTGTTCAGCAGCTCACGCTGTGTTCAGCGGCTCACAGGGAGCGAGGGGCGGACGTGCCGGAACCGACCGTCGTCGGTGCAAGCACCGTCGATCCGACTGTCGTCGCGGCGGACTACTTCCAGTCGTACTCGGTCGTGGGACTGCTCGCCGTCGTCGGCGTGCTGTTCGTCGCGGTCGCCTTCGGCGCCGGACGCCTGCTGCGACCCGTGGTCCCCACCCCCGAGAAACTCCTGACGTACGAGTGCGGAGTCGACCCCGTCGGCGAGGGCTGGGCCCACACCCAGGTCCGCTACTACGTCTACGCCTTCCTCTACGTCATCTTCGCCGTCGACTCGATCTTCCTGTTCCCGTGGGCGACGGTCTTCGCGGCCCCCGGCTACGGCGCGGCCACCCTCGTAGAGATGTTTGTCTTCCTGGGCTTCCTCGCGGTGGGCCTGCTGTACGCGTACAAGAAGGGAGTCCTGGCATGGACGTGACCCCCTCGGAACCCGTTCTGCTCCCGGAACCGAAACGGCTCGGCGCGCTGGCCCGTCTCGCCCCCGAGCCGATGAAGGTCGTCCTCAACTGGGGCCGCCGGTACTCCCTCTGGGTCTTCAACTTCGGCCTCGCCTGCTGCGCGATCGAGTTCATCGCCGCGTCGATGGCCCGCCACGACTTCATCCGCCTCGGTGTCATCCCCTTCGCCCCGGGTCCCCGCCAGGCCGACCTGATGGTCGTCTCCGGCACGGTCACGGACAAGATGGCGCCGGCGGTGAAGCGCCTGTACGAGCAGATGCCCGAGCCCAAGTACGTCATCTCCTTCGGCGCGTGCAGCAACTGCGGCGGCCCGTACTGGGACTCCTACTCGGTGACGAAGGGCGTCGACCAGATCATCCCGGTGGACGTCTACGTCCCCGGCTGCCCGCCACGCCCGGAGGCCCTCCTCCAGGGCATCCTGAAACTCCAGGAGAAGATCGCCAGGGAGTCGCTGGGGGAGCGGTACGGGGTGACGTCCGGAACGTCCGGGGGGCGCGCGTCGGTGGCGGCGCTCCAGAGCGGGTTGGTGCAGGGACCGGACCCGGCGACCGGCCCTGTTTCCGGCACTGGTTCTGCTTCTGGTCCTGGCTCTGTCGAGGGGGGTGCGCGGTGACGGCCGTCGGTTGGCTGCCCGCCCCCGCAGAGGACCTGTTCGGCCCGGAGGCCACCGCGGAGGAGTCGTACGAGATCCTCACGGTGGACGTCCCGCCGGCTGCCTGGCTCACGGCCCTGCGCGTGGCCCGCGACGAGCTGGGCTGCACCTACTTCGACTGGCTGAGCGCGGTCGACGAACCCGGCACCGGCTTCCGCGTGGCGGCCCACGTGGCGGCCCTCGCCCCGGTACGGCGCCTGCTGCTCCGCACGACTGTCCCCCACGAGACCCCGGTCCTCCCCACCGCCGTCGACATCTACGCGGGCGCCGCCTGGCACGAACGCGAGACCCACGAGATGTTCGGCGTCACCTTCGAGGGCCACCCCTCCCTCGCCCACCTGCTGCTCCCGGAGACCTTCGAGGGCCACCCCCTCCGCAAGGACTTCGTCCTGGCCGCCCGGGTCGCCAAGGCCTGGCCCGGTGCGAAGGAACCGGGCGAGTCCGAGCACGGCGGCCCCAAGCGCCGCCAGATGCTCCCCCCAGGAGTCCCGGACCCCAACGACTGGGGCCCCCAGAAGGGCCAACTCCCCCCCACCCCAACCCGCCCGACCCGCACCCCCCG
>NZ_JOGP01000044.1:0-16781 GCF_000719505.1 Streptomyces sp. NRRL B-3229 | reverse complement strand
TGCGACCAGACCGCCGCCAGCCGCTCCTCCACCGGAGTCCTCGGCGCCACATACCGCTCCGCCGCGAACGCCGCCAAGTCCGGCGCCGGAAGCGCCCGATGATCCACCTTCCCGTTGACGGTCAGGGGAATCGCGTCGAGCGTCACGAACGCGGCCGGGACCATGTAGTCGGGCAGCGCGGCGGCGAGGTGGACACGCAGATCAGCGTTGTCGATGGCACCGCCGTCCGTGACGACTACGTACCCGACGAGGGACTTCTCCCCCGATCCGGCCCCGGACCCGAGTTCCCGGACCGCCACCACGACATCACGCACCCGCGCGTGCTCCCGCAGCCGGGCCTCGATCTCCCCCAGCTCGATGCGGTAGCCACGGACCTTGACCTGCTTGTCGATGCGCCCGAGCGACTCGAGCGTCCCGTCAGGCAGTCGCCGTGCGAGGTCACCGCTGCGGTAGAGGCGCGAGCCGGCCGGGCCGAACGGGTTCGGTACGAACCGTTCCGCCGTGAGACCGGGCCGCCCGAGGTACCCCCGGGCCAGACCGGGACCGCCGACGTGGATCTCGCCCGGCACGCCGACCGGCACCAACTGGCCGTCGGCGTCCAGCAGATGGATGGTCAGGTCGGTCAGCGGAGAGCCGACGGGACTGTGGGCCGGGTGGGTGAGGTCGGTGTCGGTGACGCGGTGGTAGGTGGCATGCACCGTGGTCTCGGTGATGCCGTACATGTTGATCAGCGCGGGGCGGGATGCGCCGACACGGTCGGTCCACGGCTGGAGTTCGGACATGTCGAGGCGCTCGCCGCCGAAGATGACGGCGCGCAGGGCGAGTTCGTCGACGCGCGGGTCGCCGTCGCCGGCCAGGGCGGCGAGCGAGCGGAACGCGGACGGCGTCTGGCACAGCACGGTCACCCGTTCCCGCACCAGCAGGTCGAGCATGTCCTGCGGCGAACGGCTCACCTGCGGGGGTACGACGACAAGCCGGCCACCGTGCAGCAGCGCGCCCCACATCTCCCACACCGACCAGTCGAAGGCGTAGGAGTGGAAGAGCGTCCACACGTCGTCCGCCGTGCAGGGGAACTGTTCGCGGGTCGAGGCGAACAGGCGGACCACGTTGGCGTGGGTGAGGCTGACGCCCTTGGGCAGACCGGTCGAGCCGGAGGTGTAGATGACGTAGATCAGGTTGTCCGGGCGTACGGCCGTCTGCGGCGCCGTCGACGGACGCGCGGCGATCGCCGAGGCGTCCGCGTCCACCAGGACACGCGTGCCCGTGAACTCCACCTCCGGCAGTGCCGATACCGACGACACCAGCAGTGACGCGCCCGCGTCGGCCAGCATGTACGCCAGCCGCTCGGCCGGGTTGACCGGGTCCAGCGGCAGATACGCCGCTCCCGACTTCAGCACGCCCAGCAGTACCGGGATGACGTCCAGCCCGCGCTCCAGGCTCACGCCGACGATCGTCTCGGGGCCGGCGCCGGACGCGATCAGGTGATGGGCGATGCGGTTGGCCCGCTCGTCCAGCTCCCGGTAGGTCAGGCGGGCGTCCTCGAATGTCAGCGCCACGGCGTCCGGTGTGCGGGCGGCCTGCTCGCCGAAGATCTCGTGGACGCAGCTGTCCACCGGGAGTTCGACGGCCGCGTTCCAGTCACCCAGCAGCAGCGCCCGCTCGGTCCCGGACAGGAACGAGCCCCGGGCGTCGCCGTCCGCGTCCGCCGCCATGGACTCCAGCACCGCGCGGTACATGCCGCCCAGCCGGTCCAGGCTCTCCTCGCCGAGCACGGTGCTCGACGCGTTGAGGTTGAAGGCGCCGTCACGGGCGATGGCGGTGAGCGCGAACTCGTTGCCGCCGTCACGGAGTCCGTTGTCGACGGCCTCGGTGTCGCGGTCGCGCTGGTGGAAGTTCTGGTAGTCGAAGAGGACGCTCAGCAGCTCTCCGCCGGCACCCGCGGCACGCCGAATCGCGGGGAGCGGGTAGCGGCGCCGGGACCAGATCTCGGTCTCCTGGCGGTAGACCTGCTGCACCAGCTCACGCCACGTGCCCGCGCCCTTGGCCGACGGGAAGGGCAGGGTGTTGAGGTGCATGCCCAGCACGCGGTCGGCGCCCGGCGCCTCCAGACGGCCGTGGTACACCACGCCCGTGTGGAAGGCGTCCTCCGCCGTCAGCATGCCCAGCACCCTCAGGTGGGCGGCCAGCAGCACGCTCTTCAGCGAGGTCTTCGCCTCGCCCGCAAGTCGTCGCAGCCCCTCCTCCAGGTCCGCGAACGGCACCCGCACGTGCACCGGTCGGCCCGGGCTCTCGTCGGAGGCCCACGCCCCCGGCAGGGTCAGCGGCGCGTACCCGCCGACGACGCCCTGCCAGAACTCCTGGTCCCCGGAGTCCGCCAGCGACAGCTGCTCGGCGGCCACGAAGTCGGCGTACCGCACTGCCGGAGCCTCGTACCCGGGCAGGTCACGCCCCTCGCGCAGCGCGCGGTAGACGTCCAGCAGCTCCACCAGCAGTGAGTTGACCGTCCAGCCGTCGGTGACCGCGTGGCAGTGGCTGAACGTGACGCGCCACGCCTCGTCGGACTCCAGGTGCACGGCGACACGCAGCAGCGGGGCGTCGGTCAGCTCGAACCAGCCGGCGCGCTCGGCGGTCGCGTACTCGGCCTCGTAGCGGCGCAGCTCCCCGGCCGTGAGGCCGCGTACGTCGTCGACGGTCACGGGCACGGCCCCGTCCGCGCGGACCAGCTGGAGAGGCTGGGAGTAGCCCTCCAGGTGGACAGAGGTGCGCAGGATGTCGTGGCGGGCCACCAGGGTGTCCACGGCCGTGCGCAGGGTCTCCTCCGAGAAGGGGAGGGTGTCCGGGATCCGGTAGGAGGTGATGTTCCGGTAGGCGTTGCCGCCGTCGCCGGTGAGCATCTCGACGAGCATGCCCGTCTGGACCTGGGACAGCGGGTAGGCGTCCACGACGCCGGCCGGAAGGGCGGCCCGGTCCTCCTCGCCGATCAGGGCGAACGGCTCCACCGCGGCGACCGGGGCGACGGTCCCCGGCTCGCGGGCGGCCACGAGCGCGCCGAGCGCGGTGATCGTACGGTGTTCGAAGATGTCGCGGATCGACGCCTCGTACCCGGCGGTGCGCAGGGCACCGGCCAGGCGTACGGCGCGGATGGAGTCGCCGCCGAGGTCGAAGAAGCTGTCCTCGACGCCGACCCGGTCGAGACCGAGGACCTCCGCCCAGACCTCTGCCAGCCGCTCCTCCACCGGGGTGCGCGGGGCGGCGTATCCGCCGGCGACGGCTCCGTAGGCGTCGGCCTCGGGGGCGGGCAGGGCACGTCGGTCGAGCTTGGCGTTGGCGGTCAGCGGCAGCGCGTCGAGGACGACGACGGCGGACGGGACCATGTACTCGGGCAGCCGGGCGGCCACCTGCTCGCGGACGCGGCGGGCGTCGACGTGCGCGCCGGGCCCGGGCACGGCGTAGGCGACGAGTCGGCGCTCGCCGGGCCGGTCCTCGCGGACCACGACCGCCGTGCGGGCGACCTCGGAGCACTGGGCGACGGCGGCCTCGACCTCGCCGAGCTCGATGCGGTAGCCGCGGACCTTGACCTGGTCGTCGCTGCGGCCGAGGAACTCCAGGCGGCCGTCGGCGCGGCGGCGCACCAGGTCGCCGGTGCGGTACATGCGCTCGCCGGGGGTGCCCCAGGGGTCGGGGAGGAAGCGTTCGGCGGTGGCGTCGGGGCGGCCGAGGTAGCCGCGCGCCAACTGGGCGCCGGAGACGTACAGTTCGCCGGCCGCGCCGACCGGGACGGGGGCGAGGCGGGCGTCCAGGACATGCAGGCGGGTGTTCCAGACCGGGCGGCCGACGGCGACGCGGCCGGTGTCGGTGGCGGGGTCGTAGGTGTGGCCGGTGACCATGACGGTGGTCTCGGTGGGGCCGTAGCAGTTGTGCAGGCTGACGCCCCAGGCGGCGACGGTCTCGGCGGCCAGGGCGGGGGTGAGCGGCTCACCGCCGACGAGGACGCGGGTCAGCGGCAGGGTGGTGGGCGCCGTGCGCAGGGCCACCGCGAGCAGCGAGGGGACGAACTTGGCGACGGTGATGTCACGGTCCCGGATCCACGCCGTGATCTGCTCGGCGTCGCGGACGACCGGCTCGGGCGCTATGTGCACGGACGCGCCGGTGAGCAGCGGCAGCCAGAACTCGGGCACGGCACCGTCGAAGGTGAGCGGCGCCCGGAACAGGACGCGGTCGCGGCCGGTCAGCGGTATCTCGGCGGCCATCCAGGCGGCGTGGTTGGCGAGGGCGCCGTGGGTGGCGAGGACGCCCTTGGGGGTGCCGGTCGAGCCGGAGGTGTAGATGGCGTAGGCGGGGTGGGTGGGCAGGAGCGGCGCGCGGCGGTCCGTGTCCCGGAGGTCTGTCGCGGGCTGGCCGGCCAGGGCGGCGTGGGTCTCGGGGGTGTCCAGCAGCAGGATCGGTACGTCGGGAAGCGCGCCGGTGGTCTCGGTGGTGGCGATCGTGAAGGCCGGGCGGGCGTCGTCCAGCACGTAGGCGATGCGGGCGGCCGGGTGGGTGAGGTCGAGGGGCAGGTAGGCGGCGCCGGACTTGAGGACGGCGAGCAGGGCCACGATCAGGTCGTTGCCGCGGGGCAGCGCCAGGCCTACGAGCCGTTCCGGGCCGGCGCCGATCGCGGTGAGGACGCGGGCCATACGGTTGGCGCGCTCGTTGAGTTCGGCGTAGGTGAGCGTGGTGTGCTGGTCGGCCAGGGCGAGGGCGTCGGGGGTGCGGGCGGCGCGGGCTTCGAAGAGCTCGGGCAGGGTGGTGCCGGGCAGGGGGTGCGCGGTGTCGTTGGCGGCGGTGAGCAGGGCGCGTTCGCTGGGGAGCAGCAGGTCGGCCTGGGACAGCGGGAGTTCGGGGGCCGCCACGGCCTGCTCCAGGAGGCGGACGTACTGCTCGGCCATCCGCTCGATGGTGGACCGGTCGAACAGGGCGGTGGCGTAGCGCAGTCGGGCGTTGAGAGCGCCGTTCTGGGAGTCCTCGACGTCGAGGGTGAGATCGACCTTGGCGATGCGGTCGGCGGTCTCGGCGCGGGCGGTCAGGCCGGGCAGGGTGAACTCGGGGGCCTGGTGTTCGCGCAGGACGAAGCCGGCCTGGTAGAGCGGGGTGCGGGAGAGGTCGCGCTCGGGCTGGAGTTCGTCGACGAGGGTGCCGAAGGGCACGGACTGGTGGGAGTAGGCCTCCAGGACGGTGCGGCGGCCGGTGGCGAGGAGGTCCTGGAAGCGGGGGTCGCCCTGCCAGGCGAGGCGGGTGACGAGCACGTTGATGCCGTAGCCGATGAGTTTCTGCAGCTCGGGGCGGCCGCGGCCGGAGACGGTGACGCCGACGGGAATGTCGGTGGTGCCGCTCCAGCGGGCGAGCAGCGCCTGGAAGGCGGTCAGCAGGACCACGAACCGGGTCATGTCGCGCTCGGCCGCCAACTCGTGGGCGCGGCGGGCGAGTTCGGCGGGGATGGTGAAGGTGACGGCGTCGCCGTCGGGGTCGCGGTGGGCCGGGCGCTGCCGGTCGGTGGGCAGGTCCAGGACGGGGACGCCGGCGAGCTGCCCGCGCCAGTAGTCGAGCTGCTTGTCCAGCGCGTCTCCGCTGAGTTCGCGGCGCTGCCAGGCGGCGTAGTCGGCGTACTGGACGGGCAGCGGCGCGAGCGGGGAGGGTTCGCCGGCGAGTTCCGCGGTGTAGAGGGCGCCGAGTTCCTCGGCGAAGATGCCGACGGACCAGGCGTCGCAGGCGATGTGGTGGATGGTGACGACGAGGATGTGCTCGTCGTCGGCCAGGGCGATGAGGTTCGCCCGGGCGGAGAGGTCGCGTTCCAGGTCGAAGGGGGCGGTGATCTCCCGTTCGACGGCCGCGCGGGCCTCGGCCTGGCGGGCGTCGGCCGGCACGTCGGTGAGGTCGAGGACCGGGAGGGCCAGGTCGCGGGCCGGTTCGACGATCTGCGTGGGCGCGTCGCCGTCGAGGGCGTAGCGGGTGCGCAGGATCTCGTGGCGGGCGACGATCCCGGACCAGGCCGCGCGCAGGGCGGCCCGGTCCAGGGTGCCGGTGAGCCGCAGCACCAGGGGTACCAGGTACTCGGCGCTGTCGGGTTCCAGCCGGTTGAGGAACCACATCTGCTGCTGGCCGAAGGAGAGCGGCAGCTGCTGGTCCCGGTCAACCGTGGTGATCAGGGACCGGCGACCCCCCCGCTTGCCGGCCAGCCGGCGCCGCAGCAACTCCGCACGCTGCGATGCCACGTTCTGCTCGGTCGACCGCTTGTCGCCGGTGCTCATTGCTACTGCTCCCTCGGGTTGGTGCGGGTGTCGGTGAGGTCGAACTCGACGAGTTCGGAGTCGGACAGCTGGTCGATCTCGGCCCTGATCAGGTCCTCGACGGCGGCCGCGAGGCGGCTGACGGTGGGCTGGCCGAAGACGGTGGCGATCGACAGGTCGACGTCGAACTCGTCCTGGAGGCGTGAGGTCATGCGGATGGCGAGGATGGAGTGGCCGCCGAGTTCGAAGAAGCTGTCGTGGACGCCGACGCCGGGCAGGCCCAGCAGCTCCGTCCAGATCTCGGCGATGCGCTCCTCGGTGGGTGTGGTCGGCGGGTCGAGCCGGCTGCCGGTCGGGGCGATGTCGGGCAGGGCGCGGCGATCGACCTTGCCGTTGGCGGTGAGCGGGATCCGGTCGATCACGGCGATCGCCGCGGGCACCATGTACTCGGGCAGCACCTCGGCGAGTTCCTCGCGTACGGCGTCCAGGTCGAGCCGGGTGCCGTCCTCGGCGACGACGTGCGCGACGAGGGACTTCTCGCCGGTGGCGCTTTCCCGGACGGTGACGGCCGCGTCGCGGACGGGGGGCAGGCCGGCCAGTACGGCCTCGATCTCGCCGAGTTCGATGCGGTAGCCGCGCAGCTTGACCTGGGTGTCGATCCGGCCGAGGAACTCGACGGCGCCGCCGGGCAGGATCCGCGCCAGGTCACCGGTGCGGTAGAGGCGGGCGCCGGGCGGGCCGTAGGGGTCGGGGACGAACTTCTCGGCGGTCAGGCCGGGCCGGCCCAGATAGCCGCGGGCCAGTCCGGCGCCGCCGACGTGCAGTTCACCGGCGACACCGACCGGGGCCGGGCGGCCGGTGTCGTCGAGGACGACGGTGGTGGTGCCCGGCAGCGGGCCGCCCAGCGGTACGACCGTGTCGTACACCCGGTCCACGGGGTGGGCGGTGGAGCCGATGGACGCCTCCGTCGGGCCGTACTCGTTGATGAGCCGGCCAGGGCCCAGCAGCTCCAGCCAGTGTTCGGCGGTCCGCCCGGGCAGCGCCTCACCGGCGACCAGGATCCGCTCGGCGAGACCTGCGGCCTGCTCACGGCTCAGCTGGTCGGTGAGCAGCTCGAGATGGCCGGGGGTGAGTTTGACGAAGCTGTACGGCGCTCCGGCAGCCAGGGAGGTGCCGAGCCGGCCGAGGTCGAGGTCGGCGGGCAGCAGGTGCACGGGGCGGCCGGTGAGGAGGGGGACGTAGAGGTTGGTGGCGGGCAGGTCGAAGGCGATGGAGGAGAACAGCGGGGCTCCGCCGTCCGTACCGGCCGGTTGGGGCACCAGGTCGCGGGCGGCCCAGCGCAGGTGATTGACCAGGCCCCGGTGGTGGACCATGACGCCCTTGGGCCGGCCCGTCGATCCCGACGTGTAGATGACGTACGCCAGTTGCTCCGGGTCGGTGGTGCGGGAGGGCGGGGTGGCGGGGCGGGCTGCGATGGCGTCCCGTTCGGTGTCCAGCAGGATCCGGCGGCCGGTGTGGTCGCAGGTGGCCGGGTGCGCGGCGGTCTCGGTGACCAGCAGCGGGGAGGCACAGTCGGCGAGGACGTGCCGGAGGCGTTCGGCGGGCAGGCTGGGGTCGAGCGGGAGGTAGGCGGCGCCGGTCTTCCAGATGCCGAGGAGGGCGGGGACGAGGTCGGGGCCGCGGTTCAGGCACAGACCGACGACGGTCTCGGGGCCGGCGCCGGCGGCGATCAGGTGGTGGGCGACGCGGTTGGCGCGCTCGTCGAGTTCGCGGAAGGTGATTCGCCGGTCCCCGAGGACGACGGCGGTGGCGTCCGGGGTGGCGGCGGCCTGGGCCTCGATGAGGTCGAGGGTCGTACCGGCGGGCCAGTCGGCGCGCTCACCGGTGCCCCAGGCGGTGAGCTGCTCGCGGTCCGCCGTGGAGAGCAGGTCGGCCCGGCCGAGGCTGAGGGCCGGGTCGGCGGTGAACGCCTCCAGCAGGCGCAGGAACTGCTCGGCGAGCCGCTCGACGGTGTCGTGCTCGAAGAGGGCGGCCGCGTATTCGAAGGCGCCGCTCCAGGTGCCGTCGGCCTCGCTGCGGACGTAGAGGGTGAGGTCGGTCTTGGCGACCTGGCGGGCCGGGTGGAGGTAGTCGATGTCGGCCTTGTCGGGCATCCCGCCGATCAGGTGGCCGTCGTGCAGGTTGAAGGCGACCTGATAGAGGGGGGTTCGGGAGAGGTCGCGCTCGGGGCGCAGTTCGTCGACGATGTGCTCGAACGACAGGTTCTGGTGGGCGTAGGCCTCCTGGCAGGT
The DNA here is from genome assembly GCF_000719505.1 of Streptomyces sp. NRRL B-3229. NCBI lineage: Bacteria > Bacillati > Actinomycetota > Actinomycetes > Kitasatosporales > Streptomycetaceae > Streptomyces > Streptomyces sp. NRRL B-3229. The sequence continues at coordinate 8,224 of NZ_JOGP01000044.1, read as the reverse complement.
GGTGCGCAGCCGGTCCAGGGCCTCGGTGAAGGAGAGGGTGGCGTCGAGGCGGCAGCGCAGCACGAGCGAGTTGAGGAAGAAGCCGACGGTCCGCTCGACTTCGGGACGGGTGCGGCCGGCGACCGGGGTGCCGACGACGACGTCCCACTGGCCGCTGTGCCGGGCGAGGAGCGTGCCGAACGCGGTGAGCAGCGTCATGAAGGGGGTGGCGTCCCGGCTCTGGCCGAGGGCGCTGACGGCGTTCATCAGGTGCGGCGGGATGGCGAAGGAGACGACACCGCCGCGCGGGTCGCGCTTGGCCGGGCGCGGGTGGTCGGTGGGCAGCTCCAGCGGCACGAGACCGTCCAAGGCGTCCCGCCAGTAGGCGAGTTCGTCGTCGAGCCGCTCCTTGGAGTGCCACTCGCGCTGCCAGGCCGCGTAGTCGGCGTACTGGACGGGCACCTCGGGCAGGTGTGCCTCGGTGCCGGCCCGGTGGGCTGCGCACAACCGGCGGAACTCGTCCTCCAGGACGGACGCCGACCAGCCGTCGCAGGCGATGTGGTGGATCGTCACCAGTAGCAGCCGTTCGTCGCCGCTTTCCGGGGTGCGGGCCAGCGTGGCCCGCCAGAGCCGCCCTGAGGCCAGGTCGAAGGGCGTCTCGAACTGCTCGCGGAAGTACTCCACGACCTGTTCGCGCGTCCCCTCGACACTGCGCATCTCGATCGGCAGGGTCGCGCCGACCTCCTGCACGGGCTCGCCGCCGACGGTGACGTAGCGGGTGCGCAGCACCTCGTGCCGGTCGGCCAGCGTGTCCAGCAGGCGGCGTACGGCGGCCGGTTCGAGGTCGGCGGGGACGCGCAGGAAGAGCGGGGCGATCCACTCCGGGCTGGGGTCCATGGTGTCCAGCAGCCAGATGCGGCGCTGGCCCGAGGAGAGCGGCAGCGGCCGGTCGCGGCGGACGGCGGTGACGGCGGGCGTGGTGTCCTGCCCGGCGTCGACGGTGAGCAGGGCCGCCTGCTCGCGGACGGTGGCGGCGGTGAACAGGTCGGCCAGGATGACCTGGCAGCCGGTGGCCTTGTGCAGCCGGGCGGCGAGTTCGGTCAGCAGCAGCGAATAGCCGCCGAGCTGGAAGAAGTTGTCGTCGGCGCCGACCTGGGCGATCTCCAGGAGCTCCGCCCACACGGCGGCGACGGCCTGCTCGGCCGGCGTGTCCGGGGCGACGTACGCCGGACGGCCGGGAATCCCGGTGGGCGTGGGGGCGACGGTGGTCCCGGCCGGGTCGAGCTGCTCCAGAGTTCCGTCGGTGCGCCAGCGGACGGCGGTGCCGGTGCTGTACATGCGGCTGCCGGGGGCACCGAAGGGGGCGGGACGGAAGTGGTCGGCGGTCGCGCGCGGGTCGTCGCGGTGGCCGAGGGCGACGCCCTGGCCGGAGACGTGGAGTTCACCGGGGATGCCGGGCGGGACGGGGTCGCCGTACTCGTCGAGGACGAGCAGCCGTACGTTGTCGACGGGCCGTCCCAGCAGCGGCTCGGCGCTCTCCCGCCACGGGTCGAAGGCGGCGGAGGCGACGGTGAGCGCCCCGCCGTGCAGGACGTGCAGGGTGCGCGGTTCGGCGCCGGTGCGCTCGGCGAGCGCGCGGCCGGTCTGACGGGTGAGCGCGGAACCCGCCGACAGGAACAGGCGCGGTACGGCGCCCTCCCAGCCGTCGGCGGCGACCGCCGCGGCCAGTTGCCCGGGCGTGGCGACGAGGACGGTGACACGGTGCTCGGCGAGGGTGCGGGGGAGGTCCTCGCCCGTGCCGAGTCCGGCGGCAGCTCCGCTGATGAGGGCGGCCAGCAGCGGACCGTACGACGTGTGGACCGGGCCCGTGTGCAGGATCCGGTCGCTCTCCTCGACGCCGTGCTCCTCGACCAGCCAGCCGACCTGGTTCGCGAGGGTCGCGTGGTCCAGCAGCAGCGCCCCGGTGCCGTCTCCGGTCGGGACGGCCCACGCGGGGTCGAGCGGGTCGGGGGTGACGTCGACGGGGGCGACGGGGGTGGTGTCGCCGACTGCGCTGTCGTCGAGGCGGAGGACCCGGGGGTGGTCACAGGCCCCGTCGGTGAGGACGGCGTCGGCCGCCCCGGCCGGGTCGTCGGCGTCCAGCGGCAGCACAGCGGCCCCGGCCCGCCACACGCCGATGACGGCCGCCGCCAGGTCCCGCGCGGCGGGCAGGCGGAGACCGACGACGGTGCCCCGGCCGACACCCGCATCGGTCAGGAGACGGGCCACGCGATGGGCCCTCTCGTCGATTTCGCGGTAGCCGATTTCGCGGTAGCCGAACTCGTGGTGGCCGTCGAATACGGCGACCGAATCAGGAACCCGGCTCGCCGAGTTCGCGAAAAGGTGATGCAGAAAGGGCCGTGCCACGAGAGCTCCTCGCTCGGCTGGAATCGAAGGAACCGGATTCGAAGGAACCGGAATCGAAGGAAATCGGGCCGCGGCACGGGCGGTGAGTGCGCGTTCCGGCCGCGGCTCCTGAATGGTCGGGCGGCGTCCTCAGGCGGCGGTCTGTGCCATGCGCTCGCGCAGGCTCTTGGGACGCATGTCGGTCCACACATCGCCGATCCGGGCCAGGCACTCCTCTTTGGTGCCGGAGGTGCCCTCCTGGTGCCAGCCGGCGGGCAGCGCGCGGTCCGCCCACCAGATCGAGTACTGCTCCTCGTCGTTGAGGACGACGAGATAGGTCTGCTCCTGCGCGTCAACGTTCTGCTCGGACATGCCGATCCCCGATCACTCGATCTCTCGATCACTTGAGATGCGCACGGACACGGACCGGCGGCGGCCCGCACACGTGCCCTTGATATGCCGTGAGTCTCGGGACGCCCGCTATAGGTGCTCTATACGTCGTGGGCGCACGGTCGGGCCCACGGACTGATCCCCGCCTCACCCGGGGGGTAGGGCAGGCACCACCCCCAGAACTGACGCGCAGTTCATTCCCCCACGCCTGACCCGGAAGGTCTACTTGCGCCATGGCCGTCACAGAATTCGCCGTCGAACTCCGCTCCGTATCCAAGACCTATCGCTCCGGTCCCGAACCCGTTGTCGGACTGGACCGGGTGAGTCTCGGTTTTCCCTTCGGCACCTTCACGGCCGTCATGGGCCCGTCCGGGTCCGGTAAATCCACACTGCTGAGGTCCGCCGCCGGCCTGGAGGGCATGGACAGCGGACAGGTTCTCGTCGACGGCACCGAACTCGGCGGCCTCAAGGACAAGGAACTGACCCTGCTCCGGCGGGAGAAGATCGGTTTCGTCTTCCAGTCCTTCAACCTGCTCCCCTCCCTGACAGCCGCGCAGAACGTGGCGCTCCCCGTGAAGCTCGCCGGCCGCCGCCCGAGCCGCTCGGATGTGCTGGCCGCGCTCTCCTCCGTAGGCCTCGCCGACCGGGCCGGGCACCGCCCCGGTGAGCTGTCCGGCGGCCAGCAGCAGCGGGTCGCCATCGCCCGCGCCCTGATCAGCCGTCCGGCCGTGGTCCTCGCCGACGAGCCGACCGGCGCCCTCGACACCAAGAGCGGCCGCGAGGTCCTGACGCTGCTGCGCGGCCTCGCCGACGACGCCGGGCGCGCGGTCGTGATGGTCACCCACGACCCGGTCGCCGCCGCCCGCGCGGACCGCGTCGTCTTTCTCACCGACGGCCGCCTCGCCGGCGAGCTGGAACGGCCGACGGCCGAGGGTGTCGCCGCCCGCATGACGAGCCTGGAGGCCGTCGCATGCTGACCGTCGCCCTGTCCACCCTGCGCGTGCGCTGGGTCTCCTTCGTCGGCACCTTCGTCGCCCTCGCGTTCGGTGTCGGCCTCATGGCGACCGCGATCCCGGTGATCGCCGCGACCGGTGGCGTCGCCACCCCCGCCCAGCACCGGTACGCCAAGGCACCCGTGGTCGTCGTACCGAACACCACCATCGACGTCGTCGACGACTCCGGGCAGGTCGAGTCCACCGCGGTCACCCAGCAGCCCGGTCTTCCGGCCGCCGTCGTCAAGGCCGTCGGCGCGACCGGCAAGGTCATCGCCGACCACAGCTTCTACGCCCAGCTCACCACCGGCCCCAAGGACCAGGTGGGCCGGGGCTGGTCCATCGCGGCGGCCGGCGGCTACCGGCTGACAACCGGTCACGCCCCGGCCCGTGACGGCGAGGTGGTCGTCGGCGGCGGCGCCCGCTCCCTGATCGGCCGCACGCTGCCGCTGACCACGTCCACCGGCCCCATGACGGTCACCGTCACCGGTGTCACCGCCAAGGTCCCCTTCGAGGACGCGGTGTTCTTCACCGACGCGCAGGCCGCCCGCCTCTCCCCCGCCGTCGACGCGCTCGCCGCGTACGGCTCGGCCGCCGAGGTACGGCAGGCCGTCGAGGAGGGCTTCGGCGGCACCTCCCACGCCCTCGTCCTCACCGGCGACGCCCGCCTGACCGCCGACCCGCACCACTCCGAACTCCTCGCTCTGATGGACAGTGTGGACACCCCGCTCGGGCTGGCCGCCGGCGTCGCCGGATTCGTCGCCGTGTTCGTCGTCTCCGGCACCTTCGCCCTGTCCATCTCCCAGCGCCGCCGCGAACTGGCCCTGCTCCGCCTCGTCGGCTCCACCCGCCGCCAGCTGCGCACCCTGATCTACCTCGAGGCCGTCATGGTCGGCGTGCTCGCCTCCGCCGCGGGCTGCGCGATGGGCCTGGCCGGAGTCCCGCTGTGCCGCACCTGGCTGATCGACCACCACATCATCACCGCCGACTTCGCGGTCCCGGTCACCTGGTGGGCACTGCTCACCGCCGCCGGGATCGGCATGGTCACCGCCCTGATCGGGGTGCTGGTGTCCTCGCGCCGGGCCGGCCGGGTCAACCCCGGGGAGGCGCTGCAAGAGGCGTCGGTGGAGCGCAGGCCGCGCGGCGGGCACATCTTCCGCTGGGTGGCGGGCGGTCTCGCGCTGGCCGCCGGGATCGTCGCCGTCACCGGTACGGCCGCCGTGCAGCCGGAGGCCGGTGCCAACGCGGCCGCCTCCGCTTCCCTCGTCCTGGTGATCGTCGGCGCCTGCGCCACCCTCGCCGGAGTGCTGGCCGCCCCGCTGATCCGGCTCTTCACCGCCCTGCCCGGTCTCCTCGCCGCCCGCCGCGACCGGGACGCCGCCGACGCGGGCGGCGCGGTATGGACGACCGCCCGGCAGAGCGCCCTCACCGCGTTCCGCCGCACCTCGGCCACCACCACCCCCGTGGTGATCATCGTGAGCCTGGCGGGCTGTCTGCTCGGCAGCATCGGCACCATCAACGCCGCGCAGGTCAGCGGCGTACGCCGGCAGCTGTCGCATACGGACTACGTCATCCAGCCCGCCGGCACCCCCGGCCTGAGCCGGACCGTCGTCGAGCGCGTCCGCTCCGTCACCGGCATCACCCCGCTGGTCACCACCCCGACCACGGTCTTCGCGTCCCGCCCCCTGAAGCCCGCTCTGGCCCGGCACGCGGCCGCCGTCGACTCCACCGCCCTCGCCACCGTCGCCGACCTCCGCGTGTCCTCCGGCTCCCTCAGCCGCCTCGGCCCGGACTCCATCGTCGTCAGCGACATCTGGCCCGGCTCCCCGAAGACGGGGCAGCGCATCAAGGTGTGGCTGGCCGACGGCACCCAGAAGAGCCTTGAGGTCGCCGCCGTACTGGCCGCCGGGAACACCGACGTACGGGCGTACGTCGACTCCTCCTACGGCGGTACGACGACCCTGGCCGGCCGGATCGACGTACGGCTCGCGCCCGGCGCCGACCGGGCGAAGACGGTCGCGGAACTGCGCACCGCCGTGCACGGGCTGGGCGCTCGGGTCACCACCGCCGACCAGGTCGCGGCGGCCGCCACCGACGCCAACGAGGAGAGCTCCCACAACGGCATCCTCATGATCCTCGGCCTGTCGATCCTGTACGCCGTGATCGCCCTCGCCAACACGCTGGTCATGACCATCAGCGACCGCAGGCGCGAACTGGCCATGCTGCGGCTCGCCGGCGCCACCACGGGCCAGGTGCTGGGGGCCGTGGCGGTGGAGACGCTGATGTGTGTGGGCGCGGGAGCCGTGCTCGGCGCGCTGGGCTCGGCCATCAGCATCACCGGGTCCTGGGCGGCCCTGCGTCAGCTGGTGGGGCCGACACCGGCGGTGGTGCCGTGGTCGACGATGGGCGAGTTGGTCGCGGTGTGCGCGGCGGCGGCCCTGGTCGCGGCGGTGGCACCCGCACTGGCGGCGCTGCGGCGCGGAGCCGGGCGGAACATCCTCGCTGACATCAGCGGGGAGGCGGGCTGACCGAGCCCCCATGAGGACCGGAAACCTTCAGGACCGAGAACCTTCAGGACCGGACCCTCCTCGAACCCCCTTCCAGGTGGTGCGCATCCCCCGTGGCGCACGCCGCACGTCGGCCCCGAAGCCAACCGGCTTTCGGGGCCGACGCGTTCGTGGCCGTATAGAGCGCTTATAGCGGCCGCTCGCAGACTCCAGACATCTGACAGTTGCGAGCGTGCGGGAGACCGCCTCGCGACCACACGCCCGGAGAACCCCTCTCCGCGACCCACCTGAGCGGAACCTCGGCCGGGTTCGCACACCAACAGCCTCACATGATCGGGGGATCGGCATGTCCGAGCCGAACGTCGACGCGCAGGAGCAGACCGGTGCGGGCCGTCCGCTGACCGGCGAGCTGTTCGCCGCACGCAGCGCGGCCACGCCGTCGGCGGTCGCGGTGATCTGCGGCGCCACGAAATTGTCGTACCGGGAGGTGGAGGAGCGGGCCAACCGCATCGCTCACCACCTGATCGCCGCCGGCGCCGGCCCGGACACCGTGGTCGGCGTGTGCCTCGGCCGCGGCCCCGACCTGCTCCCCGTCCTGCACGGCATATGGAAGGCGGGCGCCGCCTACCTCCCGCTGGACCCCGCCCTGCCGCCGGACCGCATCACGTACATGCTGGCCGACGCGCAGGCGCCCATCCTGGTCACCGAATCCGCGTGGACGTCCCGCGTCGACGGTTTCACCGGCACCCGCGTATTCATGGACACCGACCGCGAGGCGCTGGAGGCCCGCCCCGCCACCCCGCCGGGCCTGCTGACCGACCCGGACCAACTGGCGTACGTCCTCTACACCTCCGGCTCCACCGGCCGCCCAAAGGGCGTGATGATCGGTCACCGCGCCCTCGCCAACCTGCTCGCCTCGGTCCGCGACGACATCGCGCCGGCCCGCCGCGCCACCTGGCTGGCGTCCACCTCCATCTCGTTCGACATCTCCGGCCTCGAACTCCACCTGCCGCTCATCACCGGCGGCCGGGTCGTCCTGGCCTCCGAAGCGCAGGCCAAGGACGCGGCTGCCCTCGTCGAGCTCATCGACACCCAGCGTGTCACCCACGTCCAGGCCACCCCGTCCGGCTGGCGCCTGCTGCTGGCCGCCGGGTTCGACAACTACGCGGTGACCGCCCTGGCCGGCGGCGAGCCGGTCGACCCGCAGCTCGCGGCCGACCTCCAGGACAAGGTCCAACGGCTCGTCAACGTCTACGGCCCCACCGAGACCACCATCTGGTCCACCTTCTCCGAGATCCCGGAGAACCCCGGCACCATCTCCATCGGCGGCCCCCTCGCCAACACCGGCGTGTACGTCCTCACCGAGGAACTCCAGCGGGTCCCGCCGGGCGTCGCGGGACAGCTGTACATCGACGGCCACGGCCTGGCCCGCGGCTACTTCGGCCGCCCCGACCTGACCGCGGAGAAGTTCCTCCCGAACCCGTACGGCGGGACCGGATCTCGCCTGTACGCCACCGGTGACCTGGCCCGGTTCCTGCCCGACGGCACCCTGGAGTGCCTCGGCCGCATCGACAACCAGGTCAAGATCCGCGGTTACCGCATCGAGCTCGGCGAGATCGAGGCCTGCCTACGGGAGCACGGACGGGTGCGGGACGCGGTGGTCGCGGTGCGGGAGACCGGGGCGCGGTCAGGCTCTGGCTCTGGCTCGGGCGAGAAGGCTCTGGTCGGTTACGTCGTCACGGTCGACGGCAGCGCTCCGGACGCCACGGAACTCCGCGCCCACCTGACGACGACCCTGCCCGAGTACATGGTCCCCGCCGCGTACATGGCCATTGACCGGGTGCCGTTGAGCAACAGCGGGAAGGTGGATCTTCGGGCGCTTCCGGCGCCGGACTTGGCGGCGTTCGCGGCGGAGCGGTATGTGGCGCCGAGGACTCCGGTGGAGGAGCGGCTGGCGGCGGTCTGGTCGCA
>NZ_JOGP01000043.1:0-19883 GCF_000719505.1 Streptomyces sp. NRRL B-3229 | reverse complement strand
GTCGTGAGCGGCGGGCGAGGAGTTTGCCGAGTTCCCATACGAGGAGCAGGGCGAGGGCCGCAAGGAGAGCCCAGCCGAACTGCCGTGCGTCGATCTCGGTCGTTCCCAGCAGGCGCCGGAAGCCGTCCATCTGCGTGACCAGCACGGACAGCACCAGCTGGGTCAGGGCCACCCAGTTCATCTGCTTGCTGTCGAAGGTGGCGGCCGTCAGCACGGACTCCGTCTCGCTGCGGCACTCGAAGGCCGCCACGACCAGACAGAGGGAGAAAGCCGTGAAGGCGATCGACTGGCCGGTCGCGACGCTGTCGTAGTGCGCCTGGCCGAGTTTGATCAGCCCCAGCAGGGCGAGGGTGATCGCCAGTCCGGCGAGCCCGACCGTGACCAGGACGGGGCGGGTGAGCACCGACTCCCCGCGCGGGCGCGGCCTGCGGCTCATGAGCCCGGGACTCTCCTGGTCGAAACCGAGCGCGAAGCCGAAGGAGGCGTTCACCACGAAGTGGATCCACAGCACCTGCGGCGGTGTGAAGGGCTCGCCGGCCGCGATGTTGAAGATGGTCGCTCCGAGGAACGTCAGCACGAAGGTGACCAGCAGGAGCAGGACGAAGCGGATGTACTTGGTGAGGTTGTCGTAGATCGCCCGGCCCTGTTCGACGGCGTAGACGAGGGTGGAGAAGTTGTCGTCGGAGAGGATCATGCGTCCGGCGTTCTTCGCCACGTCGGTGCCACTGCCCATCGCGATGCCGATGTCGGCCGCCTTGATGGCGGGCGCGTCGTTGACGCCGTCCCCGGTCATCGCCACGACCTCGCCCTTCTTCTTGAGGGTGTTGGCCAGCAGGACCTTGTGTTCCGGAGCGACCCGTCCCACCACACCGATGCGGTCGATACGGGCCAGCTGCTCCTCCTCGGTGAAGGCGGCGAAGTCGGCGCCCAGGACGGCCTCGCCGGGGATGCCGATCTGGCGGGCGATCGCCGCGCCGGTGGTGACGTCGTCGCCGGTGATCAGGCGTACCCGGATGTGCGCCGCCTGCGCGTCGGCCACGGCGGCCGTGGACTCCGGGCGCGGCGGGTCGACCATCGCGACGAGACTGCCACGGCACGGTGTGGCCCGCCGCGAGCGCGCAGACGGTCCGTGCCGTCACCGCGGGTGCCGCGCCCTTGACGAAACACCGGACGACCGGGCGGCCCGCGGTGTCGACGGCCGAGTTGAAGGTGGCCATCAGTTTGTAGTCCGGGGCGAACGGCAGGACCGCAAGACGCGGGAACTCCTGTGCGGTGGCGTCGGTGTCCAGCCCCGCCTTGTGGGCCAGCACCAGCAACGCGCCCTCGGTGGGGTCGCCGACCACCTCGCCGCCGACCAGCCGGGCGTCGCTCGCCACGACGTACGGCAGGATCGCGTCCTCCATGTCCGTGGCGGCCCCGGCGGCGTGATGGATACGGCCCTCCAGGGCGTAGCCGGTGCCCGAGACCGTGTACCGGTCGGTCGGGGTGAGCACTTCGACGGCCGTCATCTGGTTCATTGTCAGGGTGCCGGTCTTGTCCGAGTTGATCGCCGAGGTGAACGCGAGGGTCTCGACCGACGGCAGCTCCTTCACGATGGCGTTCCGCTGCGCCAGATTGAGGCTCCCGACGGAGAGGATCGCCTGGGTGACGGTCGGCAGCGCCTCCGGGATGGCGGCGATGGCCAGCGAGACGGCGCTGACGAACAGGACGTCCCAGGCCTGGTCCCGACTGCGTCCCAGGGCGAACATCACGATCATGGTCAGCCCGGCCGCCCCCGTGATCCACAGGGTGAGGCGGTCGAGCTCCCGGGTCAGCGGCGGGACCTCCTTCTCGGTCACCGAGAGCATGCCGGAGATCCTGCCCAGCTCGGTGTCCGCGCCGGTGCCGGTCACCACGACCAGGCCGCTGCCATGGGTGACCGGCGTGTTCATGAACGCCATGTTGGTGCGGTCACCGGGCGGTGGCCGCCGCCCGCCCGGCAGGGTGCCGGAGTCCTTCGCCGCCGGGACACTCTCGCCGGTGAGCGCCGACTCGTCGATCTGGAGGGCGCTGGCCTCGATGATGCGTCCGTCGGCCGGCACCTGGTCCCCGGCCGCGATCAGTACGACGTCGCCGACGACGAGTTCCTCCGCGGGGACCTCGGCCTCCGCGCCGTCCCTGCGCACCCGTGCCGTGGTCTTCATCATCGACTTCAGCGCGTTCATCGCGCTCTCCGCCTTGCCCTCCTGGCGCAGCCCCACAACCGCGTTCACCAAGGTCAGGACGATGAGGAGTATCCCGGTCGTCCATTCCTGGATGATCAGGGAGACGGCCGCCGCGACCACCAGAACGATCTGCATGTAGCTGCGGTACTGCCCGAGGAACCGGATCCAGGCCGGCGTGGGGCTCTCCTCGGGCAAGGCGTTGGGGCCGTTCTTCGCCCGCAGATCCGCGGCCCGTGCCGCACTGAGCCCGACCTCCGGATCGACGTCGAAGGCCGCCAGGAGCTCCGCCGGGGAGCGTGCGTACCAGTCGTCCTGTGCAGGCCGCGGCGGTGCGGTTCTGGACTGCGGCTGTACCGTCATCGACTGTCTCCGATCCTGGCCGGCCGTACCTGTGCTCGCACCTGCCTGCACTCGTGTGTGCCTGTACTCGTGAGTGCGTGCGCCGGTCTCACCCCCGGCCGTGGGTCTTCGCCCGACGCGCCTTTGGGTGCCGGGCCGCGTACGGGTCCGCCGGCAGACCCTCCGGTGCCTCACGCTCCAAGTCCCTTTTGACGACGAGCAGTTCCTTGCGGTCCGCCTCCGGCAGCCGCGGGTACCGGGGGTCGATCTCCATGAGGGTGTGCGCGAGGATCGCCGCCGTGCTCAGACGCCCGAACCACTTCCGGTCCGCGGGGACGACGTACCACGGCGCCCAGGGCGTGCTCGTGGCCGACAGCATCTTGGAGAACGCCTTCTGGTAGTCGTCCCAGTACCCGCGTTCCCGTACGTCCGCCGCGGAGAACTTCCAGTTCTTCTCCGGCAGATCGATCCGCTTCAGGAAACGGACGCGCTGCTCCTCCTTCGACAGGTTCAGGAAGATCTTCACCACCTTGAACCCGCTGTCCGTGAGATGGCGTTCCCAGTCGTTGATCTCCTGGTACCGCCGCTTCCACCGGCCCGGTCCGCGCGCGGCATCGGGCAGTTTCTGCCTGACCAGGAGCTCGGGATGCACCCGTACGACGAGCACCTCCTCGTAGTGGGAGCGGTTGAAGATGGCGATCTCACCGCGCGCGGGCAGCCGCTGGGCATAACGCCACAGGTAGTCGTGGTCCAGCTCCTCGCTGGAGGGCACCTTGAAGCTGCTGACGCGCACGCCCTGCGGGTTGACGCCGCTCATCACGTGCCGGATCGTGCCGTCCTTGCCGCCGGCGTCGAGCGCCTGGAGACACAGCAGCACCCCGTAGGTGTTCTGGGCGGCCAGCCGCTGCTGGTACTCGGCCAGCAGCTCCACCCCGGACCGCAGCAGCCCGGCGGCGTCCCCCTTCTTCAGACCGGCCCTGTAGCCGGGGTCGAAGTCACGGGGCAGCCGGACCTTCGACCCCGGCTCCACCCGCAGCGGCTCGATGAAGTCCGCGATCCGTGCGGCCCTCCTGTCCGACATGTCCCGTCACTCCCTCTCCTCCACCTCGGACCGGCCGTCTCCGGGACCGGACGGCGCGTCGCGGCAGAGCGCGCCGAGCACCCCGCGCACCCGGCGCTCGACCAGGATGGGCACGTAGGCCCTGACCTTCGCCTCACGGAACGACTCGAAAGCGGACGCCACCAGTGCCTCGACGGTCGTCCCGGCCACGGCGGGCCAGGCGACCACGAGCCGGGCGACGATGTCGCGGACGGCCAGGTCGTCGTCCTGGGGTGAGCCGGGCCGGAGCGGTCGCGGCGGCACCCCGCGTTCCGGCAGGTCCGTCGGAGCGCGGTCCCGGTTCTCGAGGGAAGGCACCGCGACGCGCGAGATGCCTTCGTCGACCGTCATGGCCGTTGTGAAACGTCGCGCGATGCGTGCACCACGACCTCCACACCGCGCCCCTCGATGGCGGACGCTGTCGTCGGCGAGCGGTTGCCGTCTGCCATTTTCGGATCTGCCAGGTGAGACCCGCCTCCCCTGAAACGGGTGAAGCGTGACGCGCGCCTCTGCCCCTCGTCAGGGCATGCCCAAGCGGTGGCGGTACGACGGGAGGGGGCCGGAGTTCTCCAGTACGGCGGCGCAGGCGGCGTTCGCGGCGCAGGTCTGGCCGGGGTGGCGCGGGGCCAGCAGGGTGTTGCCGCTGAAGGCGAGGTGGCGGGGCTCTCCGCACCCCTCCTCCGGGTGCTGCGCGTCGGCCGGGGGCCAGGCGCCGGGGAACTCCCGTCGGGCGACCCATTCGGGCACGGCGTCGTCCCAGAAGTTGCCGCGGTAGCGCACGTTCTGCACCGGGCGGTCGCCCCACTCCTCGCTGCATCCGCCGATGGACGCGACGTAGTCGTACACCGTGTTGCGATCAACCGTGACCCAGTTGGTGCTGTCGTCGGTGTAGATCCCGACGTTCCACTCGCCGTACTTGCTGTCGGTGACCGCATTGCCGCTGATGACGGCCCCGTCGGCGAAGGAGGTGCCCTGTTCGCCGCGCAGGTAGATGCCGCCTCCGTCCACCAGGAGCCGGTTCGTGGCGAAGACACGGTTGTCGAGGATGCGGTTGCGGCGCATGATGCCCCGCAGGTCGTCGGCGGGCCCGGAGAGGATGCCGGAGTAGGGCACGTCGTTGACCTGGTTGTGCGCGAGGGTGGTCTCCCGGGTCGCGGAGTCCCAGATGCCGGAGGCCGCGTGGTACTCCACGCCGATGTGGTGGATCCAGTTGTTGCTGATCCGGTTGCCGCGGTTGGTCCCCTTCTCGGCGGGCGGAACCACTCCCATGAGGATGCCGCCGTCGGAGACGTCGGTGATGACGTTGCCGTCGACGACGTTGTACGAGCTGTTCTCGGAGAGCTCCAGTGCCTGGGCGCCCAGGTGGGTGAAGCGGTTGCCCTCGAGGGTGATCCGCTCGGACGTGCGGAAGGTGACCGTGCCGGGCACCGTGAGCGTCCTCGCGTCCCCGCCCCGCCCGGGCCGCACATACATGCTCCACGCCGAGGGGAATCCGGCGGGTTCGCTGGGCGCCCGCCAGGTGGCGTACGCGAAGGTCAGTCCGCGGAAGCCGATGTCGTGGAGGGGACGGCCGGGCCGGCCGGTGCCGGTGACCAGGGACTCCAGGACCGGGGCGACCACCTGGGTCCTACGCATGTCCTCCCCGGGCCGGGGGAGGTAGAGCAGCTCGTGGTGTCCGGGCCGGGAGCGGTCGAGATACCAGCTTCCGGGCTTGTGCGCGAAGCTGGGGGAGTTCTCCACACTGGAGGGCGCTTCGAGCAACTCCGTTCCCCCGTAGAGCTGTTGGGCCAGGCTCCAGCAAGGCTGGTCCATCCTGACGGTGGTCCGACGGACGCTCGCGGAGACCCCTGCGACGCCGCAGCGGCCCTCGAGATAGCCGGATCGATACACGAACTCGATGTCGCCGGGGTTCCGCCAGGTCCGCGGGACGGCACTGGTGGTGACGTAACCGGTCCTGGTCGCCTTCAGCGTGCCCGGGAAGCCCGCACCCTTGCGCGCGAGCCGCGTGGCGCGCCGCTCCCCGACGTACAGTTGGCGGGTCTCGAGGCTGCCCACCTCCGCGCGCCAGAAGCCCTTGAGCCGCTGGTGCGGCCGCCACCCGGAGATCCGGCGGCCGCCACTGACCGTCACCCGCTCCTGCCGCGGTGTCCCGTAGCCGTACGCCTGGTAGATCACCCGGTGGCCGCCCCGGCCGGAGTCCCCCGCGGCCTCCGACAGGCGCAACGGTGCCTTCAGACGGTACGTCCCGCCGCGGAGGTTGACGACCAGGTCCGACGTCATCCGCGGCGCCCGAGCACGTACGGCCTGCTGCGCGCGGCCCGGTGTGGCGAAGGGCCGTTCCAGGGTGCCGGGCCAGGAGTCCTTGCCCCAGGTCGCGACGTACAACTGCGTGGGAGCCGTCGTCGGGGCCGGCAAGGCTGCCGCCGGAGAGGACACGGCCGCCATCGCGAGCCCGATCACCCCCGCCGTACGTGTGATGAGACCTGTCCTTGCCCGTGTTCGGAAGATCGCCATGCTGCCTCCTCGGTGGACGGAGGTTCCACCCTGGGGCAGCACGAAAGGGGAGCACAGTCGGTCCGAGGTATCGGTCTCGTCGACGAAAGTCGACGTCGCCGGCTCTTTCGAAGTTGCCCGGTTCCTCAGTGCTGGACGGGCTGGACGCCGGGGTGGGTCTCGTCGCCGGCGAGGACGGCGTCGATGGTCCGGGTGAAGTCGAGGAGTTTCTCGGCGCTGAGCCCGGCGGCCGTGTGCAACGGGCCTTCCGAGGCGACGAGCCACGCCTGGTAGTCCCGCAGGAACTCCCGGAAGCGGGCCACGCGCCCGTCGTCGGTGAGGTACTCGTCGGCGCCGATGTGGCTGAGGCTGTTGGCCTGCCGTCCGAGCGATTGCAGCCAGAATGCCTGCCATTCGCGCAGCCACGGCACGGCCCGGTAGGTGGGGTCGGCTTCGACGTACATGGCTGCCAGGGCCATGAACGTCTCCTGCTGGACGTCGTGTGCGTGCGCCCAGTGCTCGCGGAAGCTGAACATCGACCAGCTCAAGGGATGTGCGCCCCTTCCGTGTCCAGGCCGGCCGTGCAAGCCGGGTTCGTGTGGTGGCCGTTGTCGCCGGACGGTGGTTCGTGTGGTGGCCGTTGTCGCCGCACGGTGGACGCCCCGCATCCGGCGCCAACTCACGTACGGAACGACCTGCCTCGCGGCTCACGGTATCCGGTCGAGGTCCCGTGGCCCTGAAGACCCCTTAAACGTGCGGGTGTTCGAGTAGGGTGGGCGCCTCACAGGTGGCGAGGGGGAGCGCATGGCTGCGTCGGCCGACGGCTGGCAGTCGCGGGTGCACGAGCTGTACTGGCAAGGCGTGCAAACCCGTTCGCAGGCTCAGCAGGCGGAGGGCGCTGAGCGTCGTCGGCTCATTCTGCGGTCGCTGGAACAGCACGGCCAGGCGGCAGGGGTCCTGCGTGCGGAGCTGGCCGCCCGCCCCGACGATGAGCGTTTGAACGAGCAACTCGCCTCGCTGCTGTACTCCGTGGGGTCCTCGCAGATCGGTGTGGAGCTGATCGAGGAGGCAGTGGCCTCACTGGAGGAGAGCGAACTCCGCTACAAGCGATCCGGGCCCACGTCACCTCAGTTGGCGGCACGCATCGGCGATGTGCGCGCACGCCGGGCCACGGCACACTCCCTGTCCGGGCACGCGGCTTCCGCGCTCACCGACGCCGACCTGGCCGTGGAGGCGTACGCGGGAGCCGGGTTGCAGGCCGCGGAGCCTCCCCTCTCGCTGGATTTCGCACGCGTGCTGAGCATGGTCGCGGTGGTCCAGGCACAGCACGGTGACCCGGACCACGCTGACCGGCGGGGGACAGCCCGAAGACTGCCGGATGGTTCGCCCCAAGGCACCTGCGCGAGGTTTTCCGTATGGCAGAGACACAACAGCCGCAGGCGACACCGGCTCCGCAGGAGAACTCGCCTCTACCACCCCGGACCTCCACCGAGCCCACCGGACCGACCTCGACAGGTCCCTCGATGGGCCGCCTCGTCGGAGTGGACCTGGCCCGCGCGCTGGCCGTGTTCGGCATGTATGTCGTGCACATCGGTCCCCCGCTGTCCGCGACGCACGGCGTCGCCAGCTGGATCCGGTACATGGCCGACGGTCACTCGTCGGTGCTGTTCGCCACGCTCGCCGGGTTCTCGCTGATGCTGCTCGCCGGCCGCCGCGAGCCCAAGACCGGCCTGGCCGGCCGGCAGGCCAGGGCCCGTATCGCGATCCGGGCCGTGATCCTGCTGGCCCTGGGCACCGTGATGGCGATCGAGTACGGGGGAGTGATCATCATCGGCTTCTACGGGGTCTACTTCCTCCTCGCCCTCCCCCTGGTGCGACTGC
This sequence comes from Streptomyces sp. NRRL B-3229, assembly GCF_000719505.1. NCBI lineage: Bacteria > Bacillati > Actinomycetota > Actinomycetes > Kitasatosporales > Streptomycetaceae > Streptomyces > Streptomyces sp. NRRL B-3229. The sequence continues at coordinate 11,867 of NZ_JOGP01000043.1, read as the reverse complement.
GTGCCAAGACCCTCGCGATCACCGCGGCCGCGTTCGCCCTCGTCGCACCGCAGCTGGCCTACGTCCTCTCCTCGCTGCTGACCCCCTCCATCCAGCAGAGCATCAACACCCACGACCCGCTCCGCCACCTCAGCGAGGTCGGCGTCCTCGATCTGCTGCTCACCGGCTTCTACCCGGCGCTCACCTGGATGTCCTTCGTGACCGCGGGCATGGCACTGGGCCGCCTCGACCTCTCCTCCGGCACGGTCCAGAAGCGCCTCGCCGCACTCGGCGCCACCCTCACCGCGGCCGCCTACGGCATGTCCCTGCTGCTCGCCGGCAAGGGCGCGTTGCGGAGTCTCGCGGAAGACGGCCCGGCGTCCGGCAGTTCGGGCTCGATGCCCACCGGCGGCGGATCGATGCCCGTGGACGGTGGTTCGTTCCCCGACCTGTCCGCGTCGTCTCTCCTCCAGGCCGGGCCGCACAGTGGCACCACGTTCGACATCATCGGCAGCGTCGGCATCGCGATCCTCGTGATCGTGGGCGCGACGGTGGCGACGGACCGCCTGCCGCGACTGCGCCGCCTGGCCAAGCCGGTCATCGCCGTGGGCACCATGTCCCTGACCGCCTACGTCGGCCACTTCCTCGCACAGTCCGTGTTCTCCACGCCGGCCGGAACCGGCACCCAGCGGTCCTGGCTCCCCCTGATCATGTACGTCCTCGGAGCCGTACTGTTCGCCGCGACCTGGTCCCGCTTCTTCCGCCGCGGCCCCCTGGAACACCTCCTCAACACCGCCACCCAGCCGGCGCATCGCATCCGCTGAGACGGGCCGGGGCGGGAACCGGCACACGCGGACGATGTTGGAGTGCGTGCCTGAGCCTGCACAAAATGAGGTGCTGGTACCAGGCGCGCATCTCTACTCTCGGCCCATGCGCCACGAACCCGCCCTGCTGAACGTCATTGACGTGGAAGCCACCTGCTGGGACGGGCAGCCTCCGCCCGGCTCCGTGAACGAGATCATCGAGATCGGTCTCACCGTCGTGGACGTGTCAGCAGGGCGCCGCGTGTCCCGGCACCGCCTCCTGGTCCGCCCCGCCCGGTCGACGGTGAGCGACTTCTGCACTGAACTGACCGGACTGACGCAAGCCGAGGTGGAGCGGGGTGTCTCCTTCGCCGAGGCCTGCCGGATCCTTGTCGAGGAGTACGGCGCCACGGAGCGCCCCTGGGCGAGTTGGGGCGAGTACGACCGTCGGCAGTTCGCTCGCCAGAGTCAGGCCGACGGAGTGGCCTACCCGTTCGGCTACCCGACAGAGCGCAACCACACCAACGCCAAGGCCGTATTCACCCATGCCTACGGACTGCGCAGGAAACCCGGCATGGCCCAGGCCCTGAAGACAGCCGGACTGCCGCTCGAGGGACGCCATCACCGCGGCGAGGACGACGCGTGGAACATCGCCGCACTCGTCCTCGATCTGGCGGGGCGCGGAGCATGGCCAGGCAGGCGGCGAGGGCACGGGTCGTTCGCTTCCAGCGGCGGTGACCGGCCAGTGGGCGGCCCGTAGCGCGCGACTCGCGTGGGTGCGGAGCGACCGGGCGTTTGCGCGGGTCCGGTCTCGGTCGGCACAGTCCACAAGGAGGTCGGAGACGGTGTGCCGGGATGTCAGTCCTTGCAGGACACGGGTGGTTCGGGCGGTACGTCCCGCACGAGGGCGGTGATGGTGCCGAGGTACTCCTTGGTCCGCCGGTCGCGGGAGAGTTGGTCGTACACCGGCTGTACCGCCTTGCGCAGTGCCGTCAATTGGGCCGAGGCCGCGGCGGCGAACCTCTGGCCCCGGGCGCAGAGGCTCTCCAGGGCGCTGTGCTCCTGTTCGCGCAAGTCCGCGCCCGCGCCGTGCACCGCCTGTCGCGCCGCCGTCCGCAACAGCCGGCGCTGGTCCTCGCTGAGCCGCTCGAGGGCTTTGGTGTTGGCTACCAGGACGATGGGGCGCGGCCACAGAACGACGTTGGCGGTGCCGATCATTCCCGCTTCGTCGTAGCGGCTGCCGTTGACGGAGACAAGCTGTTGTTCGAATCCGTCGAAATCGGCCACCGAGCTGCCCGCGCCGAACCATTGCGGTTTCGCTCCGAGGGTTCGAACAGTGGAGTCGGCGACCTTGGACTCCTGGATGCCGATCGTGCGTCCCTTGTAGTCCTCCGGACCCAGCAGTGGTGTCCCGGCGCCGAACGGGCGGCGCAGGCTGCCCGGGAGCAGGCCCACGCCGGTGAGGCCGCCGCCGTCGACCTCGCGGATCATGCGTTCGGCTACCGGCGCGTCGAGGACCTTCTCCTCGGCGTCGAAGCTGTCGATCAGCAGGGGTGCGGTCAGGGCGCCCAGGGCGGGGGCCCGGCGGATGTCGAAGACCCGACTGCCGAGGGCGGCCAGGTCGACCCGTCCGGACTGCACGTCAAGGAGGAGCTGCTCCTCGAAGTCCGGTCCCTCCTCGTGGTGGGCGTTGAACTCGGCCGAGATCTGGATTTTGTTGTGGGAGAAGGTCCGCACGTTCTGGAGGAAGCCGCGGAACTCGTCACTCGCGCCCATCGGCGTCGCCAGCGACAGCACGACCGGCTTCGTCGAGCGGGTGTCCTGCGCGCTGCTCGCCGCTTTCACCGCGCTTGCTGTGTCGGAGCATCCGACGGCGAGCAGGATCAGCCCGACGACTGAGCTCAGCGCGGCACCTACGGTCGTACGTCGGGAACGCATGGCGTCACGCTTCCTTGTCCGGCGATCGGCCAGGCCACAGGCCGCCTGCTTCGACGGTAGGGGCCGGAGGGCCCCCACGCATCCGTTCACCGGGACCTTGGGCGCCGTACCAGCAGGTCTCCCTTGGACCAGACGCGTGAGGGCGGGCTCGTCAAAAGGGGACCGGGCGTAGTGACGGCGTACAAGCGCCGGATATGCCGACCATCCGTTTGACCGTCCGCCCGCTTCGACCGAAGCGTGGCCGCGTCGAGACTCTCACGCGGCGCCCTGAAGTGTCGGCCCGTGGCGGGCACCGGCCATGATCAGCGGGTCCCCAGCACACGGACGCTGCCGGCGTTCCTACGCGGGCAGATGGGCCGGTCGCCCCAGGGCGTACACCGTGACCGGGCGGCCGTGCAGCTGGTCCTCTCGACGCGGCGTGAACCCAGGCGCTCGGCCGCCTTCACTGACGCCTCATTGCCCGGCCGTACGAGAGCTGTGAAGTACTCGGCGTCAAGGTGGGCGAACCCCCAGTCCAGGCAGGCTTGAGCGGCCTCAGTCGCGTAGCCGTGCCCCCAGTGGTCCGTCCGAAGGGTCCATCCCAGTTCCACCTCGTCGAACTGTTCCCAGTACTGAAGACCGCTTCGGCCGATGAACTCCCCGTTCGGCTTCAGTCCGATCGCGCACAGGCCGTGACCTCGCTCGGCCCATTGCCGTTCGATCGCGGTGAGGCGTTCCAGTGCTTGGTGATGTGAGTAGGTCCCGACGAAACGGTTGACCTGTGGGTCGGCATGGAGGTCGACGAAGGCATCGACGTCGGACACACGAAGGGGCCGCAGGAGCAGCCGTTCGGTCTTGATCGCGTGTTCGAGCATAGATCTGGGTCCCAGTCAGCCAGAGCCTTGACGTGAACAAGACCACCCCGCGCGACGGGACGAAACACGGGTGGAGGAGCATCTGCTCAGCCGCCGTCTGCCTGTGAGGAACCGTCATGCGCTCTGTTCGCCGTGCTGTGCCGTCCGTGCTGTGTGCCTGTCTGCTGCTGGCGGGCTGTTCGTCCGTCCAGCTCGGTACGTCGACCCCGTCCGGGGGGAGCAGCGTCGCGGCGGGGGCGCCCGGCACGGGTGCGGGGAAGGCGATCGCGGTGGGCGCGGGCCCGCAGAAGCACTACACGGTGCAGAAGCAACCCGCCGCGGGGAGCTGCAAGTACCGTTACGAGCACGGCGAGCCGCTGGAGGACCGGGCCTGCACGCCGGGCGCGATATCGCCGGCGGTGACGCAGGCGAACCTGGCGTCGACGATATGCCGCAAGGGCGGCTACACCTCCGGGGTGCGCCCCTCCGCCTATGTCACGGGCAAGGAGAAGAGGCTGAACGCCGCTTCCTACGGGTTCACGGGGCGGATGGCGGACGCGGAGTACGACCACCTGATCAGTCTTCAGCTCGGCGGTGACCCCAACGACCCCAGAAACCTCTGGGTGGAGCCTGCCGACCCCGGCCACCGCAAGGGAGCCGGCGTGAACAACAGGAAGGACCCGGTGGAGACCAAGCTGCACACCGCGGTCTGCAAGGGCCAAGTCACCCTAGCTGCCGCACAGAAGGCCATAGTCACCGATTGGACCACCGCCCTGAGCAGCCTTCACCTCGGCTGAACCGGCGTCCGCCGGTGGGGATCACCCACCCCGACACCGGCTGCTACTTGCCGAAGCCCGCCGTGAGGCCGCCGATCAACTGGCGGCGGCCGAGGACGCAGAGGGCCAGGATGGGGAGGGTGGACAGGACGACCTTCCCGCTGATCCTGACCCAGAGCCCCGACAAACGCGTCCTGCCCCTGTTCGTATGGAGAGGGAAAACCGTTCCAGACGTTGAGCGCGTCGTAGATCGTGACCGTGACCGTGACCGTGATCAGGGCGGGGCGGGAGAGCGGCAGGGCCGGATTCCACAGCATGCGCCAGTGGCCCGTGCCGTCCGCGCGCATCGACTCGTACAGCTCGTCCGGGATGTCCCGGAGGAAGTTGACGAGGATGATCACGGTGAGCGGGATGGCGAACGCCGCCGAGGGGAGCACGACCGCGCCGAGGGTGTCGTACATCCGCGCCTTGGCGATCAGGCAGTACACCGGGATGATCGTGGTCTGAAGCGGGATGGCGAGCCCCAGCAGGAAGAGGCCGAACGTCCAGCGCAGGGCCCGGCTGGTGCCGCGCACGATGGCGCAGGCGGCCAGGAAGGACACCACGAGGGTCAGCAGCGTGGCGCCGGTGGTCACCACGACGCCGTTCCACAGGAAGTGGGCGAACCCGTTGTCCAGGACGAGGCGGCAGTTCTCCGGCGTCGGGTGGGTCGGGACCGCGAGGGGGTTGGCGTCGAAATCACCCACGAGGAGTGCCTGACCGGGTTCACCACGCACCACGCGACGGTCTTCCCCACCGCGCTGGCCTGGGCCGCCGCCTTCCACCCCGAACTCGTCGAACGCATGGCGGGCGCCATCGGTACGAGCATGCGGCGGGTCGGCGTCCACCAGGGGCTCTCACCGGTCCTGGACGTCGTACGCGACTACCGCTGGGGCCGTGTCGAGGAGACCCTCGGCGAGGACCCCTACCTCGTCGCGACCAGTGGCGCCGCCTACGTCCGCGGCCTGGAGAGCGCCGGGATCATCGCCACACGGCCCCTGCGACGACGACCCGAACGCCTTCTTCGGCTGTTACTCCTTCCCCAACCACGTCCTGCCCCACCACCCCGGCCACGACAACGGCATCGAGGCCCACTCCCTGCTGGCCGCCCTGGCCACGGAGCTTCCTGGGACCCTGATCGCCTGCGAGTAGGGCTGCCCCGTCAAGGACACGAACCGCGACGGCATCGACGCGGCCGTGGCGGCGGCCCGGAACGCGGACGTCTGCGTCGCCGTCGTCGGCGACCGGGCGGGCCTCTTCGGCCTCGGCACCTCCGGAGAGGGCTGCGACGCCGAAGACCTCGCCCTGCCCGGTGTCCAGGGAGAACTGGTCGAGGCGCTGCTGGCCACCGGCACCCCGGTCGTCCTGCTCGTCGTCTCCGGACGCCCCTACGCCCTCGGCGCGTACACCGACCGGGCGGCGGCGGTCGTCCAGGCGTTCTTCCCCGGTGAGGAGGGCGGGCCCGCCCTGGCCGGCATCCTCTCCGGACGCGTCGTGCCGTCGGGCAAGCTGCCCGTCCAGGTCCCACGCACCCCGGGCGGCCAGCCCGGCACCTACCTCCACGCCCCGCTGGGCGGCAACACCGAGGGCGTCAGCAACCTCGACCCCACGCCCGCCTACCCCTTCGGCCACGGACTCTCGTACACGACCTTCGCCGGCGCCATCACCGTCATGCTCGGCTCCTCCAGCACCGACATCCGCCTCACCGACACCCTCCGCCTCACGGGCCCGGTCCGCGAGGCAGGCCAGGACAGGGTCCTGCACACGCCGGCATACGTCGGCTGAGAGGCGGGGGGTGGAGCCGGCACTGTCCCAGGCCAGGCGAAGGTCCGCTCTACGACTGCTTCGTCCGGAGCAGCAGGTCGACCTCCTGCTCCTGGTCTCCCGACTCCGTGCCGTGCTCCTCCACGGTGAACGCGGCACCCAGGGCTTCGCGGAGTTGATCCAAGGCCGCGTAGCCGCCTTGCAGCGTGGCGGAGACAGGGCCCTCCAGGGGGACGGGATCGGTCGGGATCCACTCCTGCGTCGGCTCGAACTCCGCCGTCCACACGAGATCCTGGCCGCCCGGCTGTTCCTGGGGCAGGTCGTCAGCAGGGCGGTCGGTGGGGAACGCCGTTCGCAGCACGCTGAAGACGGTGGCGGCGTCCTCCTTGGACGCTCCGGTGAGCGACACGGTGGCCATCAGACTCATTCTCCTTGCATACGAGGACGGGGACATCCAGGAGTACCCACTCAGGGGAACGGCACACGGCCCGAGCTCCTGTCACCGGCAAAAGCTCTCCGGAGCCGCGCTTCGGCATCCGACGCCGCCACCGAGTTGAACAAGCTGCGCTCATGCCGCAAGCGTGTTCAGGACGTCTGCGACGGAGGCGGGATCGAGCGGGCCAACGTGCGACGCCTCGGTAAGCCGACACCTGTGCGTGTCGTCATACGGCAAGCTGACGTCGTGCAGGTATTGGGCAAGAGCGGCGAGGACGAGATGGTCGCCTGCTTCCTGAACGGCGAGCTTTCCAGCCCTAGGTTCGGCCAGAGGCTCCGTTCCCATCTTGCGTCGGCCGGGCAGGCCGAGCGGTTGCTGACGCATCCAGACCTCTCCGACGCCGGAGCGAACTCCGCACGTCGCGCTCTGCTCGCGGCAACCCGTGGGTACGGCGAGAATCGGGACCTGTTCGAGAACTTCCCCGATCAGGTCACGTGGACCAGGGCACTCCTGTCCGCCGACGAGGCGGCCGGCGTTCGCTACATCGACTACTCGTACTGGGCCGAACTGTCGGGCGGCAGCCGCCGGCCGATCGACGCGGCCGCACGCATCAAGGCAGGGCTGCGGGCGTTCGACGTCCCCAACGAACCGTTCGTCGACGCGGCCCGGGCTCTCATGAGAGATGAGCGGTTCCCGCCACTCATTCTCGTCGGGGAGAGCCAGGACAACCTGGTCTGCCTTGAAGGCCACCTCCGTCTGACCGCTTACGCCCTCGCCGGCTTCCCGACCAGCATCGAGTGCCTGATCGGCACCTCGCCAACCTTGGGGCGCTGGGCGCAATAGACCGCGTTACAGCCCGGCTGCTTGGGCGAAGGACGCCCTGTCCTCGTCGTCCAGGTAGGGGTCGGCGCGCAGTTCGTCGTCGGCCAGCAGGCGTTGTACCCATGCCGCGTCGGCTGCGAATGCCGCTCGGCACTGGGCTCGTTCAGGGTGGTCCTTCTCAGGGCCGCTGACCGCGAGGTCCCACGCGTTGTCCGGATCGGTCGGTGCGGACAGGGCGGCGGCGACGAGCAGGAGCCCGACCAGTTCGTTCCGGCGGGGGATCGATGGATCGGCAGCGAGCCGGAGCAGGTAGGGGACGACAGCGGGCATCACGGCACTGATGGACAACGGTCCTGACATCACCAGCCAGTCGAGCGCTCGCTCTGCCGTCTCGGCCGCTTCGGGATCGAGCAGCCCGCGCAGGACGACAGGGACGTCGACCTGGCAGCCAGGAATGGAGGACCACTTCACGTCCTCGCACCCTTGCAGGGCCGGATGGGCAGAAGGGCCCTGCCTCAGGTGCGGGTGGGCAGCCGTGAGAGCTGCTGTTGCGGCTACCGCTGAGGCCTCATGATCCACTTTGCACACCAGCGTGCCTCCCCTCCGCAACTCGGGCCGTTCCGGCGGACTTCGACCGTCAGGACCATGAGTCTGACCATGAGTCTGACCATGAGTCCAGTGACGCCACCTTCGTCATGGCCCAGTGGCTTCCCGGACAACTGCGGCATACAGGCCCCCGCAGCGGTGTGCACCGCCGCCGGGGCCCATGTGCCCTCTGCCGTCCAGTGGTTCGCAGCCCTGGCCGAACCAGCCGCGGCCCATCAGGTCACGTGGGCGGCGTTGCCGGGCCCCGTGCTAGAAGGTCAGGTTCCAGGCGTCGATCTTGCCCGTGTCGGAGGCGGCGTTGTCGTTCACCCGCAGCTTCCAGGTGCCGTTCGCCACCTCGGAGGAGGCGTCCACGGTGTAGGTCTGGGCGATGTTGTCGGCGCTGCCGCCGGCGCGGTTGTGCAGCGTGTAGACGGTGCCGTCCGGCGCCACCAGGTCGACCTTCAGGTCACCGATGTAGGTGTGCTTGATGTCCACACCCACCTTGAGGGTGGCCGGGGCGTTGCCGGTCACACCGGTGACGGCGATCGGGCTCTCCACGGTCGCGTTGTCGTTGATGGCGAAGTCCGTGAGGTTCTCGAAGTACTTGCCGGGCGGCGGAGTGGCCCCGACGGCCTTGAGGGCGTCGACCTGCCCTTCACCGAAGAAGGAGTTGTTGGCCGTCGTACCCGTGCAGCGGCTGTCCGACGGGCAGGCGATGTCGTTGGCCTGCTCGGCCAGCCTGGTGCGCAGCTGCGCCGGGGTGATGCCCGGGTTGGCGCTGGCGATGAGCGCCGCCACGCCGACCACGTGCGGGGTGGCCATCGAGGTGCCGCTCTTGCTGCCGTAACCGCCGCCGGGGACGGTGGAGTACACGTTGCTGCCGGGCGCCGCGACGTCGATGACGCCCTGACCGTAGTTGGAGAACGAGGCCTTGGTGACGCCCGTGCCGTTGGCCGCGACCGTGACCACGCCCGGCAGCTCGGTCGGGATGTCGAGGCAGGCGTTGGTGATGGTGCGGGTGACCGGCGTCGAGTCGTTCGGGCTCGCGGAGTCGGTCGTCTTGTGGGCGAGGTCGTAGTTCTCGTTGCCCGCGGCGGCTATCTGGAGGGAGCCCTTGCTCTCGGCGTACTCCTGGGCGCGCTTGACGCCCTCGATGATGGCGGCCTGGTCGATGTTGTCCGGGCAGTTGAACTGCCACGGGTCCGTGTAATAGCTGTTGTTGGTGACCTTGAAGCCGTGGTCGCCGGCCCAGACGAAGCCGCAGATGGTGTTCTCGGCGAAGAAGAAGGAGTTGCCCGGCTCGGCGACCCGCACCGCGGCTATCTTCACGCCGGGTGCCACGCCGACGACGCCCTTGCCGTTCTTGGCCGCGGCGACGGTGCCGGCCACGTGGGTGCCGTGCGTGTCGACGTCCCGCCAGGCGCCGGTACGGGTGTCGGGCTTGCCGTAGGCGCAGGAGACCGAGTCGGCCGCGTCGAAGTTGGGTGCCAGGTCCTGGTGCTGGTCGTCCACCCCGGTGTCCAGGATGCCCACCTTGACGGAGGCGGAGCCCGGGTTCACGGCCCAGGCCTGGTCGGCCTTGATCTGGCTCATGTCTGCCCGGACCGGTTCGCCGGCCGGGGTGGAGGCCTGGGCCGGGTTGGGCGGGAGCGCCGGGTCGTAGGCGGCGGCCGGGACGTCCGAGGTACGCGTGGCACCGACCTGTTGCACGCCCGCGACACCGCGCATGGTGGCGGCGAAGGTGCTGGAGGCCGAGTGGGCGACGATCACGCCGATGGCGTCGAAGTTCGAGAAGACGGTGCCGCCGTTGGCCGTGATCGCCGAACGGACCGCCGAAGTGTCGCCGGGGGTGGTGATCACGAGGTAGGCACGTGTGCCGGCCACCCAGGCCGCACTCTGGGAAGCCGGTGCGGCGGCCGGAGCGGGGGCGGGGGCCTTCGCGGCCGGCGCGGGGGAGGGAACGACGGGGAGCGTGCCCGCGAGGGCGCCCGGGGCGCCGAACGTGAGCGCCGCGCCGAGAGCGGCCGCCAGCACCAGCGTGCGTCTGGAGCGGCCTGATGTGTGGGGTGTCAATGCATCCTCCGGAGACGGCCCGGCCGTGTTGAGGACACGCTCGGGCCGTACGAAACGAGTGGTGGATGCAAGATGTCAGGTGCATGATCCTGTACGGAAGTACCTTTCCGTGCAGGGACGCCATGAAAACGTGGCTGAAAACAGACGTACTGCGAGCGTCGGGTGCAGTTCTCCGCTGCGAGTCGGGGGACGTGCTCCTCTCTCCCACCGTCGGCGAGGTGCGCCGACCAGGCGGGCATCGGATATGCGCACCACGGTGCCGGCGATCACCCGTCCCTCACGGGTGACCGCGACGATCTGCGCGATCACCGGTCCCGCGCGCTCCGACACCGTCCGCTCGTCATGGGCGTGGCGAACACTACGAACGCGGGTGGAACTGGGGGCCGTACGTGCTCCGGCTCCCCGGGATCTCGGTCTCCATGAGCCGTACCGCCGTCTCCTCCAGGCCGCGCATGGCGTGGACGGCCGCGCCCAGGGTGCGGCGGTCGCCGTCGGTCCAAGCGGCGTCCAGCGAGGTCAGCACGGTGGTGTAGGTGTTGTCGAACCTGTCCAGAAGCTGCTGCACCGACGCCGGCGGCCGGGACCAGCCGCCCGCCGGAACCCGGGCCATGGGGCGGGCGTCCGGGAAGGGGACGGACGCTCCGGTGAACGTCCAGCCCTCGGCGGTCTCCCGGAGTTGCCGACCGTGGTAGATCTCGCCGAAGGCGTAGTAGTGGGCCGGGTGGTCGTCGGTGAAGGAGTCGGCCGGGGAACTGCTCGTCCCCTCTCCTTGCTCCCTGATGATGTCGATGGCGCGCTCGACGTCGAGGAGGGTCTCGACGGGGTGCAGATCGTCGGAGCCGATGCGCGCGGTCAGCTGTCCGCCGGCCGACAACTCCGGGGCCAGGATCTGGAAACCGTCGAGCATGGCGCCGTAGAAGTCACCGACGGTGTGCGTGGCGGTGGCGCTGAGGGCGAGCGGTTCCTCGGGAGCCTCGATGGACATCATCATCTGCACGAACGACTTGTTGAGACCCGACAGGTACACGGTCAGGCCGTCGCGTACGCCGCCGGGCAGCGGGCCCGGGTAGGTGGGTGCCGCCGCTCTGATCCGGGGCTGGCCACCCACGGCCACGAGCAGGTTGCACACCACGCCCAGGTGGTACATCTCGTCGTCGATGATGCGCCGGATCAGTCGCGCGGCCTGCGAGTTGCGGTCCCCGATGGACCACCAGCCGCACAGATACGGCGGGATCGTGGACAGTTCCAGCTCCACGGCGACCTGAAGCGCAGTGCGGAGCCAGTCGACGCCGCGGCCGGCCTCCGGGACGGCCATCAGGCGCGCCACCCGACCGGTCGGCGGCGGCTCTGGTGGGCCGCCGTGCGAGCTCGCAGCGACCGCCGCCGGTGCTGCTGCCGCGATGGCCGGCGCACCGGCCGCCACGGCTGTAGTGGCCAGGAAACTCCGGCGCCTGATCGCAGCCCCGGCCGGCCTCTCCACGTCGTCCCTCACGCCATCACCCTTGCCTCGCGGTTCACGGCCCCGCCCTGCCGAAGGCGTACGGGGCCTCGGATCAGCTCGCGAAGCTAGCAGGCGTCACCCCCGGATGAGGGCGTTGACGTGCGAGGACGCACCACCGCCACCCTGTCAGGCCAACCCGGCAGGGTGCGGTGGGTGTGGGAATGATGCGCCGGCCGGCCGCGTTGACACCACTGCATGACATGACCGAGTCAAAGTGCTCGGTGGTGGTGGAAGGAGTCCTCATGGCACGCAGCACCACGCGTCCCGTCGTCACGCTCAGGTCGACGGCGGGCACCGGCTTCACGTACGTGACGC
>NZ_JOGP01000042.1:0-38939 GCF_000719505.1 Streptomyces sp. NRRL B-3229 | reverse complement strand
GGCCCCGGCCACCCCCGCCGCCCCACGACTCCCCGCACCCCCCTCCAAGCGCCGCCCCCTCCTCCGTACCCGTGGTGTTCGGTTCGGGCTTGCCTGTGTGCCCGGGCTTGTCGTCGTGCTCGTGCTCGTGCTCTGTGTTCGGGGGGTCGAGAGTGCCGTCGAGGGCAACGCCGCGCACCGCGCTGTCGTGGTGCGGCCCGGTGTCGTGTCGTACTCCGCCGACCGGCCGCACATCGTGCCGCGGTCCGTGTGGGCGAAGGGGGACGGTGAGGCGAACACCGCCGCCCGCACCCCACCCGCCCCCCGCTACGACGACAAGGTCGTCGCCGTGTTCATCCATCACACCGACTCGCCCAACACCTACGACTGCGCCGACGCACCCCGCATCATCCGCTACCTCGCCGCAGGTCAGACCGGCAACCGCGACTGGGACGACATCGGCTACAACTTCCTCGTGGACCGCTGCGGCACCATCTACGAGGGCCGCGCCGGCGGTGTCGACCGTGCCGTCACCGGCGCCCACACCCAGGGCTTCAACCACCGCACCGCCGGCATCGCCGCCCTGGGCACCTTCACCGCCGGCGTCCCCGTCCCCCGCGCCATGACCGACGCGATCGCCGCCCTGGTCGCCTGGAAGCTCGGACTGGCCGGAATAGACCCCCGCGCCACCGTCCGGCTGACCTCCAGCAACAGCCACAGCCGCTACCCGGCAGGGACCACCGCCCGCCTGCCAGCCCTGGCCGGCCACAAGGACGGCTACATGACCACCTGCCCCGGCGCCGCCCTCAGCGCACGGCTGCCCGAGATCAGACAGGCCGCCGCCCGCCTCCAGGGCCGCTCCTGAGACCCGGCGACGACAGACCTCACAGGAAGGGCCTCACAGGAACGCCACAGCGCTCCCGCAGGCCCCTGAGATCTCCCCGCCCTACGGTCGTCCCGACAAGCCGACCGAAGGTGGGGATCATGAACGGCAGCAGCATGAGCAAGAGCAATCAGCGGGTCTGGACCGTCGTCTGCACGGTCGCGGCCGTCGTCCTCGGCCCGGCCGCCGTCACCGCGTCCGCACTCGACCAGGCCAACGCGGCCCCCCTGCACCACGCGGTGAAGGCCGACCAGAGCCAGGCCTACCTCCCGACGGACCCGACCCGACGCCGGGCCACCGCGACGGCCTGAGCAGAGACAACCTGAACAGGGGAGGCGGGCCTGAACAGGGGAGGCCGCCGGCAACCCCTCAACCTCGAAACCGCTCCCACAACTTGGGGTACCGCTCCGCCAGCACCCGGTCGTTCTCCAGCTCGACCGGCGGCCCCAGCGGCTCGGCGGCCGCCGGCGGAATGCCCAGATCGGGAGCGACCGTGCCGGTTAGCTGCTCGTAGGCCTCGTCGGCCGCGTATCCCAGCTCCTCGCCGTCGCCGTCGATCTCCTCGTCGAAGTCGGCCAGGAGGTCGGCGAGCGAGTCGGGATCGTGCACCCCGCCCTCGTACACCTCTCGCCCCTGACCGATCAGCCAGCACCGGAAGAAGTCGAAGGCGTCGTCGCTCGCCCCGTCCAGCAGGATCCAGGCGGCGCCCCACAGATCCCAGGTGTACGCGCGGTTGAAGCGGGCCTCGAAGTGACGGGAGAAGTCGAGCACCATGTCCGGGTCCAGCGCGAGGAGCCGGTCCACGAGCAGGTCGGCCTGCTCCTCGGGGTCGCCCTCGGCGGCGTCGCGGGTGGCGTCCACCAGCTCCCAGAACTCCGTCTCGTCCATCACGGGTCCAGCATCGGGCCTCCCGGGACGGGGCGCACGTGGAGTGCGGCGGATTGTTATGTCCCGTACAGGCGGCCCAGCCGTCGCGCGTCCTCGGCGACACGCACCCGCAGGCTCTCGGGCGCCAGCACCTCCACCTCCGGCCCGAGGCTCATAAGCTGCGCGTGGGCGACCTGCTCGGACTCCACGGGGAGGGTCACGGTCAGCCATCCGTCCTCGTCAGGGGCGCCCGCGGCCGTCAGTGCCTCCCGGGCGGAGGCGGGGTCGACGGCGTACGGAAGTCTTCGCATCCCGTCCGCCGAGAGCCGTACGACCACCTCGGCCCGCAGGATCGACCTGGCGAACTGCGCGGCCCGCTCCGCCCAGAAGCCGGGCAGGTCGAACTCCTCGTCCCGCACGAAACGGTCGGCGCGGGCCTCCACCGCCGTGAAGCGGTCGATCCGGTACACCCGGAAGGAGCCGCCCTCCGCCACCCTCGCGCACACGTACCAGACCCCCGCCTTGAGGACGAGCCCGTACGGCTCCAGCTCCCGCTCCACCTCGCGCTCCTGGCCGCGATAGCGCGCGGAGACCCGTCTGTCGTCCCACACCGCCTCGGCGACGGCGGGCAGCAGTTCCGGCGACTTGGGCTCGGTGAACCAGTTCGGCGCGTCGAGATGGAACCGCTGAGCGGCCGTACGGGAGGCGTCGCTCAGGGAGGGGAGCAGGGCCGCGGACACCTTCAGCCGGGCGGCGGACGCCGCGTCCTCGAGTCCCATCTCGCGCAGCGCGCCCGGCACCCCGGACAGGAACAGCGCCTCCGCCTCACCGCGGGCCAGCCCGGTCAGCCGGGTCCGGTACCCGCCGATCAGCCGGTAACCGCCGGCCCGCCCCCGGTCGGCGTACACCGGCACGCCCGCTTCGGAGAGCGCCTGAGCGTCCCGCGTAACGGTCCGCTCCGACACCTCCAGCTCCTGCGCGAGCTCGGCGGCGGTCATGGAGGGCCGGGACTGGAGCAGCAGAACCATCTTGATCAGGCGGGCGGCGCGCATGCCCCCATGATGCAGGGGGCCACTGACAACGCCACGGACGACGAAGGGGCACGGCAGCCGCCGTACCCCTTCGTCGAAGCCCGAGCCCTGTAGGCCCTTACAGGCCGTACTTCTCCCGTGCTTCCTTCACCGCCGTCGCCTTGACCTCGCCGCGGCGGGCCAGCTGGGCCAGGGCCGCGACCACGACCGACTCGGCGTCGACGCCGAAGTGGCGGCGGGCGCCCTCGCGGGTGTCGGAGAGGCCGAAGCCGTCCGCGCCGAGCGAGGACCAGTCCTGCTCGACCCACTGCGCGATCTGGTCCGGGACCTGGCGCATGTAGTCGGAGACCGCGAGCACCGGGCCCTCGGCGCCGTGCAGCGCCTGACGGACGTAGGGGACCCGCTCCTCGCCGCGCAGCAGGGCCGCGTCGGCCTCCAGCGCGTCGCGGCGCAGCTCGGTGAAGGAGGTCGCGGACCACACGTCGGAGGCCACGCCCCACTCCTCGGCCAGCATCCGCTGCGCCTTCAGCACCCAGTGGATCGCGGTGCCGGAGCCGAGGAGCTGGATGCGCGGGGCGTTGGCCGCGGCCACGCCGATCCCGGCCGACTCGACGGTGTTGAAGCGGTACAGGCCCTTGACGATGCCCTCGTCGATCCCGGCTGCGGTCGGCTTCGCCGGCTGCGGGAGCGGCTCGTTGTAGACGGTCAGGTAGTAGAAGACGTTCGGGTCCTCGCCCGGGGCCGCCTCGCCGTACATCCGGCGGATGCCGTCGCGCACGATCGCGGCGACCTCGTAGGCGAACGCCGGGTCGTACGTCAGTGCCGCCGGGTTCGTCGCCGCGATGACCGGGGAGTGACCGTCCGCGTGCTGGAGGCCC
Source organism: Streptomyces sp. NRRL B-3229 (assembly GCF_000719505.1). Taxonomy (NCBI): domain Bacteria; kingdom Bacillati; phylum Actinomycetota; class Actinomycetes; order Kitasatosporales; family Streptomycetaceae; genus Streptomyces; species Streptomyces sp. NRRL B-3229. The sequence goes on along the minus strand of NZ_JOGP01000042.1, from coordinate 35,301 downwards.
TCGCCCGTCAGCGTGGTGCGGCCCGCCGTGGCGCCGACGAGGAAGCCGCGGCCCAGCTGGTCGCCGAGCTGCCACATCTGGTCGGCGGTGCGCTGCCAGCCGAACATCGAGTAGAAGATGTAGAACGGGATCATCGCCTCGCCGTGCGTCGCGTACGACGTCGAAGCGGCGATGAAGTCGGCCATCGAACCGGCCTCGGTGATCCCCTCGTTGAGGATCTGGCCGTTCTTGGCCTCCTTGTAGTACATCAGCTGGTCGCGGTCGACCGGCTCGTACGTCTGGCCCTTGGGGGAGTAGATCCCGAGGGACGGGAAGAGGCTCTCCATGCCGAAGGTGCGCGCCTCGTCGGGGACGATCGGCACCCAGCGCTTGCCGGTCTCCTTGTCACGGACCAGGTCCTTGATGAGCCGGACGAAGGCCATCGTGGTCGCCACGTTCTGCGAGCCGGAGCCCTTGTCGAAGGAGGCGAACGCCTTCTCCGCGGGGGCCGGCAGCGGGGCCACCGGGTGGACGCGGCGGGCCGGGGCGGGGCCGCCGAGGGCCGCCCGGCGCTCCTGGAGGTAGCGCACCTCGGGAGAGTCGGCGCCGGGGTGGCCGTAGGGAACGACCCCGTCGACGAACTGAGCGTCGGAGATGGGGAGTTCAAGAAGGTCACGCATCGTCTTGAACTCGTCCACCGTCAGCTTCTTCATCTGGTGGTTGGCGTTCTTCGACGCGAAGCCCTCGCCGAGGGTGTGGCCCTTGACCGTCTGGGCCAGGATCACGGTCGGCGCGCCCTTGAACTCGACGGCGGCCTTGTAGGCGGCGTACACCTTGCTCGCCTCGTGGCCACCGCGCGAGAGGTGGAAGCACTCGAGGATCTTGTCGTCGGAGAGCAGTTTCGCCATCTCGACGAGCGCCGGGTCCTTGCCGAAGAAGTCCTGGCGGATGTAGGCGGCGTCACGCGTCTGGTACGTCTGCACCTGCGCGTCCGGTACCTCGCGGAGCCGTCGTACCAGGGCGCCCGTGGTGTCCAGCTGGAACAGCTCGTCCCAGGCGGAGCCCCACAGCGACTTGACGACGTTCCAGCCGGCGCCGCGGAACTGGGCCTCCAGCTCCTGCACGATCTTGAAGTTCGCACGGACCGGGCCGTCGAGGCGCTGGAGGTTGCAGTTGATGACGAAGGTCAGGTTGTCGAGACCCTCGCGGCTCGCGAGTGCGAGGGCGGCCGTGGACTCCGGCTCGTCCATCTCGCCGTCGCCGAGGAAGGCCCAGACGTGGGACTGCGAGACGTCCTTGATGCCGCGCGCCGTCAGATAGCGGTTGAAGCGGGCCTGGTAGATCGCCGAGAGCGGGCCGAGGCCCATGGAGACGGTCGGGAACTCCCAGAGCCAGGGCAGCCGGCGGGGGTGCGGGTACGACGGGAGGCCGTCGCCGCCCGACTCGCGGCGGAAGTTGTCGAGCTGCTGCTCGTTCAGCCGGCCGTCGAGGAAGGCGCGGGCGTAGATGCCGGGGGAGGCGTGGCCCTGGATGTAGAGCTGGTCGCCGGACCCGTCGGCCTCCTTGCCCTTGAAGAAGTGGTTGAAGCCGGTCTCGTAGAGCCAGGCCGCGGAGGCGAAGGTGGCGATGTGGCCGCCGACGCCGTACTTGGAGCCGCGGGTGACCATCGCGGCCGCGTTCCAGCGGTTCCACGCGGTGATGCGGGCCTCCATCGCCGGGTCACCGGGCAGGCCCGGCTCCGCGGCGGTGGGGATGGTGTTGACGTAGTCGGTCTCGAGGAGCTTCGGCAGCGCGATGCCGTTGCCCTCCGCCCTCTCCAGCGTGCGGCGCATCAGGTACGCGGCACGGTGCGGGCCGGCCGCCTTGGCGACCGCGTCCAGGGAGGCCTGCCATTCGGCGGTCTCCTCGGGGTCCCGGTCGGGGAGCTGGTCGAGCTCGCTGGCCTGGATGGCGTTGGGGTCGGTCATGTCGCCGCCTTCCTCAGTCGAAGGGGGTTCCCTCAATCAGGCAGGGTTTCGGGGGTGCCCTTGGTCTTTGGCAGGACAGGGCGGAGGGCCCCGGTAAGGGCCCGTCGGCGACAATAACTCGCTGATCGATGATCGATCAAAGGGTTCCCGGGCAAAACTTCTCGATATCGAGAAAGTAGGCACGGGGTGCCTCCGACGGAGACACCGGGTGCCCTGTTTTTGAGGGATTTCCGCAGGTGAGCACAGGTGCGCTCGACTGCGTCAGGCCCGCGGCGCGCACCCCAGCACATGGGCCTTCACGATCTCCGGGATCCGCGGATCCCGCCGCTTGAAGGCCGCCACCAGCTCCTCGTGCTCCTCCGCGTAGGACTGCTGGACCGTCCCCAGCCAGCGGATCGACAGCGCGGTGAACACCTCGATGCCCAGGCCCTCCCAGGTGTGCAGCAGCACCGAGTTGCCGGCCGCCCGCACCAGCTCGCGGTGGAAACCCACCGTGTGCCGGACCTGGCCCGTGCCGTCCGAGTCCCGGTCCGCCTCGTACAGCGCGGCGACATGCGGCTCCAGCGCCGAGCAGTCCTGCGCCAGCCGCTCCGCCGCCAGCTCTGCCGCGATCGCCTCCAGACCGGCCCGGACCGGGTAGCTCTCCTCCAGGTCGGCCGCGGTCAGGTTCCGCACCCTCACGCCCTTGTTCGGCGCCGACTCGATCAGCCGCAGCGACTCCAGCTCGCGCAGCGCCTCCCGCACCGGCGTCTGGCTGACCTCCAGCTCGGTCGCGATACGGCGTTCCACAATCCGCTCGCCCGGCTGCCAGCGCCCGCTGACGATCCCCTCCACGATGTGCTCGCGGATCTGTTCGCGCAGCGAGTGGACGACGGGCGCGGTCATGGGAGCTCCTTAAGGGCGTTTGACGTAAAGACAATAAGGCCGAGGGCCCGTCCGGGAGGGGCGCACGGGGGCGCTTCCATGCAGGTGAGACGAGGCTTACACGCTCCCAGCCGGACGACTCCTGTCAAGTCACGGAACCCCACGGCTTCCAGGGTGTGTCGCGTTGGTCAGGGGTTCCCACACCGGGCGCCCTTCGCACCACAGGGGGACGGCATGCACATCGGGGGACGACGGGGACTGGCCGTCGCGGCCGTGATCGGCGCGATCGTCGCCGTGACGGGTTGCCAGGAGACGGCCACCCGGGCGACGGCGGGGACGACACCGGCCGGCGCGGAAGCGATCACGGGGATGGCGGGGAAGGCCCGCGGCACCGGCGCCGCCTGCGTCTTCGTCAAGCCGGACGGGGCGCAGAAGTTCGGGCACGTCGGCTGGGGCTTCAGGATCCCGGCCACCGGCCGCTGGGTCTACGGCGCCGTCGAGAACCCCAGCGGCAAGCTGTACACCCCGCCGGGCGGCGACATCGGGGCCTGGCACGCGGAGGGGTCGTACGACCGCATGCTCAGCGACATGTCCACGGACGCGAACTACCCCGGCACCGCCGAGCACCCCTACAGCCGCTACCGCTGCACGAAGACCTCGACGTACGACGTGAACAGGGCCCGGGCCATGGTCCGTACGGTCGAGAAGCGCGGCTTCCTCGTCGGCATCGACCCGAGGACCGGCGAGCTCACCTCGCGGGACTGCCTGGACGCCACCTACGACGTCCTGGAGGCGTACCGGACGAAGGGCCTCACGCCGACGCCCAGGCTCTCCGTCCCCAACGTGTGGGTGGAGGAGCTGTGGGGCTGGTCGGACCGGACGCTGACGCCCCGGTGACATGGCGGTGCCCCCTGCCCGGAGAGCTCCGGACAGAGGGCACCGGACAGGCCTACAGGCCGAGCTCGACCTCGAACTCGCCCGCCTCCAGGATCGCCTTGACCGCGGTCAGGTAACGGGCCGCGTCGGCGCCGTCCACCAGACGGTGGTCGTAGGAGAGGGTCAGGTAGGTCATGTCGCGGACGGCGATGACCGTGCCCTCCTCCGTCTCCAGGACGGCCGGGCGCTTGACCGTGGCACCGATGCCGAGGATCGCGACCTGGCCCGGCGGCACGATGATCGTGTCGAAGAGCGCACCGCGCGAACCGGTGTTGGAGATGGTGAAGGTCGCGCCGGACAGCTCGTCGGGCGTGATCTTGTTGGCGCGGACCTTGCCGGCGAGGTCCGCCGTGGCCTTCGCGATGCCGGCGATGTTGAGGTCGCCCGCGTGCTTGATGACCGGGGTCATCAGGCCCTTCTCCGAGTCCACCGCGATACCGATGTTCTCGGTGTCGAAGTAGGTGATCGTGCCTTCGCCCTCGTTGATCTTGGCGTTGATGGGCGCGTGCGCCTTCAGCGCCTGGGCCGCGGCCTTGACGAAGAACGGCATCGGGGACAGCTTGACGCCCTCACGGGCGGCGAAGGAGTCCTTGGCACGGGCGCGCAGCTTCATCAGACGCGTGACGTCGACCTCGACGACCGAGGACAGCTGCGCCTGCTCGTGCAGCGCCTTGACCATGTTGTCGCCGATGACCTTGCGGATGCGGGGCATCTTGACGGTCTGGCCACGGAGGGGAGAGGCCTCCAGGGACGGCGCCTTCTTGGCGGCGGCCGGGGCGGCAGCGGCCGGAGCCGGAGCTGCGGCGGCGGCCTTCGCGGCCTCGGCGGCGGCGACGACGTCCTGCTTGCGGATCCGGCCGCCGACGCCGGTGCCCTTGACGGTGCCCAGGTCGACGCCGTTCTCGGCGGCGAGCTTGCGCACCAGCGGGGTGACGTAGGCGCCGTCGTCACCGGAGGTCGCGGCCGGAGCCGGGGCCGGGGTGACCGGGGCGGGCGCCGGAGCGGGAGCGGCGGGCGCCGGGTCGGGAGCCGGAGCCGTCTGCTGCTGCGGGGCCGGAGCCGAGGGCGCCTGCGGGGCCGGAGCCGGGGCAGGAGCGGGCGCCGGGGCGGCAGGCGCGGGCGCCGGAGCCGGGGCCTCGGCGGCCGGGGCCGGGGCGGGCGCGGCAGGAGCCTGGGCGGCGGCCGGAGCCGCACCCGGGGCGCCGATGACGGCGAGCTTGGCACCGACCTCGGCGGTCTCGTCCTCGCCGACCACGATCTCCAGCAGCACACCGGCGGCCGGGGACGGGATCTCGGTGTCGACCTTGTCGGTGGAGACCTCGAGCAGGGGCTCGTCCTCCGCGACCTCCTCGCCGACCTCCTTCAGCCACCGGGTGACGGTGCCCTCGGTGACGGACTCGCCGAGCGCGGGCAGGACGACGTCCGTGCCCTCGGCGGAGCCGCCGCCGGACGCGGCCTCGGCGGTGGGAGCGGGCGCCGGGGCGGCCTGCTCGGTGGACGGAGCGGCCGCGGCCGGCTCCGGGGCGGGCTCGGCGACCGGCTCGGCGGCCGGAGCCGGGGCAGCGGCGGGGGCGCCGGTGCCGTCGTCGATCACGGCCAGCTCGGCGCCGACCTCGACGGTCTCGTCCTCGGCGACCTTGATGGAGGCCAGGACGCCGGCGGCGGGGGAGGGGATCTCGGTGTCGACCTTGTCGGTCGAGACCTCGAGCAGCGGCTCGTCGGCCTCTACACGCTCACCCTCGGCCTTCAGCCAGCGGGTGACGGTGCCCTCGGTGACGCTCTCGCCGAGCGCCGGAAGGGTTACGGAAACCGCCATGGTTTCGGTTGCTCCTTACGAATTGCGGAAGTCTGTGTCGTCGCTGTGAGCGGAGTCGCTTCGTCGACCGAGGGTCAGTCGTGCGAGTGGAGCGGCTTGCCGGCCAGCGCCAGGTGCGCCTCGCCGAGCGCCTCGCTCTGCGTCGGGTGGGCGTGGATGAGCTGCGCGACCTCGGCGGGCAGCGCCTCCCAGTTGTAGATCAGCTGGGCTTCGCCGACCTGCTCGCCCATGCGGTCGCCGACCATGTGGACGCCGACCACGGCACCGTCCTTCACCTGGACGAGCTTGATCTCGCCCGAGGTGTTCAGGATCTTGCTCTTGCCGTTGCCCGCGAGGTTGTACTTCAGAGCGACGACCTTGTCCGCGCCGTAGATCTCCTTGGCCTTGGCCTCGGTGATGCCCACGGAGGCGACCTCGGGGTGGCAGTACGTCACCCGCGGGACGCCGTCGTAGTCGATCGGGACGGTCTTCAGACCGGCCAGACGCTCCGCCACCAGGATGCCCTCGGCGAAGCCGACGTGCGCGAGCTGGAGCGTGGGGACCAGGTCTCCGACGGCGGAGATGGTCGGGACGTTGGTGCGCATGTACTCGTCGACCAGGACGTAGCCGCGGTCCATCGCGACGCCCTGCTCCTCGTAGCCGAGACCGGCGGAGACGGGCCCGCGGCCGACGGCCACCAGCAGCAGCTCGGCCTCGAACTCCTTGCCGTCGGCGAGGGTGACCTTCACGCCGTCCTGCGTGTACTCGGCCTTCTGGAAGAAGGTGCCGAGGTTGAACTTGATGCCGCGCTTGCGGAACGCGCGCTCAAGAAGCTTGGAGGAGTTCTCGTCCTCGAGCGGGGCGAGGTGCTTGAGGCCCTCGATGATGGTGATGTCGGTCCCGAAGGACTTCCAGGCGGAGGCGAACTCGACGCCGATGACACCGCCACCGAGGACGATCGCGGACTTCGGGACCCGGTCCAGCACGAGGGCGTGGTCCGAGGAGATGATCCGGTTGCCGTCGATCTCCAGACCCGGCAGCGACTTCGGCACGGAGCCGGTCGCCAGCAGGATGTGGCGGCCCTGGACGCGCTGGCCGTTCACATCGACGGAGGTCGGGGAGGACAGGCGGCCCTCGCCCTCGATGTACGTCACCTTGCGCGAGGCGACGAGCCCCTGGAGGCCCTTGTACAGGCCGGCGATCACGCCGTCCTTGTACTTGTGCACCCCGGCGATGTCGATGCCCTCGAAGGTGGTCTTCACACCGAACTGCTCGCTCTCGCGGGCCTGGTCGGCGATCTCGCCCGCGTGCAGCAGGGCCTTGGTGGGGATGCATCCCCGGTGCAGGCAGGTACCGCCGACCTTGTCCTTCTCGATCAGGGCGACGTCAAGCCCCAGCTGCGCCCCGCGCAGGGCCGCGGCGTAACCGCCACTACCACCGCCGAGGATCACTAGGTCGAAAACGGTGCTGGCGTCGTTCGCCACGTCACGTCCTCCATGCATGTGCGCCGTACGCCGGTCTCCAGTGACCGGGCGGCGGCTGGTGTCCGGCCGCTCTTTCTTCGGCCCTGTGGTGGGGGCCCTGTCCTGCCGAGCCCCATCTTCGCACTTGTCAGCACCGAACGAGACGCCGGGCCGGGGTGTGAGACACCACACGCTCACATGAGAAGCGAGGCCCTGGTGAGACACCCAAGGGGCGCGGGGCCGTGTCGCTGTGCGGCTCCGCCGCGCGGGCACGACCAGCCCCCACGCCCCTGCACACGCCGTACGACCGATGGCACCGGGCTATCAGGCGAGCATCAGCCCAGGTCACCGGAGGCGGTCAGCTCCGCGAGCCGCACCAGCGTGCGCACCGCGGACCCCGTCCCGCCCTTCGGCGTGTACCCGAACGGCCCGCCGTCGTTGAACGCCGGACCCGCGATGTCGAGGTGCGCCCAGGCGATCCCCTCGCCCACGAACTCCCGCAGGAACAGCCCCGCGACCAGCCCGCCGCCCATCCGCTCACCCATGTTCGCGATGTCGGCGGTGGCGGAGTCCATGCCCTTGCGCAGGTGCTCCGGCAGCGGCATCGGCCAGGCCGGCTCGCCGACCTCCTCGGCGGCCTCGTGCACCGCCGTACGGAACGCGTCGTCGTTCGCCATGATCCCGAAGGTGCGGCTGCCCAGCGCCAGCATCATCGCGCCGGTCAGCGTCGCCACGTCGACGATCGCGTCCGGCTTCTCCGCCGACGCCGCCCATAGCGCGTCCGCCAGCACCAGCCGGCCCTCGGCGTCGGTGTTGAGCACCTCCACCGTCTTGCCGCTGTACATCCGCAGCACGTCACCGGGCCGCGTGGCGGACCCCGACGGCATGTTCTCGGCCAGCGCCAGCCACCCGGTCACGCTGACGTCGAGACCCAGCCGCGCGGCCGAGACCACGGCCGCGAACACCGCCGCCGCCCCGCTCATGTCGCACTTCATGGTCTCGTTGTGACCGGCCGGCTTCAGCGAGATGCCGCCCGAGTCGTAGGTGATGCCCTTGCCGACCAGCGCGAGGTGCTTCTTCGCCTTGGACGAGGTGTACGACAGCTTCACCAGCCGCGGTCCCGACGCCGACCCCGCGCCGACGCCGAGGATGCCGCCGTAGCCGCCCTTCTCCAGGGCCTTCACGTCGAGCACCTGCACCTTGAGCCCGTGCTCCTTGGCCGCGGTCTGCACGATCGCGGCGAACGCCTCGGGGTTCAGGTCGTTCGGCGGCATGTTGATGAGGTCGCGCGCGCGGTTGAGCTCCTCGGAGACCGCGACGGCCCGGGCCAGGGCGGCCTTGTGCGCGGCGTCCCGCGGCTTGCCGCCGAGCAGCGCGGCCTCGGCCAGCGGCGCCTTGCCGTTGCCGGACTTGGGGTCCTTGCCGTTCTCCTTGTAGGCGGTGAAGGAGTACGCCCCGAGCAGCACGCCCTCGGCGACCGCGCCCACGTCGGCGGCGTCGCCCAGCGGCAGCACGAACGCGGCCTTCTTGACCCCGGTCAGCGCGCGGGCGGCGACACCGGCGGCCTTGCGCAGCGCCTCCGCGGCGAAGGAGGAGTCCTTCTCGGGCTCGGCGCCCAGGCCGACCGCCACCACGAGCGGGGCCTTGAGGCCGGCCGGCGAGGGCAGCTTCGTCAGCTCGCCCTCGGCGCCGGAGGCACCGAGGGTCTCCAGGACACCGGCGAGCTTGCCGTCGTAGGCCTTGTCCACGGATTCGGCGCCCGGCGCCACGACGGGGCCCTTAGCGCCCTTGGCGACGCCGATCACGATCGCGTCGGCCCGCAGGCCGGGCGCCGCGGAGGTGCTGAGAGTCAGAGCAGTCACGGTGGTGAATTCTCGCTTCCGATGTGAAGTTCGCATGAGTCGAGCGGGTGGGTCGACCGGGCCCGACGGCCGACCCTATTTCGTGTCCGAAAACGGATCCCGATCGGGGCCTCCACCCCTGTCGGCGACCACCCGTGAAGAGCCTACGCTCGGGTCGGCCGCCGATCGTCCCGCATGCCCTGGAGCCCACCCTTGAAGCGCCCTCTCCTCCTCGTCGCCCTGCTCCTGCTGACCGCGGGGTGTTCGACCACCGCCGGGAGCACGTCCGGATCCGGGGCCGGGGACGCACGGTGGCGGCCCCGCCCCGGCACCGCCTGGCAGTGGCAGCTGACCGGCCGGATCGACACCTCCGTCGACGTGCCGGTCTACGACGTCGACGGCTTCGACCAGTCCAAGGCGCTGGTGTCCGCCCTGCACGACAAGGGCCGCAAGGTCATCTGCTACCTCTCCACCGGGGCCTTCGAGGACTGGCGGCCCGACGCCGGGAAGTTCCCCCGGTCGGTGATCGGGCGCGGCAACGGCTGGGAGGGGGAACGCTGGCTCGACATACGCGCCACGGACGTCCTCGAACCGCTGATGGCGCACCGCCTCGACATGTGCCGTGAGAAGGGCTTCGACGCGGTGGAGCCGGACAACATGGACGGGTACAAGAACCGCACCGGCTTCCCCCTCACGGCGGCCGACCAGCTCCGCTACAACCGGCTGATCGCGCGGCTGGCCCACGAGCGGGGCATGGCGGTCGGCCTGAAGAACGACCTCGACCAGATACCGGCGCTGGTGGGCGACTTCGACTTCGCGGTCAACGAGCAGTGCGCGCAGTACGACGAGTGCGCGGACATGAAACCGTTCATCAAGGCCGACAAGGCCGTCTTCCACGTCGAGTACGAACTGCCCACCAGCCGCTTCTGCGCCGGGTCCCGCCGCCTGAAGCTGAGTTCGATGCTGAAGAAGTACGAGCTGGGGGTGTGGCGCGAGGCCTGCTAGAAGGCCAGCGAGAGGATCACCAGGGCCGCCGTCGCCGCCGTCTCCGCGAGCCCTCCGAACACATCGCCGGTCACCCCGCCGAAGCGGCGGGTGCAGTGCCGCAGCAGGAGTTCGGCCGCGGCCACGGAGGCGGCGACCGCGAGAACCGTGCGGCCCACGTCGTACGGCCCGAACAGCGCGCCCGCCGCGGCCGCCCCCAGCGTCACGGCGAGGGCCACCAGTGCGGCGGCGCGGAGCGGGACGACTCCGGCCACCGCCGCGCCCAGGCCCTCCGGGCGGGCCGCCGGCACGCCGGTACGGGCGGCCAGGGTCAGCGCCAGGCGGGCCGCCGTCGCGGAGACCACCGCGGCGACCGCGCCCCGGGCCCAGGAGTCGCCGTACACCTGGGACAGCGCCGCGACCTGGGCGAACAGCACCAGGACGAGGGTGATCACGCCGAACGGGCCGATGTCGGACTGCTTCATGATGCGCAGGGCGTCCTCGGCGGGCTTGCCGCTGCCCAGGCCGTCGGCCGTGTCGGCGAGGCCGTCGAGGTGCAGGCCGCGGGTGAGGACCGCGGGCACGGCCACCGTGGCGATCGCTGCGAGCAGCGCGGAGGCGCCGAGGAGGAGCAGCAGGAGACCCATGGCGGCCGCGAGGCCGCCCAGCACCAGGCCGACCAGCGGGGCGCACAGCATGCCGCCGCGTGCCGCCTCACGGTCCCAGCGGGTCACCCTCACCGGCAGCACGCTGAGCGTGCCGAAGGCGAAGCGGAGGCCGTCGGCGGGCGGCGAGGTCGTGGACACGTCCGCAGGGTAGCCCGGACGCCGTAGTGGCACGGCGGGCCGCCCCCGGTCCCGTGAGACTGGGGGCATGGGTCACTGGCTGCACCGCAACATCGTCGAACCCGGCAAGCTGCCGCTGCTGCTGGCGCTGACCGCGTTCGTGCTGACCTTCCTGATCACCCGGTGTGTGACCCGGCTCATCCGGGCCGGCAAGGGGCCCTTCGGCAACATCAGCACCGGCGGGGTGCACATCCACCACGTGGTCCCCGGGGTCGTGCTGTCGATCGTGGGCGGCTTCGGCGCGGTCGCCAGCGAGCGGCACGGCGTCGGTGCGGCGCTGTTCGCGGTCGTGTTCGGGATCGGCGCGGGCCTGGTCCTGGACGAGTTCGCGCTGATCCTGCACCTCGACGACGTGTACTGGAGCGAGGAGGGCCGCAAGAGCGTCGAGGTCGTCGTCCTCACGGCGGCGCTCGTCGGACTCGTGCTCGCCGGGTTCTCGCCGTTCGGCGTCGACGACGTGTCGCAGGGCGAGGCGCAGGACCGCGGGGGCGTCATCTCCAGCGTGGTGGTCAACTTCCTGTTCGCGATGGGCGTGCTGCTCAAGGGCAAGGCGCGGATGGCGATCTTCAGCGTGATCGTCCCGCTCGTGGGGCTCGTCGGAGTGATCCGCCTGGCCCGCCCCGGCTCCTTCTGGGCCCGCCGCTTCTACGGCCGCCGCCCGCGTGCCCGGGCCAGGGCGATGCTCCGCGCCTACCGGCACGACAAGCGCTGGGCGGGCCCCCGCCGCACATTCCAGGACCTCATCGGCGGCAAACCGGACCCGGTACGACCACTGGAGCCGTGAGGTCCGCGCTGCCGTCCGAGTACCCCGTCGGCCTCAGCGACCGCGCGGCGGCAGCCCGGACCCTGACCCGGCGTCGGGCTTCTTCCTCGCCCTCGTCTCCGTCGCGGCCCGGGGCCGCGTTCTGGCTCTGGCCTCGGCCTCGGTCCCGGCATCGGCAGCGTGCCCGGACACCCCGCGTCGATGACCACGGCGATCGACCCGAGGCTCCCGGCCATCCCCACCAGCCCCGGCCCCGACTCCGGTCCCGGTCCCGACTCCAGCTCCGGCCCCGACTCCAGCCCCGGTCCCGACACCGGCCCCGTCCCCGGTCCCGCTCTCAGAGGCCGTCCTGCGCCGTGTGCCGGCCTCGCCGCCCGATCCGGTGCCGGGCACCCCGGTCCTGGCCTCGCCGCCCGACCCGGCGCCCAGCGAGTCGGCCGCGCCCCGCGCCCCGCCCCCGCCGACCGACCCGCCCCGTTTCCCAGCCCGGCGTCGCCGTGCCGCCGGCAGGGCGCACAGCAGCAGCATGGCCGCGATCGCTGCCAGGTGTTCCCTGCCGGCCAGGTTCTCCTTCACCACCACCTCGATCACCATCGCCGCGATCACCGCGCCCGCCGTGACCCGGGCGCCGTAGCGCCAGCCGAGGAAGACGGCGAGGCCCACCACGGCCGCCGACGGGCCGGTGTCGACGACATGGGCGTCCGTTGCGGTGAGGCCGAAGGGGTTATGGGGGCCCAGCGAGACGCCCACGCGGGCGTACAGCGTGCCGGCGAGCGTGGCCGCGTAGGCCAGCGCCAGTGTCCGCCACCGGCCCAGACAGATCTCGGCGATCCCGAACACGAACAGGACCTGGGCCAGCGCACCCCACACCGGCAGGTCGAGGGCCGGCACGAACAGGGAGAGGGGCGTGCGCAGCAGGGCCAGCCACAGCGGGTCCGCCGCACGGACGGCACCCACGTCCTGGACGACGTCGTAGCCCCACGACTGGTTGTGCACGAGATGCAGGGTCAGTGTCAGGCACACGGCCGTCACGGCCAGGGGGACCGCCCGCCACCTCCGCCGGAGCAGGTGCGCGCGCACGGTGACGTACAGCGGCCCCCACTCCGCTCGGGCCCAGCGGGCGACCCTCTTCATCCCACCGTCCTCATCTGTGCGTACTCAGGTGCTCCCGCCGCCGCAGCCACCCCGGCAGACCCGGCACCTCCAGGAAGCCCTCCGCGCGGGCCGAGGCGATGCCGATCCGGGGGAGGTCCGCGCTCTTCTCGAAGAGCAGGAACCGCGGCTCCCAGATGGGCCGGTACTTGGCGTTGGCCCGGTACAGCGACTCGATCTGCCACCAGCGGGAGAAGAAGCTGAGCAGTGATCGCCACAACCGCAGTACCGGCCCGGCGCCGAGCCGTGCCCCACGTTCGAAGACCGAACGGAACATCGCGAAGTTGAGTGAGACCTGGGTGATCTGGATCTCCTGGGCCCGGTTGAGGAGCTCGATGACCATGAACTCCATGAGGCCGTTGTCGGCGTCGCGGTCCCGGCGCATGAGGTCGAGCGACAGCCCGTGCGGCCCCCAGGGCACGAAGGAGAGCACCGCCTTCAGCTCACCCTGGCCGTCATGGCACTCCAGCGCCACGCACCGGCCGTCCTCGGGGTCCCCGAGCCGCCCCAGCGCCATGCTGAAGCCGCGTTCGGTGGCCCCGTCCCGCCAGTCGTCGGCCCGCCGTACGAGCGCCTCCATCTCCTCGGCGGGGATGTCCTCGTGGCGCCGGATCCGGACCGTGTACCCGGCCCGCTTGACCCGGTTGTAGGCCTGCCGGACGGTCCGCATGGCACGGCCCTCCAGGGTGAAGTCGGCGATCTCCACGATCGCCTCGTCACCCAGCTCCAGTGCGTCCATGCCGTGCCGCGCGTACACCGTGCCCGCGTCCTCGCCCGCGCCCATCACCGCCGGCAGCCACCCGTGCTCCCGCGCCTCGGCGAGCCACGGCTCGATCGCCCCCGGCCAGGCCTCCGGGTCCCCGATCGGGTCGCCGGAGGCCAGGGAGACCCCGCTGACCACCCGATAGGTGACGGCTGCCTTCCCGGTCGGCGACCACACGACGCTCTTCTCCCTGCGCAGCGCGAAGTAGCCGAGGGAGTCCCGCTCCCCGTGCTTGTCGAGGAGTTCCCGCAGCCGCCGCTCGTCGTCCTCGGTGAGCGGGTCGACGGCACGCCGGGAGCGGAAGGCGGCGTAGAAGACGGCCAGCACGAGGATCGTGCTGAGCACGTTGATGACGACGTCGACCCAGTTCGGCGTCACGATGCCGTCGAAGCGGGAGTCGTCGGCGGCCACGGAGACCAGCCGCAGGGTGCCGTACCACCACCGCTGCGCGAAGTTCGACGACGTCGACGCCTCGTTGGTGACGGTCACCAGCACCGCGGCGAGCAGCGAGGACACCAGCAGTCCGCCGACCGCGACGGCCGCCGCGAGCCGCGGGTTGGACCGGTCGCCCTTGGCGTAGAACTCCCGCCGGCCCACCAGCAGCGCGACGACGAACGCGGCGGTGAGGACCAGCGAGATCCAGTTCTGCGCGTACCGGCGGATCTCCGGGAACGCCATCGCGAAGACGAACAGCGCGAGGAACGCCCCGGAGAGCACCAGGTTCAGGATCCACGCGGCCCGCTTGCGGCGCCGCATGGTGATGGCGAGGAACGCCGTGAACACCCCGGAGGCGAATCCCGCCGTCAGCAGATACGGCGTGAAGTAGTCCTCCTGGTTGTGCCGCCGTACGTCCTGCCCCAGCGTCACCCACACCGCGCTGAGGAAGTTGACGAACGCGACGACCCGCAGGTACCAGACGGCGAACCCGGCGGCCCGCCGTGAGGCGGCGCTGGACGGTCGACGGGCACGGGCACCGGAATCCAGGACATCTCCCATAAAGGGTGATCCTGCCCCGCTTCGCCGCCGTGACGCCGCTCAGCCACGGCGGCGCGGCCCTGCGGTGCCCGACCGGCCGAACCCCTACTCCTCCTTCTCGGACTCCGCGGACTCGGGCTTCTCCGAAGCGACGTCCGGCTTCTCCGGCAGCTCGGCGGCCAGCGCCGCCGCGGCCTGCACCAGCGGCAGGGCCAGCAGCCCGCCCGCGCCCTCGCCGACGGTCACCCCGTGGTCGAGGAGCGGCTCCAGGGCCATCCGGTCCAGGGCCTTCGTCTGCCCCGGCTCCCCGCTGTTCTGCCCGGCCAGCCACCAGTCCGGGGCCCGGAACGCGATCCGCTGGCCCACCAGCGCGCAGGCGGACACGACGACCCCGTCCAGCACGACCGGCAGCTTGCGCACCGCGCTCTGGAGCAGGAAGCCCGTGATCGCCGCGAGATCGGCGCCGCCGACCGTCGCCAGCAGCTGCAACTGGTCCCCGAGCACCGGCCGCGCCCGCCTGAGCGCGTCCCGGATCGCCGCGCACTTGCGCATCCACGCCAGGTCGTCGATCCCGGTCCCGCCGCGCCCGGTCACCACGGACGCGTCGGTCCCGCACAGCGCGGCGACCAGCACGCCCGCCGCCGTGGTCCCGCCCACGCTCACATCGCCGAGCACCACGAGATCGGTACCGGAGTCGGCCTCCTCGTCGGCGACCGCGATCCCGGCCCGGAGAGCGGCCTCCGCCTCCTCGAGCGTCAACGCGTCCTCGACATCGATACGACCGCTCCCGCGCCGCACCCGATGCCGTACGACGTCCTCCGGCAGCGCCTGCGGATCGCAGTCCAGCGCCATGTCGACGACCCGCACCGGCACGCCCAGCCGCCGGGCGAGGACCGACACCGGACGGCCGCCCTCCAGGACCTCCCGCACCAGCTCCGACGCGCTGCCCGCGGGGCGTCCGGAGACCCCCTGCGCGGCGATCCCGTGGTCACCGGCGAACAGCACGACCCGCGGCCGTTCGACCGGCCGTACCGGAACGGCCGACTGCGCCGCGGCCAGCCACTCACCCAGTTCGTCGAGGCGGCCCAGCGACCCGGGCGGCACGACCTGCCGCTCCCGGCGCGCCTCGGCGTCGCGACGCACCCCGCCGTCGGGGCGCTCGATCAGATCGGTGAAGTCGTCGAGATTAAGCGAGCTCATTCGCCGAACAGTACCGGCCCTGATCGAACACGGCGGCGCCACGGGGCCACGACGTCATTGCACCCCGGATCGGGATCCCATACGTTCCGTTTTGTAGCGAATTGCCATGCTGAATTGCCGTGCTGGATTGCCGCGCTGAACTCCGTGCGTCCCCGGGAGGCCCCATGCCCGCACCGACCGCCCCCTCCGTACGGCGTCTCCGCTCCACCGCACGGGCACTGCGGTGGCTGCCGGAGCCGGAGAGCTGGCTGGACGTGGGGACGGGGGACGCGGACTTCCCGGAGGCGGCCCGCACGTTCTTCCCCTACACCGCCTTCGACGGCATCGACCCCACGCCCCGCGTCCTGCACGCCCAGGCCGTCGAGCGCCTGGAGGAGGGCTACCGGGGCGCTCTGACGGACCCGCACCTCGCCGCCCGTCTCCGCGCCCGCTACGACGTGGTCAGCCTCCTGAACCGGCCGGCCGATCCCCGCGAACTCCGGGCCGCCCTCGCCGTCCTGCGCCCCGGGGGCCACCTGCTCGTGGAGTCACCGGACGACCCACGGCCCGCACTGGAGTCCCAGGGCTGCGCGATCGTCGCCACGTCCCGCAGATCCGCCCACATCCCGCCCCGCCTCACCCCCCACGTCCCGCCCAGCCTCCTCCCCGCAGCCCGAGCCCTGGACCGCACCGCGTCCCTCCTCCTGTCCGGCACCCGCTTCGCGAGGACGTACAGGGTGATCGCCCGCAAGCCGCCGAACCCGGGGCGGGGAGCAGCGGGGGGCGCGGTCGCCGGGAGGGGCAGCGCCCCGGACACGGCTGCCTGGGACGCGGTGGACACCGCCGAAACGGGCACCCGGGACGCCGGCATCCCCGATGTCCAGGACGCCGAGGCCCCCGACGTCCAGGACCCCCGCATCCCCGACGTCCAGGACCCCCGCACCCCTGACGTCCAGGACACCGGCGTCAGCGACCCGTCCGCCCCGGCCCCCTCAGCCCCGTAGGACCAGCGCCTGGCCCGCCACCACCAGCACCACCTGCTCGCACTCGTTCGCGAACGCCGTGTTGAGGCGTCCGAGTTCGTCCCGGTAGCGGCGGCCGGAGGCGGTGGCCGGCACGATGCCCGAACCCACCTCGTTGGAGACGGCGACCACGGTTCGCCGCGTCCCGCGCACCGCCTCCGTCAACTCCCGCACCCGCGACCGCAGTTCCCGCTCCCCGCCGCCGGCCCACTCGGCGTCGTCCCAGGCCCCCACGGCATCCATCGCGTCCGTCAGCCACAGCGACAGACAGTCGATCAGCAGCGGCGCCCCGTCGTCCTTCAGCAGCGGCACCAGATCGCACGTCTCGGTCGTCCGCCACGACCCCGGCCGCCGCTCCCGGTGGGAGGCGACCCGCGAGGCCCACTCGGTGTCCCCGTTCCGCGACCCCCCGGTGGCGACGTACAGCACCTCGGGAAACGCCTCCAGCCGCCGCTCGGCCTCCACCGACTTCCCGGACCGCGCCCCGCCCAGCACCAGCGTCCGCCGCGGTACGTCCGGCACGTCCTCGTAGACGCCGACGGCGAGGGTCGTCCCGTCGGGCACGGCACGCGCACCGGCCGCGGCCAGCCTCCGCCGCAACTCCGCGCCGGGCGGCACGTCATGGTCGACATGCACGGCGACCACGTCGGTCGTCGGCCCCACCGCCCCCACCGCCCGCAGCCGCGCCAGCGCGTCCGGCCGCCGTACGACATCGGCGAGCACCACGTCGTACGCCTCGACGGCCCCCTCCTCGAGCCCCGCGGGCGCGCCCCCCGGCGGCAGGTACAGCACCCGCTGCCCGTCCGGCCCGGTCACGGCGTACCCGGTGCCCGGCGCGTCCATCGCCACGGCCCGCACCCGATGCCCCGTCAACAGCGCCAACTCCCGCCCGTCCGGCACCCGCCCCGGCTGGGGGACCCCGGCGGGCACCTCGACGGGGGGTCCGTCGTGGGGGTGCGACAGCAGAACCTGCCGCACACCTGCGAGTGAATGCCCCGCCCGCGCCGCGGCGAAGGCGGCGCCGGGCGTGAGATCGAGCAGCAGCGTCTCGTCGACGAGTACGGAGGTGGCCGCCCGGGCCTCCGTGGCGACCGCGGTTGCGCAGGCGGCGCAGGGGCAGGACGGTCGGGGGAGACCGGCGGGAGCACCTGTTCCGAGCAAAGTGAGTTCCACGCAACCGATTCTCGCCGGTCACTGTTGATCAAGCGCGCCGACTCTCCCCCCACCGCCCCGCGTCCGACGACCAACCGCTTAGGGTGCTCTTCGTAACGGCTCAAACACGGGAGGCTCACATGGCCACATGGACCTGGCGATTCGAGAAGTCCGACGGTGCGGAGACCGAGCCCGCGGTCGAGCCCGAGGAGTTCACGACCCAGGGAGACGCCGAGTCCTGGCTCGGTGAGTACTGGAAGCCCCTGCTCGCCGGCGGCGCCGAACAGGTCCGCCGGGCGGGGGCCCGGAAGAGCCCCCGCCCCGCCTCCCTGCCGTTCGCCGGCACCGGCTCAGCCGCGCACCCCGCACAGGTGCAGCAGCGCCGCCACCCCCCGGTACGGATCCGTCCGTCCGGCCCGCTCCTCGCAGGCCAGCAGTGTCTCGATGTCGTCGGGCACCTCGGCGTCGTCGGTGGCCGTGTCCGTGAACACCCGCACGCCGTACCAGGCCTGGAGCGGCGCCCCGATGCCGGCGAGCGTCGCGGTCAGGGCGCCCAGCCGGTCGGCCCGCACATCGAGCCCCAGCCGGTTGCGGTACGCGGTGGTGTCGAAGGCGCCGAGCGCGTCGGCCCAGTCCGCGGCCAGCCCCGGTCGCATCGCCAGCGCGTCGCCGTTGCGCACCAGCAGCGACAGCAGCCCGCCCGGCGCCAGCATTCGCGCCAGCCCGGCCAGCAGCGGATCGGGCTCCTCGACGTACATGAGCACGCCGTGGCAGAGCACGACGTCGAAGCTGCCCGGCAGGAAGTGCACCCCGGTGTCCCGGCCGTCGCCCTCGATGATCCGCATCCGGTCCCGGATGCCCTCGGGCTCGGCGGACAGCGACTGCCGGGCCGCCGCCACCATCGTGGAGTCCCGTTCGAGCCCGGTGACCTGGTGTCCGGCCCGGGCCAGCCGCAGCGCCTGCGTACCCTGCCCCATCCCCACGTCGAGCACCCTGAGGCGCTGTCCGACCGGGTACCGCCCGACTATCTGCTCGTCGAGCTGCCGGGCCACCAGCTCCTGCCGTACGACGTTCCGCAGCCCGCCCAGCTTGCCCAGCCAGGCGTCGGCCGCACCCCCGGAGAAAGACGTCGTACTCAGGGCCGCTCTCCGCGCTTGACCTGGGGCTTCGGCAGCCGGAGGCGACGCATCTGGAGGGAGCGCATGAGGGCGTAGCCGACCGCGCCCCTGCGGTTGTGGTCCGGGAAGCGCGCGAGCAGCTGCTTGCGCAGCCGGAAGCCGTTGACGATCGCGTCCAGCACGATGAGCACGATCACGACCAGCCACAGCAGCAGCGCGATGTTCTGGAGCGCGCCCACCCGCACCATGCTCAGCACGAGGATGACCACGGCCATCGGCAGGAAGAACTCCGCCACGTTGAACCGCGAGTCGATGAAGTCGCGGGCGAACTTGCGCACCGGGCCCTTGTCGCGCGCGGGCAGGTACCGCTCGTCGCCTCCGGCCAGCGCCTGGCGCTGCCGGTCCAGGGCCGCACGGCGCTCGTCGCGCTGCCTCTTGGAGGCCTCCTTGCGCGAGGTCGGCGTGTTGGCGACGCTGCGGCGCTGGGACTGGGCCTCACTGCGCTTGGGCGTGGGCCTGCCCTTGGGGGCCTGCGGGTCGCGGATCTGCTTGGAGTCGGTCAGCTGCGCCTTGTCGGCGACGGCGGCCTTCTCTTCCTTGGTGGCACGGCTACGGAACACAAAACCCAAGGGTAAGGGGTGTCCGGGGTTGGACCCCAGCCCCGTGGGGAACGATCCGGCAACACCAGTCGTCATGTAGGGGGACAGAGGGGACGCCCGGTGACGGGTCACTCACCCCGGGGACCCTGAAGGTCACCTACTCCTTACGCCGGAGCAAGGGATTCGTCAGTCGTCCTTGGGGATGAGCGCATCGGTCCCCGAACAGTGCGTCAATGGAAGCAGGGCCCGTACTGTGGGTTCTGTCGCAGAGCTGGAGCTGGAAGTCCGTCAGAAGGGGGCGCGCGAAGCCCATGAGCGGTGTCATGAAGCGTATGGGGATGATCTTCCGCGCGAAGGCGAACAAGGCCCTTGACCGGGCCGAGGACCCTCGCGAGACCCTCGATTACTCGTATCAGAAGCAGCTGGAGCTGCTCCAGAAGGTGCGCCGGGGCGTGGCCGACGTCGCCACCTCGCGCAAGCGCCTGGAGCTCCAGCTCAATCAGCTCCAGTCGCAGTCCTCGAAGCTCGAGGACCAGGGCCGCAAGGCGCTCGCGCTCGGCCGGGAGGACCTGGCCCGTGAGGCGCTGTCCCGCCGTGCCGCGCTCCAGCAGCAGGTGACCGACCTGGAGACCCAGCACTCCACGCTCCAGGGCGAGGAGGAGAAGCTCACTCTCGCGGCCCAGCGGCTCCAGGCCAAGGTGGACGCCTTCCGCACCAAGAAGGAGACCATCAAGGCGACCTACACCGCGGCCCAGGCGCAGACCCGGATCGGCGAGGCCTTCTCCGGTATCTCCGAGGAGATGGGCGACGTGGGCCTGGCGATTCAGCGCGCCGAGGACAAAACGGCCCAGCTCCAGGCGCGGGCCGGCGCGATCGACGAACTGCTCGCCTCCGGCGCCCTCGACGACCAGTCCGGCATGCACAAGGACGACATCCAGGCCGAGCTGGACCGGCTCTCCGGTGGTACGGATGTAGAGCTGGAACTTCAGCGCATGAAGGCGGAGCTGGCGGGAGGGTCCTCGCAGCAGGCGATCGAGGGCGGCACCGGCCAGTCGCAGTCCCAGCAGCAGCCGCAGGACACCCCGCGCTTCGACAAGCAGTAGGGCCCACGCCGAGGAGGGCGACATGATCGTACGGATCATGGGGGAGGGTCAGGTGAGGCTGGCCGACAGCCACCTCGCCGACCTGAACACACTGGACGACGAGCTGTTGGCCGAGATGGAGAAGGGCGATGGCCCGGGCTTCCGCCGCACCCTCCAAGCCCTCCTCACCCGCGTCCGGGACCTGGGCGACCCCCTCCCGGACGACTCCCTGGAACCCTCGGAACTGATCCTCCCCTCCCCGGACGCCACGTTGGAGGAGGTCCGGGAACTCCTCAGCGACGACGGCTTGATCCCGGGCTGACGGCTGTACCGGGCGATGCCGGTTCAGGTGAACTCAGCCCGTCCGGCGTTTGAGGACGAGGCCCGCAAGGGCCGATAGGGGGGCCTGGGGGCACAGCCCCCGGAACGCGCACCCCACACACCCGAGGCCGGAATCAGACGTGACCCCCCGAGACCGAGTCCGCCGTCATCTCAAAGCACACCCCGTCGCCGCGGACGCCGTCCTCGCCACAGGGGTCTTTCTCTGCATGGTGGCCGGCTCCTTCGTGGACCCGCACAGCGAGCACGACGTCAGCTGGAGCCTGCGCACCCCGGCCCCCCTCAGCCTCGTCCTGATCGCGGTGGCCGCCGCGGCCCTGGTCCTGCGCCGCCGCGCCCCCCTCGCGGTCCTCGCCGTCACCGGTGCCGCCGCCGTCATCGAATGCGTCACCGGCGACCCCCGCGCCCCCGTCGCCATGGCCGCCGTCATCGCCCTCTACACGGTCGCCTCCACCACCGACCGCACCACCACCTGGCGCGTCGGGCTGCTCACCATGACCGTCCTCACCGGTGCCGCCATGCTCGCGGGTCCCCTGCCCTGGTACGCCCAGGAGAACCTCGGCATCTTCGCCTGGACCGGCATCGGCGCCACCGCGGGCGATGCCGTCCGCAGCCGCCGCGCCTTCGTCCAGGCCATCCGGGAGCGTGCCGAGAAGGCCGAGCGCACCCGTGAGGAGGAGGCCCGGCGCCGGGTCGCCGAGGAACGCCTGCGCATCGCCCGTGACCTGCACGACGTGGTCGCCCACCACATCGCCCTGGTCAACGTCCAGGCCGGAGTCGCCGCCCACGTCATGGACAAGCGGCCCGACCAGGCCAAGGAGGCCCTCGCCCACGTCCGCGACGCCAGCCGCTCCGCGCTCAACGAACTCCGCGCCACGGTGGGCCTGCTCCGGCAGTCCGGCGACCCCGAGGCGCCCACCGAACCCGCCCCGGGCCTCGCCCGCCTCGACGAGCTCGTGGGCACCTTCCGCAGTGCGGGCCTCCATGTCGAGGTCGCCCGCGCCGACCACGGCACCACCCTCCCGGCCGCCGTCGACCTGGCCGCCTACCGGGTCATCCAGGAGGCCCTCACCAACGTCCAGAAGCACGCGGGCGCGGAGGCGAAGGCCGAGGTCAGCGTCGTACGCGTCGGCCCGAACGTGGAGATCACCGTCCTTGACAACGGCAACGGCGAGGACCACGACCCGGACGGCGGCGGTGGCCACGGCCTGCTGGGCATGCGCGAGCGGGTCACCGCCCTGCGCGGCACCCTGACCACCGGTCCCCGCTACGGAGGCGGTTTCCGCGTCCATGCGATCCTGCCGGTCAAGACCCGATCCGCCGCCAAGGACCAGCTGGGGGAGACCGTATGACGATCCGTGTCCTGCTCGCCGACGACCAGGCGCTGCTGCGCAGTGCCTTCCGTGTGCTCGTCGACTCGGAGCCGGACATGGAGGTCGTCGGCGAGGCGTCCGACGGCGCCGAGGCCGTGCGGCTGACCAAGGAGGAGCGCGCCGACGTCGTCCTCATGGACATCCGGATGCCCGGCACGGACGGTCTCGCCGCCACCCGGCTGATCAGCGAGGATCCCTCCCTCGCGCACGTCCGCGTGGTCATCCTGACCACCTTCGAGGTCGACGACTACGTGGTGCGGTCGCTGCGGGCCGGCGCCTCCGGCTTCCTCGGCAAGGGCAGCGAGCCCGACGAACTCCTCGCGGCCATCCGGGTCGCGGCCGGCGGCGAGGCCCTGCTGTCCCCGGCCGCCACCAAGGGCCTGATCGCCCGCTTCCTCGCCCAGGGCGACGACGAGGAGCAGGACCCGCTCCGCACCGAACGCCTCGCCGCCCTGACCGTCCGCGAGCGCGAGGTCCTCGTCCAGGTCGCCGGCGGTCACTCCAACGACGAGATCGCCGAGCGCCTCGAGGTCAGCCCCCTCACCGTCAAGACCCACGTCAACCGGGCCATGGCCAAGCTGGGCGCCCGGGACCGGGCCCAGCTCGTGGTGATCGCGTACGAGTCGGGGCTGGTACGGCCGAGGGCGGAGTGATTCCGGGCCCGTTCCCGGTCTCGAGCTGACCGCCGAGCGGGCTCCCGCCGTTCCGCGAGAACCGGGGAAAAAGAAAATCCCCGGCGATGTCGAGAACCCGCGTCCCGCTCCGTCCCCGTGGTGAGAGCGGCCAGAATGGGCCGCATCGGGACCGAGGAGAGACACCATGGCCAAGTACCTGCTGCTCAAGCACTACCGCGGCGCTCCGGCTCCGGCCAACGACGTGCCCATGGAGAAGTGGACGCCCGAGGAGATCTCCGCGCACGTGCAGTACATGCGAGACTTCGCGGAGCGGCTGGAGAGGAGCGGGGAGTTCGTCGACGGTCAGGCGCTCGCCCCCGAGGGGACGTGGGTGCGCTACGACGGCGAGGGGCGCCCGCCCGTCACCGACGGCCCGTTCGCCGAGACCAAGGACCTCATCGCGGGGTGGATGGTGATCGACGTCGACACCTACGAGCGGGCCCTCGAACTCGCCGGCGAGCTGTCGGCCGCCCCCGGTGCCGGCGGCAAACCGATCCACGAGTGGCTGGAGCTGCGCCCGTTCTACGCGACCTCGCCCACCGCCACGGACGACTGCCACGCCGGTGGATGAGCGGACCGCCCCACCGGTGGACGGGACGACCGCCCCGCCGATGGCTGAGAAGACCGCCCCACCGGTCGACGAGGCACTGCTCAGGAGCCTCACGCCGGGCGTCCTGACGATCCTCGTCCGCCGCGGAGCCGACTTCGCGGCGGCCGAGGACGCCGTCCAGGACGCGCTCGTCGAGGCGGTGCGGGTCTGGCCGGCCGACCCGCCGCGGGACCCCAAGGGCTGGCTGGTCACGGTCGCCTGGCGCAAGTTCCTCGACGCGACCCGCGCCGACACCGCACGCCGCCGGCGTGAGGACCGTGTCGACGAGGAACCGGCGCCCGGCCCCGCGTCCGCCGTGGACGACACGCTCCAGCTGTACTTCCTGTGCGCCCACCCCTCGCTGACCCCGTCCTCCGCCGTCGCGCTCACCCTGCGGGCCGTCGGCGGACTCACCACCCGCCAGATCGCCCAGGCCTACCTGGTCCCCGAGGCGACCATGGCCCAGCGCATCAGCCGGGCCAAGCGGACCGTGTCCGGTGTGCGGTTCGACCAGCCCGGCGACGTGGCCACCGTTCTGCGCGTGCTCTACCTGGTCTTCAACGAGGGCTACTCCGGCGACCTCGACCTGGCCGCCGAGGCCATCCGCCTGACCCGGCAGCTGTTCGCGGCCTTCGACCACCCGGAGGTCGCGGGCCTGCTCGCGCTGATGCTGCTCCACCACGCCCGCCGTGCCTCCCGCACCGCCCCCGACGGCAGCCTGGTGCCCCTCGCCGACCAGGACCGCACCCGCTGGGACACCACGGCGATCGCCGAGGGCGTGCGGATCCTCCAGAGCGCCCTGTCCCGTGACCGGCTGGGCGAGTTCCAGGCCCAGGCCGCGATCGCCGCCCTGCACGCCGACGCGCCCACCGCCGGGGAGACCGACTGGGTGCAGATCGTGGAGTGGTACGACGAACTCGCCCGCCTGACCGACAGCCCCGTCGTCCGCCTCAACCGCGCGGTCGCCGTGGGCGAGGCGGACGGCCCCCGCGCGGGCCTGGCCGCCCTCGCAGCGCTGGACGACTCCCTGCCCCGCCACACCGCGGTCGCCGCCTACCTCCACGAACGCGACGGCGACCTCGCGACCGCGGCTCTGCTGTACGCCGAGGCCGCCCGCAAAGCCCCCAACCTCCCCGAACGCGACTACCTGACCCGCCAGGCGGCCCGGCTCAACTCCCGCGGGAGCGGGTGACCCCCGCCTGCGTCGGGGCCCATTACCTATGCTGGGCTCGCGAACTGCCATGTACGGGGGAAGGGGGTTCGGGCGTGCCGCTGCACAAGGACGACCCGAAATCGGTCGGCGGGTACAAGGTGCTCGACCGGCTCGGCACCGGCGGCATGGGCGTCGTCTACCGGGGCAGATCGCGCTCCGGGCGCGAGGTCGCGGTGAAGGTCGTGCACGCCCAGTACGCCGAGGACACCGTCTTCCGGGCCCGGTTCCGCCAGGAGATCGAGTCCGTCCGCAAGGTGAGCGGCGCCTTCACAGCCCCGGTGGTGGACGCCGATGCCGAGGCGGTACGACCTTGGATGGCCACCCAGTACGTGCCCGGCCTCTCCCTCGCCGACCGGATCCGCGAGCGGGGCGCCCTCAAGGACGCCGAACTGCGGCAGCTGGCCCTCGGGTTGGTGGAGGCGCTGCGGGACATCCACCGGGCCGGGGTCGTGCACCGCGACCTCAAGCCCGCCAACGTCCTGCTGGCCGACGACGGACCCCGCGTCATCGACTTCGGCATCTCCCGCGCCGCCGAGAACCACAACACCCTCACCGAGACCGGGCAGATGATCGGCACCCCGCCCTTCATGTCCCCGGAACAGTTCACCGACGCACGAACTGTCGGGCCCGCCTCCGACGTCTTCTCACTCGGCGCGCTGCTGGTGTTCTCGGCCACCGGGCGAGGGCCCTTCGACGCCGACAGCCCCTATCTGACCGCCTTCCGGGTCGTCCATGAGGCACCCGTCCTCGAGGGCGTGGCACCGCCGCTGCGCGCGATCCTGGAGCGCTGTCTGACCAAGGAGGCCGCGCACCGCCCCGAACTCGACCAGCTGGCCAAGGAGTTCGCCGACGCCCTGCCCGAGGCAGACGCCTCGGACACCATGACGCTCCGCAGAGAGGCACCGCGGATCGTGGAGGAGACGTCCCGCGGGCCCGGCCCGGCAGACGTGAGGGAGGCGCCGGCACGGACCCGCCCCGGCCGGCGGGTCCGCCCGCTGCTGGTGACGGCCGGCACGGCGGGCGCGGTGGCCCTCGGCCTGCTCTGGTACACCATCCTCGGGCCGGGCTTCCCCGACGGCTCCGCGTCCGGGGGTTCCCCGGCCGGAGCATCCAGATGGGCGGCCGTACCCGCCGGCTGGCAGCCCTGGCAGACGACCGTGCGCAAGACGGCACCACGGGGCGAGACCAAGCCATTGGGGGGCATCGGCAGAGCCCCGGGCGAGGTGACCTGCCAGAGGTACGAGGACGCGGTCTACTGCGCGGGGACCGAGACCCTGCCGGTGCGCCTGGACGGCCGTACGGGAAAGACCGTCTGGCGCTCCTCCCTCGCGTCCGCCGACGCCGGCAAGACCGTGAGGAACGAATTCACGCTCCTCGGGGTGCGGGGCGGCGCGGTGATCGTCCGTCATCTCTCCCGCCCTGACAACGCCATGGACAGCACCGTCACCGTCGTCGCCCTCGACGTGCACAGCGGCGATCAGCTGTGGACCCGCCCGGTGAACGACGTGACCGTCAACTCCGCCGCGTCGGGCGACCTCGTCCTGACCACCGACAGGAGCGGGCGGCTGGTCACGGCCCGCGACCCGCGCACCGGCGCCGACCGGTGGACCACGCAGATGCCGGCCCGCAACTTCTGCCTGTTCCCGACGGCCGGTTCCGGCCTGTACGCGCACTGCTTCCCGGACGACGAGACCGGTAAGGCGGAGGTCCTGGAGCTGAACCGGAACGACGGCTCGGTCGTCCGGCGCCTGAAGGTCCCGCACCGGAGCGGTCTGCTCGGCGTCGAGGACGGCCGACTGGCCTTCGTCGTCGGGGGCACAGGCACCACGACGGACCTCCAGAACCTGACGTTCGACACGATCCTGCTGGTCGACCCGGACACCGGTACCGGCTCCACGACGAAGCTGGCCAAGACGTACGAGGGCTCGGTGGCCCTGGCCGGCGACACCCTGTGGATCGCCGGATCGAGCGGCCAGGTGACCGCCGTGTCCCCGCTGACCGGCAAGGAGCTGTGGCAGACCCGGACCGGTGCCGAGGGCTCGGGCCGGCCGACGTACGACGCCCGGACCCGCACCCTGTACATCGTCAGCATCAGCGGCCGTGTCGCGGCCCTCGACGCCCGCAAGGGCAGGCTCCTGTGGGAGACGGGCGCGTACGCCGAGCAGCTCGCGAGCGGGGAGGTGACCAAGTCCGGAGTGCAGCCGTACGGCGGCGCGCTGATCGCGAGCACCCCCGACGGCACCGTCTTCAGCCTCGACCCGGCTCACCCCGAGCGGAACCCGGGGTGAGCCCGTGGCGGGCGGGCACTGCTACGGCAGCGCCAGCATCCGCTCCAGTGCCAGCTTCGCGAACGTCTCCGTCTCCCGGTCGACCTGGATCCGGTTGACCAGCTTGCCCTCGGCCAGGGACTCCAGGGTCCAGACCAGGTGGGGCAGGTCGATGCGGTTCATGGTCGAGCAGAAGCAGACCGTCTTGTCCAGGAAGACGATCTCCTTGCCCTCGGGGGCGAAACGGTTCGCGAGCCGGCGTACGAGATTGAGCTCGGTGCCGATGGCCCACTTCGAGCCGGCCGGGGCCGCCTCCAGCGCCTTGATGATGTACTCGGTCGAGCCGACGTAGTCCGCCGCGGCGACGACCTCGTGCTTGCACTCCGGGTGCACCAGGACGTTCACGCCCGGGATCCGGGCCCGGACGTCCTCGACCGACTCCAGCGAGAAGCGGCCGTGCACCGAGCAGTGGCCGCGCCACAGGATCATCTTCGCGTCCCGCAGCTGCTCGGCGGTCAGACCGCCGTTCGGCTTGTGGGGGTTGTAGACGACGCAGTCCTCCAGGGACATGCCCAGGTCGCGGACCGCGGTGTTGCGGCCGAGGTGCTGGTCCGGCAGGAAGAGCACCTTTGTTGAATGAGGCTCCCCGTGCTCGAAGGCCCAGTTCAGGGCCCGCTCGGCGTTCGACGAGGTGCAGATCAGGCCGCCGTGCTTGCCCGTGAACGCCTTGATGTCCGCCGAGGAGTTCATGTATGACACCGGCACGACCTGCTCGGCTATGCCCGCGTCGGTCAGCACGTCCCAGCACTCGGCGACCTGCTCGGCCGTCGCCATGTCGGCCATCGAGCAGCCGGCGGCGAGGTCGGGCAGGACGACCTTCTGGTCGTCGGAGGTGAGGATGTCCGCCGACTCGGCCATGAAGTGCACACCGCAGAACACGATGTACTCGGCCTCCGGGCGGGCGGCCGCGTCCCGGGCCAGCTTGAAGGAGTCGCCCGTGACGTCGGCGAACTGGATGACCTCGTCACGCTGGTAGTGGTGGCCGAGGACGAACACCTTCTCGCCGAGCTTCTCCTTGGCCGCGCGGGCGCGCTCGACCAGGTCGGGGTCGGACGGAGACGGCAGGTCGCCGGGGCACTCGACGCCCCGCTCGCTCTTCGGGTCGGCCTCGCGGCCGAGCAGCAACAGGGCGAGCGGAGTCGGCTGTACGTCGAGCTCCGTGGTCTGGGCGGTGGTCACGACACGCACCCTTTCTACTTTTCGTCGAACTGACGTTATCTATCATAACCCGGTTCACGTCACTTTGACGATGGTCATTGCGTCGATGTGACGTGAATCCCGAAACGGGGCTCGTGAGGCCCGGACGCGGCATTTTCTGCTCACCGCGGCATGTGCGAGCATGAAGAAGGCGCCGAAAATCCGGCGTCCGGCCCGGAATGAATCCGCGGCCTTGCCGGTTGCACCAGTCGGCAAGCAGTCTCCGTACAACCCGGGAGAGATGTAGATGTCCGTATCGGACGAGACCGGCACCGTCACCGACGGCATCATTCTGTCCGACGCCGCCGCGGCGAAGGTCAAGGCCCTGCTCGACCAGGAAGGCCGTGACGACCTGGCCCTGCGCGTCGCCGTCCAGCCCGGCGGCTGCTCCGGCCTGCGTTACCAGCTCTTCTTCGACGAGCGTTCGCTCGACGGCGACGTGGTCAAGGACTTCGGTGGCGTCAAGGTCGTCACCGACCGCATGAGCGCCCCGTACCTGGGCGGCGCGTCCATCGACTTCGTGGACACCATCGAGAAGCAGGGCTTCACGATCGACAACCCGAACGCCACCGGCTCCTGCGCCTGCGGCGACTCCTTCAGCTAAGCCGCCCGGCTTCGGCTGAGAAACACGTCGTACGAAAGGCGGCGGCCCCCTCACAAGGGGGCCGCCGCCTTTCGCGTGTTCGGCGTCACCTGGCCCCGGAGGTCTCCGGCAGCCGCGCCCCGGCCTTGTTCAGCGGGATCTGCTTGCCGTCCGTGCCCACGACCTCACGGTCGCCCAGCGGTTCGTCCAAAGTCACCGTCTTCTGGATCTCCTTGGCGATCATGATGCAGACCTTGTCCCGCCAGGGCCTGGCCGTCACCTTGACCTTCACCTCACCCGAACTCTTGCTCGCCGACGCCGAGTAGTCCGCGCACACCCCGCCCGTGAAGCTCACGGTCAGCTCGTCGCCCTCGGCCGTGTAGCCGTCGATCCTGACGTCCCGCGTCTTCGGCGCGGAGGTGGGCTCGTCCGAGGGGGCGGGCGTCGCGGTCGCGGGGGCGGCGATGTACTTCGGGTCGACCGCCGGATACGTCACCGTGAAGGGCTTCTCCGCCCCGGCCGGCCGCACCTCGAACAGCCACGACGGCACCAGCGCCTGCCGGCCGCCCACGAAGTGCGAGGCCAGCCCGAACACCGCCTTGTCCACGGTGAGCGTGCCGCCCGCCGGGCTCGCCGTCGACTGCCCGCACGGCGCCTCGAAACGGTCCTTCAGCGGTACGGGGCTGGCGCAGCCGCCGATGCCCATGCGGTGACCGGTCGTCGGCACCTTGTTCAGCAGGCCCAACGTCTTCTCGGCGCTCAGCACGGGGTACGTGTCGCTCTTCACCGGCGCCTTCAACTGCCCGGTGCCGCTGACCACCTCGCCCTGCGCGTTCACGGTGACGCCGGTGGCCCAGCCGTCCGTGGGCAGCCCGCCCACCACCGGATCGGCGTTCACCACCCGCTGGGCGCCGATGACCTGGCTCGTGTCGAGCCTCGCACCGCCCTGACCGACCGCCTTCAGTACCGGCGCGGCGGCCTTCACGGCGGCGGCCGCGCTCACCGGATCGTCGTCGGCGCCGGCGCCTGGCTTCGCCCCGCACACGGTGGCACTGTCGCAGTAGTCGATGACGGGGGAGTAGCGCTGGAAGTTCCACGCGCCCGGCGCCTGCCGGTTCACCTGGAGACTCGGCCCCGAGCCGTCCGTGGCCCCGACCCGCCAGACCTGCCCCTGCGCCACCGGCTTCCCGCTCACTCCGAGCGCCCCGGCGAGCCGCGTCACGTCGTCCTCGGTGACCTGCCCCTGAACCCGGTACACCGGCGCGGAAGCGGGCCCCTCGGGGAGGCTCCCGGCCACGCGATAGGTCGCGCCGTACGGATTAGGCTCGCCCGGCGCGATCCCGTTCCCCTTTCCTTCGCCCCCGCCGTAACCGTCGAGCGCGAGAGGCGGCGGGGTGTCGTCCCCGGCCGCCCCGGAGGTGGCTCCCTCACCGGACCCGTCGGCCCCGCCGGAGCCACTGGCGGCGAGATACGCCCCGCCTCCGCCCACCAGCAGCACGGCAGCGGCGACGGCGGCGATCGCGACGGGGGAGCGGAACCGCCCCGAGCGCGGGGCGCCGGTCCCCTCGTCGCGGGGGACCTCGGAGTCGGGGAGAGCCTCGGAAGCGGGCAGGAGAGCGGGCTCCTCCGGAGCGGCGTCGGCGTCGGAAGCGGGCGTGGACTGCTCGGGTTCGCCAGCGGGTGTGGACTGCTCGGGCTCGGGCTCGTCAGCGGTTGCGGCCGCGGAGACAGTGGGCTCGGCCGGGCCCGCGAGTTCGGCAGGTGCCGCGGGTCCGTCGGTGGCCGTGGGGACGACGGCCGGGGACTCGTCGTCCTCGGCGGATGCCTCGCCGGCCGGGGACTCGCTCCTGTCGCCGTCGGTGACGTCCTCGGACGGCTCCGCCGAACTCGCCACGGCGCCGGTCACCTCGTCGCCCTCCACGGCGCCGGTCACCTCGTCGCCCTCCACGCCGGCGGTCTCCACGTCGCCCTCCACGCCGGCGGTCTCCCCGTCGACCGGACCCGTGGAACCCCGCTTCTCCTCGGCGTTCCTCGCCTCCTCGGCGCCCTGGGCTTCCACAGCCTTCCCGTCCCCGCCGCCCAAGGCTTCGCCGTTGTCGGGTCGCTCGGTGTTCACCGCATCGCTCCTTCTGCCGCGCAACTGTCCCTCGACCCTGACCCGACCCTGTCAAAGGGTCGATGAACGGGTCGTAGGCCGCATCCCCTTTCCGGGGGACGGCGATGGGACGCAGCGGGGGAGCGCGCGGTTCCCTCGAACGCGCCGACGCACGCGCTGTACGTCGGGCCCGACTCGGTCGGCCCCACTCGGTCGGCCCCACTCAGCCGGGGTGACTCGGGCGGCCTGACCGGTCGTACTCAGTCGCCGTACTCCGACATCGCCTCCAGCAATCGGGCGGAGCCCTCGGGGACCGTCACACCGTGGATCAGGGAGGGGGAGACCGGGAGGGAGACGATCCGGTCCGGGGCCGCCCAGTGCGGAGCCATCCGGGCGCAGTCGCCCAGCAGCGAGGCGAGACCGGCTTCCAGGTCGGCCGGGGCGGGGGCGTACAGCTCAACGTTGGTCATGACCGAACCGTAAGCACCCCGGAGCCTGCGAAGAAAGATCTACTATCGGGTAGTTTTACCTGCTTCACCGCGCCGCCGTTCGCCTCGCAGTACTCCATACGGACCGGATAGCGTTAACCGTCAATACACCCTTCCTCTGGAGAGCCTCGCCGTGCGTATCGCAGTCACCGGCTCCATCGCCACCGACCACCTCATGACCTTCCCCGGCCGCTTCGCCGACCAGTTCGTCGCGGACCAGCTGCACACGGTCTCGCTCTCCTTCCTGGTCGACAACCTCGACGTCCGCAGGGGCGGTGTCGGCGCGAACATCGCCTTCGGCATGGGTCAGCTCGGCACCAAGCCGATCCTCGTCGGCGCCGCGGGCTTCGACTTCGACGAGTACCGGGCCTGGCTCGACCGGCACGGCGTCGACACCGCGTCCGTCCGGATCTCCGAGACGCTGCACACGGCCCGCTTCGTGTGCACCACCGACGCCGACCACAACCAGATCGGCTCCTTCTACACGGGCGCGATGAGCGAGGCCCGCCAGATCGAGCTGAAGACGGTCGCCGACCGCGTGGACGGCCTCGACCTGGTCCTCATCGGCGCCGACGACCCCGAGGCGATGCTCCGCCACACCGAGGAGTGCCGCTCCCGAGGGATCCCGTTCGCCGCGGACTTCTCCCAGCAGATCGCCCGTATGAACGGCGACGAGATCCGCATCCTGCTGGACGGCGCCACCTACCTCTTCTCCAACGAGTACGAAAAGGGGCTCATCGAGTCCAAGACGGGCTGGTCCGACGCGGAGATCCTGGCCAAGGTGGGCCACCGGGTCACCACGCTCGGCGCCCAGGGAGTGAAGGTCGAGAAGGCCGGCGAGGAGCCGATCGTCGTCGGCTGCGCCGAGGAGGAGCGCAAGGCGGACCCCACGGGCGTCGGCGACGCCTTCCGTGCGGGTTTCCTGTCGGGCCTGTCCTGGGGCGTCTCGCTGGAGCGCGCGGCCCAGGTCGGCTGCATGCTGGCGACCCTCGTCATCGAGACGGTGGGAACCCAGGAGTACCGGCTGCGGCGCGGCGCCTTCCTGGAGCGGTTCACCAAGGCCTACGGCGACGAGGCGGCGGAAGAGGTCCGCACGCACCTCAAGTGACCGGCTAGGAGACCCGGCGGACCACGTATGCGGAACCCCGGTCCGCCGGCTCCTCGCCCACGTACTCCTGCTCCCGCATCTCGCACCACGCCGGGATGTCCAGGCGGGCCGCCTCGTCGTCCGACAGGACCCGGACGGTCCCGCCCACCGGCACGTCACCGATGACCTTCGCCAGCTCGATGACCGGGATCGGGCACCGCTTCCCGAGGGCGTCCACCACCAGCGCGTCCTCACGCACCACGACCGCCGGGAGGGGCGCGCCGAGCTTCTCCCGGACCCGTGCCACCGCGCCCGGCAGCACCTCCAGGAACCGGTCCACCTCCTCGGAGACCGCCCCGAACGGCAACGACACCCGCACATTCCCCTCACTCAGCACCCCCATGGCCTTCAGCACATGGCTGGGCGTCAGCGTGCTGCTGGTGCAGGACGATCCGGACGAGACGGAGAAACCCTCCCGGTCCAGCTCGTGCAGCAAGGTCTCCCCGTCGACATAGAGACAGGAGAAGGTGACGATCCCCGGCAGCCGCCGCTCCGGATCCCCGACCACCTCCACGTCGGCGACCAGCTGAGGCACCCGCACCCGGATCCGCTCCGTCAGCTCCCGCAGCCGTACCGCCTCGTGCGCCGCCTCGGCCCGCACCGCCCGCAGCGAGGCCGCCGCCGCGACGATCGCCGGCAGGTTCTCGAACCCGGCCGCCCGCCCGGACTCCCGCTCGTCGGCGGGCCCTTGCGGCGAGAACCGGACCCCTTTCCGCACGGCGAGCAGACCGACCCCGGAAGGACCGCCCCACTTGTGCGCGCTGCCCGTCAGCACGGACCACGGCCCCTCGACCGGTCCCCACCCCAACGACTGCGCCGCGTCCACCAGCAACGGCACCCCGGCCTCCCGGCACGCCTCGGCCACCTCACCCACCGGCTGCACGGTCCCCACCTCGTGATTGGCGGACTGGAGACACGCCAGGGCGGTATCGGGCCGAAGAGCATCGACGTACGCCTGCGGACTCACCGCCCCCGTCCGCCCCACCGGAACCTCGGTCACGTCGAACAGCTCAGCCGAATGGAGCACGGAGGAATGTTCGACAGCGGACACGATCAGGTGGCGTCCCACCCGCCGACGACCCGCGAGTGCCCCGGCGATGCCGATGTGAACCGCCTGCGTACCGGACGAGGTGAAGACCAGCTCGTCGGCCCGACACCCCACAGCCTCGGCAGCAGCCTCCCGAGCAGCATCCAACAACATCCGAGCCCGCCGCCCTTCCCGATAAAGCCGGGAGGGATCGGCCCACCCCTCGTCAAGGGCCGCCAACAGCGCCTGACGAGCAACGGGATGGAGTGGAGCAGAGGAAGCGGCATCGAAGTAAGACACAGGCCAACGCTAGTACCGTCAGGGGCGCGGGGAACTGCGCGACCAGCCACCGAGGGCCCGCAGCCGCCAATCCAGCGAACCCCCAACTCAGTAGGCCCCCCTCCTCGCGACCCCCGGATGGGCGTCGGCTAGGGTTTGGTCCGCATAAACATCCAAACCCCTGCCCGACGCAGGGCGGCGACCGACCACCGAAGAAGGCAGGCCGCAGCCACACGCGCGGGCGAGACTCTCGGGAAGGCGCTACGTGAGTCCCAACGGCTCCGACCGCTCGCCGCGGCGCCCGATGCGGCGGAAGCTGCTGCAGGCAATGACCGCGGGCCTGGTCCTGGCGACCGCCACCGGTTGCACATACAAGGACTTCCCCCGCCTTGGCATGCCCACCCCGACCACGGAAGAGGCTCCGCGGATCCTCTCCCTCTGGCAGGGTTCCTGGGCAGCCGCGCTGGCCACCGGCGTGCTGGTGTGGGCCTTGATTCTGTGGAGTTCGATCTTCCACCGGCGCAGCCGGACCAAGGTCGAGGTTCCTCCGCAGACCCGGTACAACATGCCCATCGAGGCGCTGTACACGGTGGTTCCGCTCGTCATCGTCTCGGTCCTGTTCTACTTCACGGCCCGTGACGAGTCGAAGCTCCTCAGCCTCAAGAAGCAGCCCGACGTCACCGTGAACGTCGTCGGGTACCAGTGGAGCTGGGCGTTCAACTACATCGAGCCCGTGGCCGGCTCGACGGGCGACGCGAAGACCGACAAGAACCTGGACGCGATTCCGTCCCGGTTCAAGAACGACTTCCCGGCGAACGCCGGCGGTGTCTACGACTTCGGCACGCCCGCCACGAGGAACCCGCAGACCGGCAACCCCGGCCCGACCCTCTGGCTCCCCAAGGGCAAGACGGTCCGCTTCGTCCTCACCTCGCGTGACGTCATCCACTCCTTCTGGGTGGTGCCGTTCCTGATGAAGCAGGATGTCATCCCGGGCCACACCAACGCCTTCGAGGTGACCCCCAACAAGGAGGGCACCTTCCTGGGCAAGTGCGCCGAGCTCTGCGGCGTCGACCACTCCCGGATGCTGTTCAACGTGAAGGTCGTCTCCCCCGAGCGCTACGAGCAGCACCTCAAGGACCTCGCGAAGAAGGGGCAGACCGGTTACGTTCCCGCGGGCATCGAGCAGACCGCCCACGAGAAGGACCGGGAGACGACGAACCTGTGAGCATCCTCAACGAACCCCAGGGTGCCGCCGAAGCAGGGTCCCACTACGCGGACGAACTGCCGGTCCGGCGCCAGAACCGCGGGAGCGTGGTCATCAAGTGGCTCACCACCACTGACCACAAGACGATCGGCACGATGTACCTCGCCACGTCGTTCGCGTTCTTCCTCATCGGTGGCGTGATGGCGCTCTTCATGCGCGCCGAGCTGGCCCGTCCGGGCCTACAGATCATGTCGAACGAGCAGTTCAACCAAGCGTTCACGATGCAC
>NZ_JOGP01000041.1:0-29888 GCF_000719505.1 Streptomyces sp. NRRL B-3229 | reverse complement strand
CACGCTACGACAAACGGGCCTACACCTACCTCGGCACAGTCACCCTCGCAGCACTCATCATCTGGCTCCGCACATGATCCGAGAAACAGCGCCTAGTGCACTCGAGCGGTTTCAATTCCGCAACGCACCATTTTGTTATTTCGGACACGCGGAACCCGCAATTCCCTCCGTTATCCGCTTTCACCGCGGCATCTGCCTGTGAGTGCGGAGCGCTGGCTGATCCGACGGCTCATTCCAAGTTGGCCTGAAGTGCCCGCATCGAGGGTTGTTTTGGACACGTGAGCATCACTAAATGCATGCCGCTTCTTCACGGATTGGCTGAATCGGCCATTCCGCAGTGGGTGGCCTGAGAACTGGTAAAACGATCATGCAGCCCAGCCCCAGCAGTCCTGCCGTGGTCGATCGATCGGCCGCCCCGTGCTGCGGCACCTCGCTCACGTCGACACGAACCCAGATATGTGGACCGAGCATGAACTCATTCCGCAGGCCGTCACCCGCTACTGAGTGCAGTTGTGTCCAGCCCTGCCACAACTCTGCTGGTTCGTCCTGCGTGGGATCACCTCACTGCACTGGGTCGGCCGAATCATGGGCCCCCGCCCGTTACGGTCCGGCGCCGTCGTGCCGGGCAAGGCAGTTCTCAACTCTGGGGGGCTTCAGTCGCCTACCATCACGGCTGGAAGCGTCCAGAGCTGCTTGCAGCTGATGTCCACCGCGACGATGACGGCCTTCAGGGAACACGGTTACGAACGGGTTGTCGTCACCGGCAACAGGACATGGAGAACCTCTGTCTACCTGTGGAACAGGGCAGTTCAAAGCCGCAGGGCACGAGACCGGGGCGGTGACCGCCGCGCACGGTCTCCTCGATGTCATCGCCGAGAAGCACTCCTTCACCGATCTGGACTGGCGGTGCCGACCGGATACCCGTACGCCTGGATCCCGCCGAGTGGCCCGGGTTCCCCGAGGCGGTCGTCCTGGACGTCGCCGCACGCGCCCACCGGATCACCGTTGATGGCATCGACATCGTGCTGCTCAGCGGCGACCTGTTCGACAACCCCCCCGACAGCCTCTGCCTGCCGCGCGAACTCAACGGCCACAGCCTGGACTTCCTCAAACCGCGGGTGGTCCAGGCGTTGGCGGCCCGCTATGTGCGCGAGCGGACTTCCGCGGGCACCGTGGTCCGCCTGCACGAGCCCTTCTACCAGTTCCTCCTGCCCGGCCCGCTGGCCGGACACAGTCTCAACGTGGTCGCCACCGTGTAGATCAACATGGCGGTCAACACCAAGGTGTACGGCCCCGAAGTACGCGGGGTGCTGGAAAGGCAGGGCGCGGAAGCCTCGGTCGCCGAAGGCTCGCCGCCCCGCCGCTCAATGCGCCCCTGGAACGCGCGATGCGAGCCTTCGCCACGGATCTTGCTCTACCCGGACTACCCGGACTACCCGGACTACCCGGACTCCCCGGATCGGCCCGAGCACGACTACATCACCATGCTTGGTCTGGTCGTACGGTCGGTGGCCGCGCTGGACTTTCTCCTCGAGGGTCAGCTCGACCAGGCGCTGCCCCAGGCGGAGACACCGTTCGAGCGGCTGTTCCAACGGCTCGCAGACCTTTTCCTGGACCTTGACGGTGGCGTAGGAGTCGACGGTGGTCTGGACGCGGTCCTCGGAGAAGGGTGTCGGCCTAGCAGCATCAGCCGCCGCTGAACCGGCACACAGGCGGGCCAACCGTGCACAGGAGTGGCACTGGGGCAGAGCGCCCTGGGTGGCGTTGACGGACATGGAAGCGGTCTGATCCAGGCGTCGCCCGCGACCAACAAGGGGCCCGCTCGCCAGACCTGCGAACCTGTCCGGACACGGCCCGGTCGGCCAAGGCCCCGTCGAGCCCGGTCCCTGCCCCTCTCCAGGCCCGATGTCCGTGCTCTTCGGCCAGGCGCGCCCCGGCACGTCGAGTCCCACCCGTACGACATCGGCGGCCCCGTCTCCGGCGCCGCAACCGGCGCTCTGGGTCTCACGGGCCTTCCCCGGCAGACGGCCGCCGCGCGAGGGGGCGTGCTCAGGACGGTGGTTTCACCTCGGCCTGGGCTGCCTGGAGGTCGGCGAGCAGTTCGGCCTGACCGGCCAGGACCCCGGAGAGGATCGTCCGCGCGACGCGAAGCAGCTCCGCGATGTTCGGGCTGGTCAGCGAGTAGTACACGGTCGAGCCCTCCTTGCGGGTCACGACCAGGTTCGCCCGGCGCAGCACCGCGAGCTGCTGGGAGAGGTGGGCGGGTTCGATGCCCACCTCGGGCAGCATCTCGGCGACCGCGTGCTCGCGCTCGCTCAGGAGTTCCAGGACGCGGATGCGTGCCGGGTGACCGAGTGTCTTGAAGAACTCGGCCTTGAGCTGGTACAGCGGCGCGGTCACGGCGCCATCCCCTCTCCGGTGCAGGGCCACACCCGTGCCGGATCCGCCTGCCCGCGTACCACGCCTCGCCTCCACTCACCCACCGACTTCATGCAGCACATCCTCGCCTACGCCACCGTTCGGGCCGAACCCGCATTCCAGCCCGCTCTTCCGAGCGGCCGTACCGGGTGCGTGCTCATCGGGCTGCTTCCGCATCCGTGTCCGGGCCCGGCGCCCGCGCTGCGGAGACATCGGGCAGAACTCCGGCCATGGCCAGATGGTCGCGGGCGGCGCGGATCGCCTCCGGGGTCGTGTCGTACTCCCGGCCCTTCTGTCTGAGCACTCCGAGCGCGCCGACGGAGTCCAGGGCCTGGCGCTGGCCCGGGCGTATCCCTGAGGCGAGGACGAGGGTGCCGCGCCGGTTCAGTTTCTCCACCGCGTCCTTGAGCACGAGGGCGCCGGTGGCGTCCATGGTCGACACGCGCGACATGCGCAGGATCACGACGCGGACGTCGGCGACCTCGGTCAGCTCCAGCAGGAAGCGGTGGGCGGCGGCGAAGAACAGCGGGCCGTCGATCCGGTACGCCACGATGTGCTCGGCGAGCAGGGCATGTTCCTCGGCGCTGTGGTCGCCCCGGTCGAGCGGAACCTTATCGAAGCGGGCCTGCTTGGCCACGGCACGCAGGGCGAGGGCGCCGGCCACGACCAGGCCGATGATCACCGCGTACACGAGGTCGAGGGCCAGAGTCGCGACGGCCGTAAGGACGAGGATCAGCGCGTCGGAACGGGTCGCGCCGGCCATCGCCCTGAGGGAGCCGACCTCGATCATGCGCAGGGCCGTGGCCAGCAGGACGCCGGCGAGCGCGGCCAGCGGGATCCTCGAGACCAGAGGGGCCGCCGCGAAGACGATCACGGCGAGGACAGCGGCGTGAGTGAGGGCGGCCAGGCGTGAGCTCGCGCCGGTGCGGACGTTGACCGCGGTGCGGGCGATCGCGCCGGTCGCGGGGACCCCGCCGAAGAGCGGCGCGACGATGTTGGCCACGCCTTGTCCGAACAGCTCCCGGTCGGGGTCGTGCCGCTGCCCGACCGTCATGCCGTCCGCGACCGAGGCGGAGAGAAGGGACTCCAGCGCGGCCAGTGCGGCGACCGCGACCGCCGGAGTGAGCAGCGAGCCCAGGGAGCCGAGGTCGAGGAAGGACAGCGAGGGTGCGGGCAGCCCCGCGGGCAGGTCGCCGATCGGCTTGGCCGCGTCCAGGCCGGCGAGCTGCGAGACGAGCGTCGCGGCGATCACCGCCAGGATGGAGACGGGTATCGTCGGCCGCCACCGGGCGCCCGCCAGCATGACGGCGGCCACCGCCGCCGCCAGGCCGACGGCGGTCCAGTTCGGGGACTTCGCGAACTCCTCGACCGCCCGCCAGGCGACCAAGAGGACGCGGTCGCCCTCGGGCTTGGCTACGCCGAGCGCGTTCGGGATCTGTTGCAGGCCGATCACGCAGGCGATGCCGAGGGTGAAGCCCTCGACGACCGGCGCGGGCACGTACTGCATGTACTTGCCCGCCCGCAGCGCGGCCAGGGTGACCAGCATGACGCCCGCCATCAGGCCGACCGTCAGCACGCCGGTCGCCCCGTAGCGGCCCACGATCGGCACCAGGACGACCGTCATGGCTCCGGTCGGTCCGGACACCTGAAGGTTTGATCCGCCGAACACGGCGGCCAGGGCACCCGCGACCACGGCGGTCGCCAGGCCCGCCTCGGCCCCGAGCCCGGAGGAGACGCCGAAGCCGAGTGCGAGCGGAAGCGCCACGACGGCCACGGTCAGCCCGGCGAGCAGATCACGGCGCGGATCACGGCGCGTCTCGGCGAGATCGGAACGGGTGGGAAGCAGCGCGCTGACCCGGGCCCAGGTCCTGTGGAGGGTCGTGGTCATCGCGCGGCGGCCCCGGCTTCGGGCAACTCGGCCGGCGGCTCGTGCCGTACGGGATGCCCGAGCACTCGGAAGAACTCGGACTTTGCCTGCTGCGGCGGAACGGACACGACACGACCCCTCGGCTTCCCCTGCGAACACTGCCAATGCAGCATCTTACCAATTGCGAAATTTGGCAATTGAGCTAGACGGAGCCGACTCCTCTTCATGCAGGATCGGGCGTACGCGGCAGGTGAGGAGGCCGACGGCCACGGGCCAGAGTGGGGTGCGCGGTCGCGCTCAGCAGCCGCGTTGCCGCCATCGGCCGGTGGCGAGGTCCAGTTCGGCGAAGGCGCCCTCCTGCGGGACAGCTTGATCTTCTGCGCGCCGGAGCGGGAGTTCTCTGCCGGGGTCGCGGGAGGTGCTGCGTGACGCCCGGAGCGCAGGACTTGACGCGCCGGGATCACCATTGTCGATGTGGACGCCGGGTACCTCGCGCAACAACAACAGCCCTACGCAGAACAGGGCTGCCCTTTGGCTCCGATGGCGGCGGAGAGCTTCTGTCAGGCACGCTTCGGCAGCTTCTTGACCAGGGCGTCGGCTCTGAAACTCGCCCCACCTGCGTGATGATCTGGTGGTCGCGGCCGCCGGCGAGTACGCAACCGGTCCCGCGTCTTTCAAGCTCGGTTCACAGGTATGGGTTGCTTCCGTAGACCTCATCGCGGGACACCCAGGACGCGGGGACGTCGGCATCCAGCGCCCGGCCGATCATGCGGGCCGCAAGGGCGGGTTTCGTTGTGAAGCGGACGGTGTCGGGTATTCCAGCCGCACGGCAGCGAGCCGTGTCCTCGGCCCACGACCGAGGGACATACAGCTCTCGGTCGATCGCCGCATGCCCGAGCGGGGCGGAATAGGCAAGGTACACGGCGACCTGACTGTTCGCGATGCGTCAGGCGGTGCCGGTGGACTGGCGCTGCACACCCACCGTGTGCATCCCCTTCTTCAGGTCGCCGGTCTCATCCACGACCAGTACCGCGTCCTGGTGGCGCAGTTGCTCGACGACGAAGCCGCGGAGGGCATCACGTACCGCATCGGCATCTCACATGGCCCTCGCCGGTAGGCTCCGCAAGCGTGCAGCAGTTCTCACGCGGCAGTTCTGACAACAGCCGGAGCACGAACGCCCGTGCCCGGCGTCGTGGTTCCACCCGATCCATGCTGTGACCTGCGGCCACCGACCGATCTTCTGTCGTCACGCACTGATGATCACCGGTGGCCCCAGCCGTCTCCGGCCCGGTCCAGCGTCATGATCACGGCCTGTCCGTTGAGTGCTGCCTGATCCAGCCAGTGGCGGCCACCACCTCACGCGCGATGTCTGCGACGGTGCGCCCGTCGGTCGTGACCCTCACCGCGTCCGCAGGTGTCCGCTGATCCAGCAACCGCGCCTTACGGGTACTGCCCTCCCACTCCGTCTCCAGCTCCGAGCCGAGTTCCCGGCGTTCCAGCCGTGCACGTGTAGTGGCGTCGGTGGCCGTGAGCAGAACCCTCACGATCCGCGCCCGGCCGCCCATGGCCCGCTCGAACATGCCGGTCGCCTCGGGCACCACGCTCAGCGTGTTCGTGTAGATCAAACGCCGGTAGCCTCGCCGGGCGTAGTTCGACCACACGGCAGTCAGGTTGCTCTCAGTGATCTCCGCACGGTGCGGATCTCCCTCTGGAGCCGGATGCACCTGGCCCATGAAGTCACCATCGATGACCGCGTGAGGAACCGCAGCGCCCCGCAGCAACGCAGAAACCTCCCACCCCACACTCGTCTTGCCAACCCCGGCCCGTCCTCCGATGAGCAGCACCTCGGCATGGTCCATGGCCGCAGCCTGGCAGCTCACCTCTGTCTCGTGCGAGAGAATTTTGATCAGCCAAGATCGGCGATCTACAGCTGGATTACAGGCGGATAGCTACTGAAGTTGAATGCGTGATGTCGGTGCCCATCGCTGGCGCTGTTGGTGTCAGGCACGGTGGAAGCAGGTGCGGCCAACGTCGTCAATAGATGATGGACACGATCTGGCACGCGGCTTCGGCGAGCCGACGATCCCCCTGCACATGGGCGCGGGACAGGGCATCCGCAGGATCGACGTTCCGTGTGGACAATCGCCAGACGGTCTCTGTATCCAGCCGCACGGCTGCGGTTGGTCGGCCGCTCGGTGCTTCGGCCAACGTCCATCGATCCGCTGCGACAGTGGCCGTCCAGCTGCCGCCGGCGGGGCCCTCGGCGATCATCTGGACCTGCGCCCCGATTGGTGCTGACGTGCTCCGGAGTGTGTGAGGCAGGGCCCGCATGAAGGTATCGAGGACCATGCCCAGGGCACGCGGATCCGGGTCGGTGTCGCGGCCTATGGCGTGGCGGATCTGCTGCCGGTGAGTCCAGTGCTCGGTGAACTCCCGGGCGATGTCCAGCCATGCCGGTGCGGGGTCGACGCCTGCCCACGACACGCCCAGGGCGGCCGCGTCAAGGTTGGCTGTGGCGAATCGTTGAGCGAGCTGCGTGCCTGCTGCTGCGAGGGCGTCGATGAGAGAAGCAGGGCTGTCATCGGCGTGCAGCTCGACCCATTCCTGATTCGTGCGGTGGATGAACGCCTCAAGGGTTTCGCCATCGGCGAAGCCGTTGCGGTAGCCGTGGCCGAGGCGGCCGTAGTAGTCGCCGAGGAGGTGCGCGGCGACGTCGTGGACCGTCCAGCGCCCGGCTGCCGTTCTGCTCCAGTCGGAGGGTGTCAGACCACGCAGGGTATCGAGCAGCGACGTGAGCTCCCGACCGAACAGCGCACGCGCGTCGATCGGGTTACCCAGCCAGGAAATGCCGGACGCGCTGGTGGACTCGGGACTCATGGCCACAGCCTGTCAGGCAGCAGCCGTGGCCTGCCAGCGAATACTCCCACCTCGGAGTATCCAGGTGACCATTGCGTCAGCCGTCGGTGATCAGTCCGGTGGCGGTGAGGCAGGCGTCTACCAGTTCGGGGCGGTACTGGATCTGCTTGAGCCGGCACTGGACGGCCCTGGTGACCTGGGCGAGGTGAGCGGCGGCGAGGTTGCCGATCTCGCGCTTGACCAGTGACCAGATGCCCTCCTGCGGGTTGATGTCCGGCGCGTAGGCGGGCAGTTGGAAGACCGTGAGCCAGTGTGCGTTCGCGACGATGAACTCCCGCATGCCAACAGTCAGGTGCAGGCGTACGTTGTCCCACCCCAGCACGATCGGGCCGCCGAGGTGGATGCGGGCGCGCACCAGCGGGTTGCGCAGGTCTTTCCAGCCGAAGCCCTTCGGCTCGTCCTTGCGGCCGTGGCACTCGCGCACGGCGTAGATCAGCCTGGAGCGCTTGCCGGGTTTGTAGCAGACCATCCCGGCCATCGACACCCGGCCGGAGCCCCGGCCGCGCACCCGC
Organism: Streptomyces sp. NRRL B-3229; assembly: GCF_000719505.1. NCBI lineage: Bacteria > Bacillati > Actinomycetota > Actinomycetes > Kitasatosporales > Streptomycetaceae > Streptomyces > Streptomyces sp. NRRL B-3229. The sequence goes on along the minus strand of NZ_JOGP01000041.1, from coordinate 22,175 downwards.
ACCACCGGTGTGCGGCCGAGGCGTCCCCAGGTCCTGGCGTCCCAAGGTCCTGGCGCGCGGCGGCGTCATCGACTGCCCGGCCTGGGACCTGATACCGGGTCACGACCGATTTGGCGAACTCCGTCGCCTGGGGCGTGGTCTTGGGGGCGGCGGCGGGTGGGAAAGCGGCGCTGACCAGAAGTGACCACGGGGGTGTCGCGGCACTCCTGCCGCAGAAAGGCATGTCGAAAAGGGTTCAGGTCTGGCAAGCGCAAGTAGGCGAGCGCGGCAAGCCCATCGCGTGGCGGTCAGGTGAGAAGGGCGGGGGAGAGGCCGACGTTGATCCGCCCCTTGGCGATGTCGAGCAGCGTCTGGTGGTACTTGCCCGGACTGCCACTGAACGGCCCGTACATGTCCAGCTTCCGGCCGACCACCACTCAGGGGTCGACCGTGGCGGGGCGCAGGCAGACACCGACCGGCACGATCTCCGCACCGGTCGGTGCGCGCCGTCGACGACCCGGGAGAGAGGCCCTGGGCACTCGGTTATGGGGCCGAGTAGGGGTCTTGGCTGATCAGGTGGGCCTTCAGGCCCTCTCCGACGCCGGGTTCGGGGGTGCCCGCCCAGTTCTTGATGAGCACGCCACCACTGCTGCATCCCCAGGGGTTCCAGGTCCACGCGAGATAGCTCATGGTGTGCGCGTCGGCCCAGTCGACCAACTGTTGCATGTAGTCGAAGCCGCAGTTGTCCTGGCCGAATTCACCGATGACGACGGGCACGTGTAGGGCGAGCGGCGCGACTTGGGTGTCCCAGCAGGACGCTGTCGCACAGGCGTTGAAGCTGTACGCATGCCATGACGCGGCGATGTTGTTCAGCGGGTCGTTCGGCATGTGCGTCAGCCACTCGCGCATGTCGTTGGCCCACTCAAGGCCGCCCAGCATGAGGAGGTTGGTCGCGCCGGTGGCCCGGACCGCGTCGACCAGGTCCTGCATGCCGGCCGTCTCGTACGGGAGGCCCGTGCAGGTGCCGCCGTCGCGCCAGCACTGCCAGCCGACGGTCTTGTCCCAGGCGGCGGCGATCTCCGGGTACGGCTCGTTGAACAGATCGAAAACGACGGCGTCGTTGCCCTTGAAGGCGCCTGCGACACCGGTCCAGAACTGGGGGGAGTACTGCGCGTCCGGCATGGGTTTCTGGCAGGTCGCGGTGGCGTCCTTGCAGTGCCAGTCCGGCCCGTTGGTATAGGCCCCTCGCGTCCAGTGCAGGTCGAGGATCGGGGTGATGCCATTGGTGACCAGCAGGTCGACGTAATCCTTGACGCCCTGTTGGTAAGCGGTCCCCTTGGGCGAGCCGTTGAGTCCGAGCCAGCATTCCTCGTTCAGCGGCACGCGTACCGCGTGGATGTTCCAGGTCTTCATCGCGTCGACGGAAGCCTGGTCGACCGGGCCGCCGTCCCACAGTCCCTTGCCTTGCACACACGCGTATTCACCGCTGGAGCGGTCGACGCCCAGCAGCCGGTACGGCTTGCCGCTCGCGGTGACGATCTTGTTGCCGGAGACCTTCAGCTCCGGGGCCGGACCGCTGGGACTGCCGGTCGGTGTTGTGGTGGGGCTGGGGGTCGGGGATGTCACCGAGCCGGTACAGGTCACGCCGTTGAGTGCAACCGATGCGGGTTGCGGATTGGCGCCCTTCCACGCGCCGTTGAACCCGATGGACGCCGACCCGCCGGTGTCCAGCGTTGCGTTCCAGTCGAGGTTGGTGGCGGACACGTGGGTTGCGGACTGCGCCCAGTTGGCACTCCAGCCGTTGGTGACCCTCTGGTCGGAGTCCGGGAAGTCGAACGTCGCGGTCCACCCTCGCACAGGGGAGCCGAGATTGGTGATGGCCAGGTCCGCGGTGAACCCTCCCGGCCATTCGCTCTGCACCTTGTACGCGACCGAGCAGCCGGTCGTGGCTGCCGATGCGGGCAGGGTGGCGAGGGCAAGGCCACCCAGGATCAGTGCACCGGCGGCGCTGGCGGCTATTAAGGTGTGACGACGTTTCACCTGATCTCCTCGTTGCGTAGGGGAGCGATGAGCTCGATGCCCAGTTGATCGACGGATGGGTGAGCCAGGGCCCGGGCCGAGGGCCTCCGGCAGCTGACCGGTCCACCAGGCGGGTGCTGCGCGCCGTACGGATCAAGGAATCGGCGACTGTCGCTCGTTGAGATCCTGTTGTCCCGGCGCACTCCATGCGGGGCGTCAGCATCCGATCGGTGAGGACCCCAGGGCCACGTCGTCGAACCAGAGGGTGTCGTCCCCGGTGCCGTAGCTCTCCCAGCCCAGGCGCAGGCCGGTGGGGCGGGGAGGGGTCCTGCGGGCGAGCCACTGCCCGTCGACGTTCTGGGTCGGCACCCCGTCCACGCGCAGTCCGGTGATCTCCTGGTCGTCGACCCAGGTGCGCATGGACTGGGCGGTGGTGTCGATCTGGTACCGCAGGCACAACCACCGGCCGGTCGCCAGCGGGGTGCTGAGCGCGACACCCGCCGGGCTCTGTTCCGGCAGCGTCGCGTCGTCGCTCTCGCGGTTCCATTGCAGCGCGCCGTTCTGCCCGCCGACGCGCAGTGCCTTGCCGCCCTGTGAGGCGTCGGGCATGGACACGAAGGTGACGTGGTTGGTGGGCAGGGCGGTGGTGTGCCGGACCCGCATCCGCACGTACACCACGGGCCCGACGGAGGACAGATCGCGGGTGGAGGCTGCGAAGGCGTGGTTGCAGTAGCCGGTGCCGCCGTCGACGCGCAGGGACCTGGTGCCGCTGTAGGCGACGGACGTGTCGACAGTGACCTTCCCCGTTCCCTGGCAGTCTGGTGCCGTGGTCTGCCAGTCGCCCGAAGGCACGGTGCCCTTCTGGTCCTCGAAGTCGGAGCAGATGGTCGCCCCGGCTCCGGCGCATTCGGCCGGCGTCGTCGGTGTCGGTGTCGGTGTCGGAGTCGGAGTCGGTGTCGGTGTCGGCGTGGGAGTCGCGGTTCCGCCGCACGCAGCGCCGTTGAGGGCGAAGGCGGTGGGGGCGGGGTCGGCGGTGCGCCAGGTGCCCTGGAGGCCGAAGTCCACGGACCCGCCGGCGGCGAGCAAGGCATTGTGCGCGGCGTTCACGGCGGTCGCCGCGCTGCCCGACTGGATGACCTGCGCGTTCCAGGCGGACGTGACCTGCTGGTCGCCGCCGTAGGCCCACTCCAGCCGCCAGCCGTTCAGGGCGGCGCCGAGGTTCGTGACGCGGATCTGGGCGGTGAAGCCGCCCGACCACTCGTTGGTGGTGTACGTGACCGTGCAACCCGTTGCGGCGCCCTGTGCGCGCGACGTCGCGATGACGGGAAGGGCAACCGCCACCACGGTCAGCACCAGTGCCCACAGAGGCAGCCGGTGGCGGCGCACGCGTAATGAAGTCATGGCCATGATCACTCTCTCGACGGGAGTCAGGACGCGGTGCAGAGGAGGGTGCCGAGGTCTCGGTCGTCGCCGTTGAGCGTCATCCCCCAGGTCGCCGACGCGCCCGGCGCCAGGGAGCCGTTGTAGGAGGCGTTGTGCACGGTGGTGGCCGGGCGGGACGGATCCACCACCGCGTTCCAGCGGTTCGCCACGGTCACACCGCCCGGCAGGGTGTGGTGCACCGACCAGCCGGTGACCGGCCGGGAACCGGTGTTGGTGACCGTGACGTCGGCCTGGTACCCGCCCTGCCATGAGCCGGTAAGCTTCCACTGCGCCGAGCAGGCGGTGTCGCCGGAGGGGCTCGGCGGGGGAGTGGGCGGCGGTGTCCCTCCAGAGGTGTCAGTGGTGTACGGGACGGCGGTGTAGTCCTGCGAGCAGCCTCCCGCGCAGCCCGACGGCAGCGAGAAGGAGTACGCACGACCGCCGCCCAGCCAGGCGTCGGCGGCGTCGCGGATCTGTATGGTGAAGTCGCTTCCGCCGGAGGCCGTCGCGCCGATGACGTAGGACTGCCCCATGTCGCTGTTCATGGTGGCGTCGGTCCAGGTGCCGTTCGCCAGGTACTGGATGCCGTGGACGCCGTTGGGCAAATGGGAGACGGCGATGGCGGGCCAGTACCGCTGGGCTCCCCTGAGGAAGCCGATACGGATGTCGCCGCTGTAGTCCGGGGCCGGGACGAAGCTCCAGGAGACATGACGGTTGTTCCAGTGGTCCGGGTACATCGCCCCCACGGGGGTGCCGCCGATCCGGAAGCGGTTGAGGGAACCGGTCGCCAGGTCGAGGTGGTTCGGGTCGTCCCGGCACCAGGCGTTGGAATCGGCACAGCTGTCCGCGACGACCATGGTCAGGGTGGCCCCGTTGTACTGGTCGGCCACCCAGGAACCGTTGCGGCAGAACGGCTGGCCAGGGGCTCCGTCGTTGGTGCCGGAGCAGTGGTCCCCGATGGTGACCTTGACCCAGCGGCCGCAGTTGCGGCCGTTGTCGAAGGCACCCTTGATCGATGCACTTGAGTCCGGTACCGGGCGCGGGTAGGAGCCCGAGTAGTCGCCGGGTGTGTTGAACACGTTGAGCGCCACGAAGTCCTGGCTGTCCAGTTCGCGCTGCGGCAGACCACAGCCGCCGTAGGGGCTCCCGAGCCCGTCGAAGTGGGTCGCGTTGCCCAGGACTTCAGTGACGGCGGTGCTCGCCACGGGTGGCTGGGCGGCCGCAGCCACGACGGGTAACGCGGCACAGCAAAGCACTGCCAGCAACACAGCGATGCGCTGTCGGGCGGGGGAGCGGGGGTTCGAACGAAGCTGCATGGGGGGATCCGCCTTCTTCGTGACGGGGCGCCGTGACGTGCGTGCGGGACTGCTGTCGGAGTGAGGAAGCGAGCGCTGGAGCGCCCCTTAGTGGGAGCGCTCCCACGCTGTCCGTAAGGCCGGACTGTAGAAGAGGGGCATGGCCCTGACAAGGGGTCGCGTTGTTGTCGGAGTTTTCGCCGTGCCCGGGCTGGGCGTGCGCCCTGCCCAGACAGGGGGTGCAGTTGGGTGGGGTTCGGCCTCTGCTTGGTGCCGCCGCTACAGGTTCACATCTGGACCGGGGCGCCGTCGGTGGTGGAGGCGCCAGTGACAGCGTGGGGCAGGCGGTACGGGACGGTACGGGACTGGAGTGGACGTCGGTGACGATCTCGCCGGGGTCGACCCGGCTGTGTGTCTTCCTGACCAACCACACCAGCGTGGTCAAGTCCGCAGTTCAGGGAGAGCCATGCGTATCGGGGAGCTGGCCGCGCAAGCGGGACTGACCAGGGACACCATCCGTTTCTACGAAAAGATCGGTCTCGTCACTGGGCGGCGTCTGGCCAACGGTTATCGCGACTTCGCGCCGGAGACAGTGCCCTGGCGGCAGTACGTCCGAACCGCACAAACGCTCGGCTTCTCGCTGGCCGAGATCGCACAGACCGGCGAGGAACTGCGGAACGCGCCCGACACCGCCGAGGCGTTGTCCGCGCTGTTCAAGGAGAAGATCAAGGTTGTCGATGCGCGTATGGCGCAGCTTGCCACCCTGTGGGCCGAGCTCGAGGCACGTGTTGGCACCGGATGCCCGCTACGGGCGGCTGGCTGAGCCGGGTGAGCATCGACAAACAGGGCCCGACCTCCCTCACGGCACTTTCCAACCTGATCGCGCCGTGGGCGAGTTGGCCAGCTGTGCAACGCGACGAAGCTCCTGGTGGTTGGGGTCACGACCAAGATTACCCGTGCTGGCCAGGAGTTTCTCAGCTTGCGTACCCGTCGTCGATCGATCTGTCCAGCCGCGCCCTGCGCTACCTGAGTGAGCAACTGCGGGCTCTGCGACACGAGATCGGGACGCGCTGGCAGCGACTTCCCGTCGGCCGGCAGGCTCTGCCTCTGCTTGCGTCACCTGCGGTGCGGGGGCACCTACGCCCAACTCGGCGACGCGTTCGAGGTCGGTATCGCGACCGTGTATCGCTACATACACGAGGCCGTTGACGTCTTAGTACTCCAGCCGGACTTCTGTATTCCTGCTGGTCAACGGCCTAACAATGAGGAGTGTAGGGGGAGTTGGGCATGGGCGGGGCGGTCTTGGGCCGGGCCGTCCACCCAACGTGTGTCCGCGCCATGTGATGACCACCCTCCGAGCAGTCCGGAGTCGTGATCCACGACGTACCGACGAACGCCTGGGACCTGGAACTCGAAGAACTCTTCTTGCAGACCGGAGCCCGTTTCTGCCGAGTTGAAGGTCCGGCGGCGGATGCGGGACTACGTCCGCGGGCTGCTCGGCCCGGTCGGCCGCAAGAACAGCCGGCAACTCGCCGAGTACGCCGGCCACACCACCCCACACGGCCTGCAACACCTCCTCTCCCACAGCCGCTGGGACGCCGACGCCCTGCGCGACGACCTCCAGACCTACGTGGCCCAACAACTCGGTCACCAGCAAGGCGTATTCATCCTCGACGACACCGGCTTCGTACCCGACGAGCGCGCCTTCGCCACCAAGGGCGACCTCACTCGGGACATCATCCGCCGCACCCTGGCCTCCCCGCTTGCCATCGCCTGGGTCACCGCGGATTCCGCCTACGGACAAGCCTCGCACTTCCGACGCTTCCTCGAAGACCACGACCTGTCCTAAGTCGTCGCCGTGCCCAAGTCCCAGCCAGTCCACGGCCCGCGCATAGACCACGTCCTCGCCAAAGCCCCGCCCGAGGCGTGGCACCGTCTGTCGGCGGGGCCGGGAACCAAGGGCGACGGGTTCTACGACTGGGCTGCCGCCCCGTAGGCCCGGATTGTGGGAAGTTCGACGGCGACGAGTCGACCCGGCAGCGGTGGATGCTGGCGCGCCGCAGCATCAGCAAGCCCGACGAGATCGTCTCTTACCTCGCCTGCGCCCCGCAAGGTCAGCAGCAAAGCCGTTGCATGTGCCGGTAGGTGCTGAGGCAGGTGGCGAGTCCGAGGAAGGCTAGTGGATGTCGTCCCGTCGTTCCCAGCGGATGCGCAGGCGGCGGAAGTCGTGCCGCCAGGCGATGGTTCTATCCACGACACAGTGTTCAAGCGTGGACCGCAGTGTCGACGAGGCACGCCACAGCGCCGACTCGTCCGGCTGATAGAGGTCCTCGGCGTGCCCAACCTCTCCGCCACCGGCTACGTCCTCTCGGCACACCCGGACAAGCGGGAAGGCTCCATCGCGCCGTGACCCGCCGGGTCTGATCGGTCAGTTGAGATTCTCGGCGGGCAGCCTGTGGCAAGAGTGGCCCTGGGCCAATGCCGGCCGGGGTAGTAGCAAGCCGCGACCGGGCGCTCGTTGGTTCAACGCGGTGGCGAGAAGCGGCGGACCACGTCCGCCTTGCTGTCCGCCAGCCAGAACCTTCCGCCCGGAACGGCGACGAGAGCACTCAGCTCCACCGCGCCAGGCACGGACCACAGGGTGACCTTCCCCGACGGCGCGAGCCGCCCGACCTTGGTGGCCGTGGTGAACCAGACCGTGCCCTCTGGGCCCGGGGCGATGCAGTTCGGGAGCTCGGCCTGCGGTACGGGGAAGGACGAGACCTCGCCGCGGACGGTGATGCGCCCGATGCCGCCGCGCTGCGTGAACCACAGCGCCCCGTCGGGCCCGGCGGTGATGTAGTGCGGTGCTGTGCCTGGCGGCAGCGGCCAGCTCGTATACGTTCCGTCGATGCTCACGCGTCCGATGCCGTCAGAGCCGCCTGGCTCCGTGGCGACCTGCGAGAACCACACGGCCTGGTCCGGTCCGGTCGTGATGCTGTCGGCGGGAACCTCGATCGTGCTGGGCAGTACCGCCATGATGGACGGCTGCCCCGTCGTCGCGTCGGCGCGGCCGATCGCAGGATCCAAGGTGGTGAACCAGGCCGCTCCGTCGGGGCCCACGGTGATCCCCTCCGGGTACTCCGGGTAGCCGAAGTCTGCGCGGGTGATCCTTCCGTCTGGGTGCAGACGCCCGATTTGCATGATTGTGGTGAACCAGACCGTCCCATCCCCGGCACGTGCGATGCCGGAGACCTCGCCGCCACCCCGTTCGGAAAGCCGGTGCTGGGTGATGGTCCCCGAAGGGGCGATCCTGGCGACGCCGCCGACAGCCCTCTCTGCGACCCAGAGTGTCCCGTCGGGTGCGAGGGCCAGTGATGCGGCGGCGGAGTTGCCGGGCAGCGTGATGACGCTGTCTCCGCCCTGCCGCAGGGCTCCGGCAGACATGCCGGGGACCGGGCTGCCGGCGGGGCCGCTCGCGTCCCGGCAGTCCGCCGCGGACAATGCCAGGACCACCAGGGCGGCGCAGGCGACGCCCCAGTGCCGGGGACGAGGCGCTCTCCCTGCCAGGCCGCGACGCGGGTCGGCGCGCGGGCTCATGTTCCTCACCGGTCCTTCGTCCCGCCGACCGACGAGCGTCATGCTGCACAGCGCAGACTCGACGGGGCGTCGGAACCCAGGTACTGCTTCCAGAGGGTTGGGGTCAGCTCCCGTCCGGCCGAGCTGCACGCGGCGCTGATCCACGAGTTCGGGTCGAGTCGCCAGCTGATCAGAGTGCCCATACCTTCGACGGTGTCGGCGTCGCCCTCCGCCCTGCGGAACTCGGTCGCCGCGACCAGACGGGTGCCGTCCACGGAGAAGGCCAGACCCGTGGATATGGATGTCGGGCCCGCAGGGATGGGCAGAGTGCCGAGCACGTCGCCCGATGGCCGGTCGAGGAGCTGGATGGTGTTCTCGTTGCCCGGGATCGCGGCGATGAGCCCTTCGCCGACGACAGGTCCGACGGCCGTTCCGGGCGTGCCCTCGAGCGTCCCCAGCCGCCGGGCCCCGTCCGGGGACCAGACTTCCATGTCCCCGGACCTTCGTTGGACGAGCAGTTGGTCATCCGCGTACGCGAGGCCCTCGCAGTCCGTTGCGTCGATCACGTGGTAGCTGCCCGTGGCGGCATCGACGACCCGGATCTCCCGGTGGCTGCTCGCGTCGTCGTACTTGATCAAGGCGGCGTGGGCGGCCAGCCGGTCCAGGGCCGCCTCCCCCTGGCGGCCTGCCTGGGTCCCGTTTACGGTCGGGGACATGTCGCGCGGTCCGGCCGTCTGGCGCAGTACCCGGCCGGTGGCCGGTTCTCTGATCCGGATCGTGCCGGAGGCGTCCAGCTGGGCCATTTCCCGGCCGCCCGGAAGGAACTGGAGCAACGCCGGTGCGTCGTCGAGCTGGAGCGGGTTGGGCAGAGCCGGCCATCTGCCCGACACACGCATGTCGTTGTCGGGGTCGAAGATCGCGGCGCTCCCGTCCTCCGAGACCGCGATGACCCGCGATCCGTCGGCATTCCAAGCCACCGCCCCGTACCCCTTGTCCAGCAATTGCGGTCGGACCGCGGACGGGTGGCCAGCGTCTGCCGGATCGAGGCTCCGTACATCGAGGGTGACTCCGTTGCCGCTCAGAACCGCCGCCGTGCGGCCGTCAGGGGTGAGGGCGACGCGCGGTCCCAAACATGCGTTGCAGGAGGGCTCGGCGACAACCGTCGTCTGGGTCGCGATCCTCGACAGCCGGTCGAGGTCCCACAGGTTCAGCAGGTCCCCGGCGGCGGAGACGAGCTTGTGGCCGCTCGGGCCGAGGAAAGCGAGGCCGCCGGCGGAGACCGTGCCGGCTCCGGGCAGGACGAGAGGCTCGGACGGGGGCTTGTTCGGCGTGGTGGTCCGTGACACGTAGAGGGCGGTGCCGAGGGCTGCGGCTGCCCGAGTGCCACCGCGGCTGAGCGCCAGGGCTGCGGGGACGCCTTCCGGGAACCGTGCCCACAGTGGTGGTTTGTCGATATCCGGGGAGCCCACTGACGCCCAGACTGGCAAGGAGCTGGCCCTGGTGCTGTACGTGAGGTGGCTGCCGTCCGGGGCAAGCGCGGAGGCGTAGTTCTGGTTGCCGAAGTTCATCGTGCTCCCGCGGGTGCGCACCGGGCCCGGCACGGTGAGCTCCTCCCACGTGCCGCCACCGTCGAACAGCATCAGGTGCGAGTCATCGGAGAAGGCGATGGCATCCGGAGCCGTGTCCATGTCCGCGAGGTCGAGGCGGCTGGTGTCTGCCGTGGACCTGTCCAGCACCCACGCCGTGGGCGGGACGTCGAAGGACCCGGTGGCCGTCGTCACGACGACGAAGCGTCCCGACGGGGAGACCCCCACGGCGGTGGGCTGCTGTCCCTTGGGGAGGCTCGGGGCTGGGGCCGGGTCGGCGCCCTTCCAGACACCGACCGAGTCGTGGCCGATCGCCGCGACAACGTCACCAGAGGCATCCGACGCTACTGCGGTGACCTGCCCCGATATGCGGCCGACCTGCTGCCTGCGGCCCGCTGTCGTTGCGGTGACCGTCCACCGCTCGACTTCACCGTCCTGGGTCCCTGCGAGCAGGGCACCGCCGTTCGGCGTAGTCGCCAGCGCGGAAACCGGCCCGCTGGCCCGGACACTGCCGACCATGTGCGGGCTGGCAGTGACCGCCCGGAAGAGTGCCCGACGGGTCAGCGCGTCGGCGTGCTGACGGTAGGCCTGCACGGCAAACAGCTCGGCGAGCCCGACATCGCTGGAGATCAGGCTCTCTGACACGTCGGCGAGGCGGTGGGCGTTCTCCAGCCGGGTCTTCGCCCCGGTGCTCAGGTACTGGACAGCCAGCCCCGACAGCGAGGCCGCGAAGACCAACGCCAGGGCTGTCACCAGCCGACCGGTGCGGAACTGCCGGGCGTACCGGTCGGCCTGCTGCAAGGTCGCCGCAAAACGCACGTCGCCCGGTACCGGCGCGTGGGCGACGTCCGCCCGGTTCGCCTCGGGCGCCACCAGGCGAAGTCCCTTACGGCGCGCGGTCAGCAGCTTGACCTCCATCCCGCTGATCTTGAGCAGGTGTTCACCGTCACCCAGGGCCCCCGTCACCGCAGTCCGTGGCCTCAGCCCGTAGAAAGCGCCTCGGATCCAGGCACCGCTGGGCCGACGAGACCGCGGGTGGCGCAGTAACTCGCGCAGGCCCAAGGCGAAGGCCACGCCCAGAGAGGGACCCTCGATCCGTTGCGGCGGCAGCGGATCGTCGGACATGACGATGCGCCACAGCACGCAGCGGCCCTCGCGCCCGGCGCCGGCTGCCCGCCACGCACGGCCCACAGCTGTGGCGAACTGCCCGTTCGGGCTGTGCGTCCCAGCCATCGCCCGTGGATCGGGGTACAGCCCGGCCGGCCCTGCGGGGAACTCGCGCAGCTCCAGAACACCGGTGACCCCCAGCTCCGGCGCAGCCCGGTCGGGACCGTCCGCGGACTGTCCGAACACCACCGGCACCCGCACGACGGGCGCTTTGCGAACCTTGGCGCCCGCCATCAGCAGCGCGGCGATCACCAGCACGTTCCCGGGCCCGCTCGGCTCCGGCCGGCCGCCTTCAGTGTGCGGGCGCAGCCGCGCAATCCGTTCACGGACGTCGTCCAGCCGGGTCGTGATCTCCGGTGGCAGGCCGCCGCTCTGACCGCCGGACGGCTGCCCGGGCCGGGGCAGTGCGTCGTGGGAGAGCAGTCCGCTCCACCGCCAGGTCTCCAGCAGCCGGGCCAGGTCCTCGTCGTGGTCCTCCACCCGGCCCTCCGGCGGACTCAGAGCCCGGCCCAGCAGGTAGGTCTGACGGGCGGACGGCACCGGGCTGCCCGCCCGGTCCGGCGCCGTCGCATCGAGCCAGGAGGCCAGGTCTCCGGAACGTTCGTCCGCGAACCATGCAGGGTCGGCGCGTACCGCCTCTGCGCAGCACTTCCACCACAGCTGCCGCTCGCCGAGCAGTTCCTTCAAGGATGCCTGCGGACTCGTCGCCCCCTCCAGCACGGCTTCGAGCGCGGCCCGCTCCGGGAAGTGTCCGGCCCCGGCCCCCGCTGGGCGCCGGGGCGGCCGTTCACCGTGGCTTGCCTCCCCGGTGGGCCCGGGCACGTCAGTGGCCGTCACCGCAGCGCATCGTCGATGACGCCGCGCAGGCCGTCGCCGACGCGTTCGCGCACTCGCCGCCAGGCCTCGCGGGTCGCTTCGTTGAGGGTCGCCTCGATCGAGGCGGTCACCGTGTCGGTGTCCCAGTCGGACTCCGGCCCCACCGGAATGGCAACCGAGGCCGTCCAGGCTGCTCCGATGGAGAATCCCGGGAGCCGGACGTATGACGCCGCAGGTCCGACCGGCCCCCGCACCACCGGTACGAGCAGCTCCCGCATGCGGCCGTCGGGCCGGGCGTAGCGGATCTGGCACATCAGCGGCCGGACGTCGTCGTCGCGCAGGACCAACTCCAGGCTGTACGAGGGCTCGCCTACGCCGACACTCCGCACCAGAAAGGTGACGCGGCCGTCGGGCCCGGCGGTCTCCAGCACCACCGCATCACCGCCCGCGGCGGTCAGGGCGCCGCCTGGGGACAGCGCGGGCAGTTCGAACCACCCCAGAGCGGGTCGGACGTCTGGCTGCTGGTTGCGGGATCCCTCCCCGGCGGACTGCCGGGGCACCGTGCCCGGCGTTCGGGGCGCCGCAGTCGGGGCGGGCCGTACCGGAAGGTCGAAGCCGAGGACCGACGCCTTGACCCGCTGCCACAGGGTGTGTCCTGCGCGGCCGCGGCCCACCGTCCGGGGCGTGCCAGGTGACTGTGCGTCGATGAAGGACCGCCAGGAGCGCCTGGCGATCGGGCTCGCGGTCACGGCTTTGCCTCCTCGGACACCGGCGGAAGACCCGGCTCCGGCCAGGCCGGGGAAACGCCCGGATCCCGGCCACCGGGGGCGCTGTGGAGAGCACCGTCGGCTGTGGCGGACCGGCCCAGTTGGGCGAGCAGCGCCGGCGCGGACGCGCCCACGGCCACAGCCGCGTACACGCCGGTCACTTCTGTGTGGAGCAGCCAGCCCGCCATGCCGCCCAGCAGGACTCGGAACAGGGCAGCAAGTCCGTCAGCCGGCGGGTCGATGAACGCCCCGATTGGTGGGAGGTCACCCGCCACCGCCCGCTGGGCGTGCCGTGCTTGCTGCCAGGAACGCAATCGCCCGAAGGTGACGACCGCCTCGGCGATCAGACCACCGCCCGCACCGCTTGCCATGGCCTCGGCCCACGTCATCATCGTCCCCGCGCCCCCTGCTGTCCCGGCCGGTACCTACTGACCGTCGTACACCCCCCAGAGGGCGTGGCGTCCCATCATGCACACAGCTGCTGCGGTCTGTTGAAGTATCGGCTGAATTGGCCTGCGATCACCGCCCTGCATCCGGCGGGCGACGGGTCGCGATCGGCCTGGGCGGCGGCCTGCTTGACCGCGGACAGTGCGGCGATCAGCTCGGGGAACTGGGCGATGGTCGATTTGGTGATCGCGAAATTCTCCATGGCCCGGACCGTGTGTACGCCGCAGTAAGCGTCGACGGCACCTCTGTGTCCCCGACCAGGTCGTGCCCGATGCGTACGGCCATCTGTTGCTCCTTGCTCTGCTGTATGCCCCTTGACAGGCCACCGTCTTCGGCTTCAGTGTTGCCGACCAACATGCAGAACGCAATATATTGCGTACGCCAGGAGGTCTCGTGGACACCACTCAAGCCCGCACCACCAGCACAACGACTCTTTGGCGGCGCTGTCTCCGCATGCCGATCGGCATCCAGTCGGTCATCGCCGTGGGACTGGGCGCCCTCATCGGGTCCCTCGCCCCGTCCGCGGGCGAGCAGATGAAGATCCTCGGAGACGTGTTCCTGAACCTGGTGCAGGTCGTCGTCCTGCCCCTGGTCTTCCCGCTCGTCGTGCTGGGCATCGCCCGCATGGAGTCGGTCAAGAAGGTCGGCCGGATCGCCGGCAAGGCCATCCTCTACTTCGAGATCGTCACCACCGTCGTCCTGCTGATCTCGGTGGGACTGGCCAAGCTCACGGGGATCGGCAAGGGCGCCCCCGTCCACGGAGCCGACGCCGAGGACCTCGGCGGTCTGAGCCAGGGCATCGACTTCCACGAGCTGGTCCTGCACGCCGTTCCGAAGAACATCTTCGCCGCGTTCGGCGAGGGCAACCTGCTCGGCGCGATCGTCTTCGCCCTTCTCGTGGGCGTCGCCATGACCGCGATCGGGGAGAAGTCCGCGCCCTTCGCCTCCGTCCTGGAGTCTGTCGCCGCGGTGATGTTCAAGGTCGTCGGCTACGTCATCCGCGTCGCGCCCCTGGGCGTGCTCGGCTTCATCTCCTACGACGTCGCCTACTACGGCTTCGGTAATCTGCGCAGTCTGATCGGGTTCATCGCGGTGGTCTACGCGGGCCTGGCCATCGTCATCGGCGTCCTCTTCCCGCTCATCGCCGCGCTCTACCGCATCCGCTACACCGAGCTCCTCAGGTCCATCGCAGGGCTGGTCGGCATCGCCTTCGTCACACGCAGCTCCGAGTCCGTACTGGCGCCCCTCATGGGCAAGTTGGAGGACTTCGGCGTCAGCCGCTCCACGACCTCCTTCGTCGTCCCGCTCGGCTATTCCTTCAACACCGACGGCTCCGTCCTCTACCAGGCGGCCGCGCTGGTCTTCCTCGCCAACGCCTACGGCGCGGACACCTCTCTGCCCGCCCTGCTGCTCATGGTCGGCGTGCTGGTGATCCTCTCCAAGGGCATGGCCGGCGTCGCCTCCGCCTCGATCGTCGTCCTCATCGCCGCGGGCAACTCCCTCGGCCTGCCCGCCGAGGGCATCGCCCTGCTCCTCGGCGTCGACTTCATCGTGGACATGGCCCGGACCGGCGTGAACGTCATCGGCAACGCCCTCGCGGCCGCCGTCGTCGACAGCTCCGAGAACCGGCGTGCAGCCAAACGAGGCGCCCGCGAAACCCCCCACGCCGTGGCCGGACCCGAGGCTACGGCCCTCGACAAGGAACCCGCCCGGTGACCATCCCTGCCTCCACTCCTGCCCGTGCCACCGAGATCATCGGCATCCTCGGTGGCATGGGCCCGGCGGCCACCGCCGACTTCTACGCCAAGCTCGTCTCGACCACCCCCGGCACGAGCGACCAGGACCACCTCCGGACGGTCATCTGGTCCGACCCGACCATCCCCGACCGCACCGAGGCGCTGCTGGGCGAAGGCCCGGACCCGACCCCCTGGCTGCTCGACGGCAGCCGTGTCCTGCGGGAGGCCGGGGCCACCGTCATCGCCATTCCCTGCAACACGGCCCATGCCTTCGTCCCGCGCATCGCCGACCAGGTCGGCCTGCCCATCGTCCACATGATCGGCGAGGTCGCACGACACCTCAGCGCCATGAGCCCGCCCGTCCACACCGTCGGCCTGCTCGCCACCACCGGCACCGTGCGCGCGGGCCTCTATCAAGAGTGGCTGGATCGGGTCGGCATCCGCCTGGTCCTGCCCGACGACGTCGGCCAGAATCGAGACGTCATGACCGCCGTCCGGGCGGTGAAGGCCGGCGTCCGCGATGAATCGACGACCGTGCTGCTGGCCCGCGCCGCGCGGCGCCTGACCGAACAGGGCGCGCAGGCAGTGATCGCCGGCTGCACCGAGATTCCCCTCGGGCTTCCCCCGAAGGAGCTGGACGTCCCCCTGGTCGACCCGTCGCTCGTGCTGGCCCAGGCCCTGGTGAACCTGGCCACGAGCGGAGACGCCGGATGAACCCAAGAGCGATGTACTGTACGCAATATGTCACTCGACAGGCCCGTGTCCCGCCGACTTCTCAGCGACGAGGTCTTCCACCGTCTGCGCGACTCCATCGTGCGCGGCGAACTCGTCCCCGGTGAAAAGGTCAAGGACGGTGACCTCGCCGAGCGCCTTGGCCTCAGCCGCACCCCGGTGCGGGAGGCGCTCGCCCGGCTCGCCGACATCGGTCTGGTCGAGGCCAAGCCCGGCGTCTACACGCGCATCACCACGCTCAACCGCCGGGACGTCGAAAAGACCCTCGCGGTCCTGCGCTCCCTCGACCAACTCGCTGTCGAGACGGCCGTTCCGGTCATGACCAGGCAGGACCTTCAGCGCATGCGCGAGGCCAACCGGGACTTCGAGCGGGCCGTCGCTGCCAACGACACCGCTGCCGCGCTCGCGGCCGACGACCGCTTCCATGCTGTACCGATCGGGGCGGCCGACAACCCTGTGCTGAGCAGGATCGTCGATCAGCTCCACCCGCAGATCCACCGGATCCTTCACCGGAAGTTCTCCACGCTTCTCGGTGGCCGCAACACCATCGAGCACCACGACCAGCTCGTGCAGGTCTGCGCCACTGGTGACGCCCGTGCCGCTGCCGAGCTCTCCGGACAGCACTGGTCCGAACTCGGGGGACACATCAACGAGTTGTTCGACACCAATCAGTTCGCCGAGGCGGGGACGGGCGAGGATCGGTTGGCTCCGGCAGTTGGTCGCCCTGTAGCCGGGTGAGTGCGGGCTCCAACGCACCCCCAACGGCTGGCGTGGCGTCTGATCCTTCACGACACCGAGTTGCACCGAAGGGGCCCCGCGCCCCGGCCACCGTCGGCCCCGGTGCACCGGGCCTGGTGAACAGGCGCAGCACCCTGACGGCGAGCCTGCATGGTCGAACTACGGCCCATCGGAACCGCGCCAGGACATCACCCGCCTCCGCGACGCCCTCGACCCTCCGATCACGCCACACGAGGAAGCCCTCTTCAAGATCTAACCAGTGGCTTGTTTCACTGGGTGCGGCAGCGGTTGCCGGTGTTCAGTTGCGGTATGCGGTGGTTGCGATGTCGGTGAAGGATCGGATCAGGGGGTTGGTGTCGCTTTCGTTCCATGCCGCTACGACGTGGCTTGGTGCCATGTCGGTCAGTGGTACCAGAGCCAGCTCTGCGGGCAGGTCGTGTCCGAGGGGGGCCAGTCCGACTGTGCCGTTCCACAGCACGGCCTGTAGGCATTCCTGAACGGCGCGCACCACCGGCCCCTCGCGCAGGCTGCCGCCGTTCCAGTACGACTGCCAGATGGGGTCGGTGCCTGGCGGGAACTTGAACCAGCGGCGGTCGTCAAGCTCGGCCAGCCGCAACTGGCCGCGGCGGGCCAGCGGGTCGTCGGCGCGCAGGACCACGCCGACCGGATCGGTGCGCAGCGCACGCACCGTCAGGGCGGTCTGGTCGAACGGCGCGCGGGTGAGGGCGACGTCGACTAGTCCGCTTCGCAGCCCGCACGTCGGGTCGGTCAGGTCGGTGTCGCGGATGCGGATGTCGATGCCGGGGTGGGTTCGGCGCCAGGCGGCGGCCAGTCTGGATGCTCCGGGGTCGGTGCTGTCGCCCAGGATGCCGACGGTGAGGGTCGCGGTGCCGGCGGCCGCGCTGACGCGGACCTGGACGCGGTCGGCATGCTCCAGCAGGGCCCGCGCCTCGTCGAGCAGCACCGTTCCCACCGGGGTGAGCGTGACGCCGGTCGGTGAGCGGGTGAAGAGCAGGGCCCCGACGTCGGCCTCCAGCTGCTTGATCGCCCGGCTCAGCGGCGGCTGGCTCATGTGCAGTCGGGTGGCAGCGCGGCCGAAGTGGAGCTCTTCGGCAACCGTCACGAAGTAGCGCAGGGTCCGTAGCTCCACGCTGCAACGATACCCAGGCGATATCGGCGTTGCAGCATGGGTCTTGGACACCGGCGGCGCCTTGGCGGTGCACTGGTGAGCATGACCGAAGAAGCCAAGCCCAGAGAGCCGCAGGCCCACCCCGCCGTATCGGTGGTGGGCCCTGGCGAGGGTGAGACGACCGTTCTTGGCACCACACGCATGCGCGTTCTGGAGGACGGCAGCCACACCGGGCACAGACTCGCCATCGCCGAGTCTGTGCTCGCCCCGCACACCCAGGGACCACCGCAGCACCGCCACGCCCAGCACGACGAGGGCTTCTACGTCCTGTCCGGCACTGTGCGATTCACCGTCGGAGACGACGACTACGACGCGACCCCGGGCACGCTCGTGATGGTTCCGCCAGGCACCCCGCACACCTTCGCCAACCTGACCGACCAGCCCGCCGTCATGCTCAGCACCTTCACCCCCGACCTGTACGTGCAGTACTTCCGAGACCTCCGGGAGGCGTTCGTCGGCGGCCGGCCGCTGACGCGGCAAGCCAACATCGACGCGATGAGCCGCTACGCGACCGAGCCCGCCTGAAGCCGGCGGGACGGAACAGACAGCCCAACCGCCCCTTCTTCCGGCCGGCAAGGCCGTGACGCTGGCGCTTTTCGTGCCCCTCGGACGACGGACCGGTCCATCTCCAGGGGTTTGCCTGGCAACCAACGCAACCAACGCAACCAACGCAATCAACAGGGCTCCGCGGACCGGTGGCCCATGAACGGGAACAATGAACATCGCCTTCTGGATCGTCGCGGGACTGCTCGCCCTCTTCTACTGCTACGCAGGCACGCTGAAGGTGGTCCGTAGCCGCGATCAACTCCGCCCGATGATGGTCTGGGTCGACCGCGTACCCTTGCCCGCACTCAGGGCGCTGGGAACTGTCGAAATACTCGGCGCAGTCGGCCTGATCCTGCCACCGCTGACCGGCATCGCGCCCTGGCTGGCGCCGGCCGCGGCCATCGGCTTCGTCCTCCTGCAGGCCGGTGCGATCGCCACGCACGTGACCGGTGAGGACCGCCGGATCGCACTGAACGTCGGGCTCGCCGCGACCGCGGTCGTGACGGTCTGGCTGGCCGCCGGGATGTGATCGCAGTCTGGACCGGAAATGCGACCCCAGGGCGTGCCGCGCCTGGGCGTGGTGGCCCATGTCGAGGGCGCTCCACCCGGTGACGCGCGCGAGCTCGGCGGTGCCGGCGAACAGTTCCCTGCCGAACTGACAATTTTTGGTCTGCGGCCTGGCCGAGGATCGCTCGCCCCAGACCGTGACTCACGTCACACGCGGTTCCTGTCAGGGATCGGGATGCTGTCCCGCTCAAGTGGTCGGGAGCAAGCCAACCGACAGGAGCGAGACATGAAGCACCGCATCGTCGTCCTCGGCGCCGGCTATGCCGGGTCCTACGTGGCCGGAACCCTGGCCCGCCGGTTGTCCCCGGCGGGCACCGAGATCACCGTGGTCAACGCCGAGCCGGACTTCGTCCAGCGACTGCGGCTGCACCAGCTCGCGGCCGGCCGGAAGATCGAGGCTCCCCAGCTCGCCCACGTCTTCGCGGGCACGGGGGTGCGGTTGCGCGTGGCCCGTGTCACCGCCGTTGACCCCGAGCGCCGGGTCGTCGCCCTGGCCGATGCCGACGGCGGGTGCGAGCTGGGCTATGACACGCTCGTCTACGCGCTCGGCAGCCACCGTGCCGACCACGGCATCCCCGGCGTGGCCGAGCACGCCTTCGACGTCGCCGGCCGGCCCTCGGCGTTGCGCCTGCGCGAGCGCCTGGACAGCCTGAGCAGGCAGGGTGCAGGCGGGCATGTGCTGGTCGTCGGCGACGGGTTGACGGGCATCGAGACCGCCACTGAGATCACCGAATCGCGGCCCGGCCTGTCGGTGGCGTTGGTTGCCCGCGGCGAGTTGGGCGCTCAGCTCTCCGCCGGAGCCCGCAGCCACCTGCGTCATGCTTGCGACCGGCTGGGCATCACCGTCTGGGAGCACACCGAGGTCGAAGCCGTTGAGGCGGCGCGGGTGCTGTGTGCCGACGGCTCCGCCCTGGCGTCGGACGCAACCGTGTGGACGGCCGGGTTCGCGGTCAGCCGCATCGCTGCCGTCGGCGGGTTGGAGGTCACCGAGAACGGTCGGATCGTCGTCGATCGCACCATGCGGTCCCTCTCGCACCCGAACGTCTATGCCGTCGGCGACGGCGCCTACGCGATCGGCGACAACGGCCGCTCGCTGCCGATGTCTTGCGCTTCGGCCGGCTGCACCGGCATGCAGGCCGCGGCCGCGATCGTGGGGCGCCTGACCGGCCGCAAGGTCCCGAACACCAAGCTGGAGTACCTGGGCAACCACATCAGCCTCGGGCGGCGGGACGGGATCCTGCAGATGGTCGACAGTGAGGGGCGGGCGAAGCCGAAGTATGTGGGCGGCCGCAAGGCAGCGCAGATCAAGGCGGCAATCCTCAAGATGTCTCTGTGGACCACCTCGCACCCGACCTTCGGCCTGCCCAAGCGCAAGCACCGCCTGGCCGCCGCACCGCACGCGTCCGCCGACCAGGCGCCTCGCGCGGCCGCCTAAGGTCACCCGCATGGACAACACCGCGACCGATCGCTTCGACAACAGCCGGTTCGAGGCCAGCCGGAACCGGCTGGCCTCGCTGGCCTACCGGCTGCTGGGCTCCGCTGTCGATGCCGAGGACGCCGTGCAGGACGCGTTCTTGCACTGGCAGGCCGCCGACCTACAGGGGATCAAGGTGCCGGAAGCATGGCTGACGAAGGTCGTCACCAACCTCTGCCTGGACCGGCTCCGCTCGGCCCGGGCCCGCCGCGAACGCACCGCCGGCGCCTGGCTGCCCGAACCGCTCCTCGACGGCGACCCGATGCTCGGCCCGGCCGAGACCTTCGAGCAGCGCGAATCGGTCTCCCTCGCCGTACTGACACTCATAGAACGCCTGTCCCCCCTCGAGCGGGCCGTCTACGTCCTGCGCGAAGCGTTCTCCCACAGCCACGCCGAGATCGCCGAGATCCTCGACCTCACCGAATCCGCAAGCCAGCAGCACCTCCACCGGGCCCGACGCCGCATCACCGGCGCGCGCCGCAGCGGCAAAGACGAAGTCGATCCGGCATCCGCCCGCAGGATCGTCGAGGAATTTCTCGCAGCAGCCTCGTCGGGCCGCACCGAACGGCTGGTCGCGCTGCTCACCGACGACGCCACCGCGATCTCCGACGGCGCCGGAATGACCGAGAAGCTGCTTCAGTTCGACAGCGCGCAACGCATCGCCGCCGTCGCGCGGGCCGGCTTCAAACCCACCCCCGCGAAACGGCGACTCGCAGGTGGCACACCCGCCGTCTACTACGCGCTCGTCAACGGCGCGCCCGCCATCCTCTTCTTGAGCGGCGACCAGGTTATCGGCGCCGTGACGTTCGACATCGCAGGAGGCAAGATCGCAACGGTGCGCGGCATTGCCGCCCCCGCCCGCCTCGTCCGCCTTACCGAAGACTGGAGGCAGCACGAACCGGACACGCCGCTCATCACTCAATGGTGATCCGTCGCCAACCGCCGTTCCACCAGGACCAGATCCGCGTTTGGAGCTGGCGCGGATCCCCGCGCGGGGACTGGTGTCGCCTCAGCGGATTTTCGCCAGGGCCTTGTCTGGGTGGGCTGCGTGGACGTACCTGACGGCGGTGTGGGGGTGAATGCCGAAGACGCGGACGAAGTGCACGGGATCGGCGGTGTGTCTGGCTTCGTCGAGGAGGCGGTCGCTCCACAGCTGCTCGGGCAGCATGCCGGTCTGGTCGAAGGCGGCCCTCAGTGCGCAGTGCGCGATCACCTTGCTGTTCGGCCTGTCCACGCACCGTCTTTGCCACCTAACGCCTGAACACCTCAAGTTCGGTGACAAGCACGCTGGGCCCGCCAGATCGAACCCCTCGAACACGAACCCTGCCAGTACGCACCCATCCCGCACGAAGTCGTAGACACCACCACCGGCCCGGACGGAGCCCTGACCGTCTTCCTCGATCTGCCCAAGAATGCGGCCGCCGTCCCCGAAGACACCGTCAAGGACGCCGTCGACGACCTGGCCGTCGACCGCATCGACGGCCTCGGCGCCATCCCGCAGCCCAACGCCGATCTCGCTCACCAACTCCAGGACCTCGTCACCACCCACTGAACCTGCGCTTCGAGACCCTCCACCTCGAGTCCCCTGCGAACAGGGAGCTTTGGGGCTTGGTGGTGGGACGGCAGGGTCGGCGAAGCGGCGCTCCGCGGTCAACGCAGCCAGGCGTTGTACTCCAGCACGGCCCCGGCCTCGACCCCGTCCCGGGGGTCGTCCTGGGTAGCGGTCGTCTCCAGGCCGAGGACGGTGCCCGTGCCGGGATCGAGGATCAGCATGCGCCGGGCACCCGGGACGTCGTACACATATGCCTCCCCCGGTCGTCCCAGCCGGTCGGTGAGTCGCCCGGCCGGACGCAGCCCCTCGGCATCCGCCAGGAGCCGGACCAGTGCGGCCGACTCGCGGGCGCCGAGCGTCCAATGCCCGAGCAACTCCTGTACGGCATCCAGGAGTTGATCTGTGGTCAGGGGAGCTGTGCTGTGGGTGTGAGCCATCTCGGTGAGATAGTCCCGTAGGGCGGCCGGAGTGTGCGGGGGCCGTGCGTCCGGCGGGGCGTCGCTCCAGCTCGGCGGATAGGTGGTCCGGCTCAGCACATGGCCGTCCGAGACGAGGTGCGGTGTGTCGCCGTCGTCGGTGAGGACG